>CANPWT010000073.1 GCA_947584775.1 uncultured Clostridia bacterium | reverse complement strand
CGCCGGCAAGGCGGGCAGGCTTAATTTTTACACCGTGGATGTTTGCCCCAACGCGCGCAAAAAAGGTTTTTAACCCCACCCTAACATTTGGCGCACCGCACACAATCTGCACAGGGGAGGCCGAGCCGTCATCTACGGTTAAAATGTGCAAATGATTGCTGTTTGGATGGTTTTCAACTGTTAAAATTTTGGCAACAACAACATTTTCAATGTCCTTGCCAACAAAAGTTACTCCTTCAATTTCAGCGGTGGACAAGCCAAACCTTTTTGTCAGTTCGTCAACCGAGATGCCGTCCAAATTTACAAATTCTTTAATCCAATTAAGTGAAACTATCATTTTTCCTCCTAAAAATCTAACTTAAACTGTTTTAAAAGTTTAAGGTTCCCGCTGTTAAGTTCGCGTATGTCATTAATTCCGGCGCTCATCATAACCATCCTGTCCAGGCCAAGGCCAAACGCGCAACCGCTATATTCTTCTGGGTTAATGCCCGCATTTTTTAACACCTGAGGATGAATCATGCCGCATGGGCAAAGTTCAATCCAACCTCCATTTTTGCAAGTGGAGCAGCCTTTTCCATCGCAAAATGGGCATCTAACATCCATTTCAAAACTTGGCTCGGTAAATGGGAAAAAGCCAGGGCGCAAACGCACTTCAATTTCCTTTTTAAAAATTTTAGAAAGCATTTCTTTCATAAAATAAATTAGGTTGCCAACCGATACTTCCTTATCTACAATAACACCTTCAAGTTGGAAAAAGGTGTTTTCGTGCCCAGCGTCCAAACTTTCGTTCCTAAAACATCTGCCTGGGAAAATGGCGCGGATTGGCGGAGTATATTTCCTTAAAATTCGGTTTTGCGAGGCGGAAGTGTGGGTTTTTAAAACCTGGCCGTTATCTAGCCAAAAAGTGTCCTGCATATCGCGCGCGGGGTGGTTTTGTGGCACGTTTACCGCGGTGAAATTATTGTATTCAGTTTCAATCTCATTGCCGTCCTCAACCACAAAGCCCATAGAAATAAACACATCTTCAATCTGCTTTTGAATTATGGTGCGTGGGTGCAAACTGCCGCAAACTTCCTTTGTTGGCAGGGTTATATCTATCTTTTCGCTGTTTTTAATTTGATTGTTCAATTCCTGCTCGGCAATAAAGGCCTCTTTGGCCTGAATCCAACCCTCAACTTGCTGTTTTGCATCGTTTAAAAGTTTGCCCACTTCACCTTTCTTTTCTGGCGGAACTTCACGCATAAAGCGAAACAAGTTGGTAATTTCGCCTGATTTACCCAAAATTTCCACACGCAAATCTTGGCAAGCAGCGCTTGATGTGATTGTGTTTAATTTTTCCTTAGTGTAATTTAGTATTTTTTCAATTTTTTCTTGCATAAATTCTCCTTTTTGTTCAAATAAAAAACGCCCCTAGTTTAAGGGCGTTGTTGAACGCGGTACCACCTTATTTTACAACCCAACGGTTGCCTCATTACATTTTTACAGTTTTGTCTGGCTACTCTTAACCGATATAAATCGTTTACCAAGTGCAACTCGGGTGCTGAAATTCATTTATTAACTGAACATAGTGTTTTTCAGCCGTGAACACTTTCTCTAAAATGAAATTAATAAATTACTTACACACCGTCTTAGTTTTTATTGCATTTAATTTAAGGTTAATAAATTAAATATAAAATTAATTATATCCAAAAATAAAAAAAAGTCAATCTATTTTTTAACATATTTAAAAGCAAAAAATAAAAAATTAAAGCAGAGTCAAAAACAATTTTTAGTAAAAATTTTTAAAAATTAACAAAAAAACACAAAAAAATCATCAAAAATTGCATTTTAGACAGCATTTTTTTAAAATTTAATAAAATTTTTATGATATTTTAGTTGTTATGAACACAAAAATTAAATTAAAAAAAATTAATGCAAATGTTTTTTTAAAATATATTTCAATATTATTTGTAATGCTAATTTTGGCAAATGCAAAGATTGGCGAACTCAGTCCGTTTTTGTTTGCCTTTTTTGTTGCTGCGGTTTATGTTGGGTTTAATGAAAAAATTTTGTCGGTTTTTTGTTTGCTTTCAAGCGTGGCCATACAATTTACTTTGCCAAGTTTTTTAACATCGCTAACCGTGGTGGCAGTGTGTTTGGTGGTGTTTTACATATTAAAAGGGTTAAAACGCAAATTTAAGTTGTATATGGCGTTTATTACATATTTAATTTCGCTTGCCACATACATTTATTACCACATAAGCGAGGTTAAACATTTGGTTTTTTACATTGGGCTTGGCTTAATTTGTTTATACGCATTTATTGTGGTTACGCAAGTTTTGTTGGTTAGAAAAAACTGCTTTAAACTTACGCTAGACGAGGCCATTTGCTTTTTGTTTGCCATTGCGCTTACGGGCGTGGGGTTAGCGGACATAAACATTGTTAATTTTAGCGTGTATAAGGTTATTGTGTTTTTAATGATTTTTATTTTAAGCGCAATAAACAACCCAAAATTAACCTTTACAATTTGCTTATCTTTTGCCTTTGGCGTGGCGCTACGCAATATGGACATTATGGTGGTAAGTGAAGTGGCGCTTATTACGCTTATGAGCGGAATTTTTGCTCTGCCCAACAAAATTAAAATTTTTGTTACGGCATTAATTTGCGATGTTTTAATTCAATTCTTTTTTGTAACGCAAAATATTCAACTAATTTTTAATGTTTTGCCGCTGGTTGTTGCGGGGGTTATTTTTGCCTTAATCCCAACAAAATTGCTAAACAAAATTGGCGAATTTGTGTATGTAAAAAA
>CANPWT010000072.1 GCA_947584775.1 uncultured Clostridia bacterium | reverse complement strand
GTGTTAATAATTTCTGGTTATTGCGCATGGCAAATTATTAACACCGTCCAACACAATTTCCGCCCCGTCAGGATTGGTTAAAAAAACAAAATAAATGCCGCCGTCCTTAACTAAATCGTTGTTGTGCAAATTCCTTGCCATTTCAACTAACAAAAGCGCGGTTATATATTCACGGGCGTGTATTCCTCCTTGAATTAAAATTTGCACGCCGTCATAACTGCCAACATGCGTTGCTAAAATATTTTTCCCTAAAACAGATTTGCCCGCATTAAAAAGTTCCAGCCCCTCTTCTTGCAACTGCACAATATTATTTACAAGTTCTTGATATGTCATATTTCCCTCGATAATATTTATGCAGTTTATTTTTATGTTGTTAAATAACTTTATGGGCTAAATTTTTAAAAATTTTTTAAAATTAAATAAAAAATAAATAAATTTATTAATTTTTTCAATAAAAATATAAAAATTTTTAAATATTGAAAATAAATTAGTTAAATTAATAAAGACAACAATAAAAATTTCAATAAAATAATATTTTTACAAAAAAATAAATTAAATTTGCAAAAAAATATTAAAAAATCATTAAAATTTAATAAAAAAATAAAAATTTTAATAAAAAATTAAATAATAATTAAAAAATAGCACTTGGCTATTTGTGGTAAGAAATATTGTTGTTTATTGTAAAAGCGCGGTAAAGTTGCTCTAAAAATATTACGCGCATAAGTTGGTGCGGGAAGGTTAACATGGAAAACGAAATCTTTTCATCGGCCAAGTTTTTAACCGATTGATGTATGCCGTTGGATGCGCCAATAACAAAAGAAATTTCACTGTGATTAAGTGCAAGTTTTTCAATCTTTTTGGCAAAATCTACGCTTGAAAATTGCTTGCCAAACGGGTCTAAAACAATTAAATAGCCTTTAACAAACTTTAAAATATTTTCAGCGTCCTTTTTTAAATTTTGCTCAATATCGTTGGCGTAATTTGTTTTTGGTGCATTTTCTTTAACTTCAACAATGTTTAAATTTGCAAATTTGCTTATTCTTTTTTTGTATTCATCAATGGCGTCCTTTAAATATTTTTCTTTAATGTCGCCCACGCAAATTAAATTAATTTTTATCATTAGATAATCCCCCAAATGTAACTAGAAATTGTTATTAAACTGCCCAAAAGTATGCTGCAAATTAAATAAATTTTATTGCAAAATTTTGGTTTGGTGTTGTTTTTTAAATCGTTTTGGCTAAGGCATAAGTTTATTTCGTCAATTTGCTTTTGGCAATCCTGCACGCTCATGTTGGTATCTCTGGTCTGTTGTAAAAATTTAATAATTTTACTTTTTCCGCGCTCAATGCTTATAACTTTAACTAAATACACATATAAAAGCGCCATTGTAATAATTATTATTGGCGTGAACACAATGTAGAATATTGGGTTGGAAAACAGCAGGTTTTCTATCACCATAAATCCCCTTGCAAACGGCCAATTTAAATATGTCCCGTAAACAAAATAGTTGCTTAAAAAGTTGTTCATAAAATGAATTATAATGGTTGGGTAAATGCTGTCCGCTTTAAGCGAAACATAGCCCATTAACGCCCCCATAATTGTAGCGTAAAAGAACTGCCTAATATTTAGATGCAACAGGCCAAAAAGTAGGCTAGAAACAATTAAACAATAGCGTGGGCTAACTTGTTTTTTGCCTGCGTTTAACATTATTCCGCGCAACAAAAATTCCTCGCAAAAGCCCGGCAATAGGGCAGATAAAACAAAATCTAAAAATATTTTTTTAGGTGCTAAATCAGGCGAGGTGGAACTAGATAAATTTTCGTACCCCAAAAGTGAAATTATGCTTGAAAATGCGTTAGATACAAAACTGTTTATGCAAAACAAAACCAAACCTAAAAGTATAGCGGCAATAACCACTTTTGAACTTATTTTTTTAAATCCACAATCGCTAAAAGTTGTTTTTACATTTTTGCTAATTAAAATTGTGTATAGCAAAAATGGTATGGCAAGCATAACAATAATTTGAATTAAAAACGTGCTTAAAATGTCGCTATTTAATATGCCCAAATATCCAAAACAAAAAATGATGGCGGTAAGCGTCATAGAGATGAAAAATATTAAACAAATTTTTCCATATGTATTTTTCATAATAAATTAACAACCACCCATATAACCAGCATAAGGGCAATGGCAACAGTTAAATATATAATTTCTGTTTTGCTAAGTTTTTGATTTTCTTTTGGCTTAATTTTGGCCATAAACCAAGTTAGCAACGCAATAAAAGCAAATAACAAAACAAACGCCAAAACGATGTAGGTCACACTAAAATTTACGCCAATGTTTAAAAAGGAAAAAGTGATAGAAATAAAATTGCAAACAAAGTGTACAACTATACTATATATTATATTATTTTCCTTATACATTATGCTGGCAAGCAGCAATCCCATTAAAAAAGGATAAATTAACTGATTAATCGACATGTGTGTTAAACTAAAAAACACACTAGTTACAACAATGCTAAATAATTTACCATATTTTTTAAGTTTGTTAAAAATTGCCCACCTAAACAAAAACTCCTCACACACTGCAGGCAAAATTGCAAGCGAAAATATTGAAACAGCATAGCCCACTCCATCCATTTTGTACGGGATTGGTTGGCCAGGTATATTAAGTTTTGTAAACCAAAATTCAACAACATTTATAAATGGGGAAAGTAATATGTATGCTAGCACGCCAACTAAAATATAAATAATAATTTTTATGCCGCTTATTTTGCTGGCTTTTTCTTCCTTTTCGCTTTTCC
>CANPWT010000071.1 GCA_947584775.1 uncultured Clostridia bacterium | reverse complement strand
GGCAACAGGCGCTTTTATTGGCACGCCTGCATCCATAAGGGCAAGTGTGCTGCCGCAAACAGAGGCTTGTGAAGTTGAGCCGTTAGAACTTAAAACATCGCTTACTGTGCGGATGGCGTATGGGAACTCTTCCTCGCTTGGAAGAACGGCCAACAATGCGCGCTCAGCCAATGCTCCGTGACCAATTTCACGCCTGCCTGGGCTACGCAAAGGTTTTGCCTCGCCTGTGGTGTAGCCTGGCATATTGTATTGATGCATATATCTTTTGTATTCTTCGGTATCTAACCCTTCAAGTTCCTGCACTTCGCTTAGCATGCCAAGAGTGCAAGTGGTTAAAACTTGTGTTTCGCCACGGGTGAACACGCCCGAGCCATGCACGCGTGGAAGCATGCCAACTTCGCACCAAATTGGGCGGATTTCGTTAAGTTTTCTGCCGTCTGGGCGGATGCCTTTGTGAAGTATTTTATACCTTACTTTTTCCTTTTTAACGTTGTATAAAACTTGGGCAATGTCCTTAGCGTTGTCTGGGTAAATTTCGGCAAAATGCTCGTTAACTTCCTGGGTTAACTCGTCCTCCAACTGCTCGCGAGCGTGCCTATCAAAGCATTCCAGCACGGTGTCCATTTTTTTATCTACATATTTCCTAACCGCCTGGTCTATTTCGGCTGGAACTTCTTCAAAAGCGATGTCCGCTTTTTTAACTTTTAAATCTTTAACAATTTTTTCTTGCACGGCAACTTGCTTTTTAATTTCTTCATGAGCAAGCATAATGGCGTCTAACATAATATCTTCGGAAAGTTCTTTTGCGCCTGCCTCCACCATTAAAACCGCTTCCTTTGTTCCGCTAACGGTTAAATCTAATAAACTTTGTTCAGATTCCTTTACTGTTGGGTTGATTATAAACTTGCCGTCTACATAGCCCACTTTTACCGAGCCGGTTGGAATTGTAAATGGAATATCGCTGGTTGAAAGCGCAATTGAACTGCCAAGCATTGCAAGTGGCTCGGGTGCAATGTCCGGGTCTACCGACAATGGGGTTGCAATTACGGTTACATCATTGTAAAACCCTTTTGGGAACAATGGGCGCAATGGCCTATCTATTAAACGGCTGCGTAAAATTGCAGAATCCCCCGGCCTGCCTTCACGCTTTTTCCATCCGCCTGGGATTTTGCCCACGCTGTACATTTTCTCCTCATAATCTACGCTGAGTGGGAAAAAATCCATGCCCGGCCTTGGGGCTTTGCTCATTGTGGCGTTGACCATAACAACTGTGTCGCCACAGCGGATTATTACATGGCCATTTGCTTGCATACAATATTTGTTAAGCAAAATTTCCACTTTTCTTCCGCCAATTTCTAAACTATAAGATGTTTCTTTCATAATTAAATCCTTTTATACACTTGTCAAGTTTAGCACAAAAAAAATAAAAAAACAAGCGTTACGCTTGCGTTTTTGCAAATGCCAAACATAAATTAATCTTCCAGCCCAGCCAAATAATCTAAACCAACGCCAAAAAACTTTGCTATAGATATAGCCGCCTCCAAATTAGGCACTCTTTTGCCCAATTCCCAATACCCAATGGCGGAGTGTGTTAAACCTAACTTTTTTGCAAGTTGGTCCTGACTTAAAATTTTTCCAATCTTAATTCTTTTAACCTTTCAGCAAATTTCATAAAAATATTTTACATCTTGTGTTAACAAATGTCAACTGTAACAAATGTTGCTGTTAAATGTAAAATAGGTAAAGAAAAAACAGCCAAACGGCTGCTTTGTTAACCACGGATGCCAAGTTTTTTTCTTAAATCACGGGCGCGGTTAATATCTTTTTTCTCTAAATAATTTAACATCTTTTTGCGGGTTGAAACCATTTGATTTAAGCCGCGGGTTGAATGTAAATCTTGCTTATTGTTTTTAAGATGTTCGGTTAAGTTTTTAATCCTTTCTGTTAAAAGGGCAATTTGAACTTCTACACTGCCGGTATCTTGCTCATTTTTGCCATAAGTTTTAACAATTTCCGCTTTATTAATCATAATACTCTCCTTTTATTAAAATTCGCCACAAACAATGTTGGCGTAAGAGTGGCTCGCACAACTATTGCAAGGGTATGGCTGTATTTTAGCCTAAACGGGAGAGTTTGTCAAGAGATTTTTAAATTTTGTTAGCAAAAATTAGCAATAATAAATTCGGCATATTAGCACAAACTAAAAAGGTAAAATAGGAGTTAATTGTGAAAAAGTTATTAATTGTTGCCATTTTTATTGTGCTTGCCATGACGGGAACTGCGTTTTTATTGCCGAACATTAAAAAAATTAACGATTTGCCCGATAATATGATAATTACATATGAGGATATTGAATCTGCCAACAAAAATGATGTATATAGCCCGCTAATTAATTTGGATTTGCCCTCCAATTTGGTTGTGGACCTTAACGGCGAGATGACCGAAACCACATTAAATGTTAAACTTTTTAATTTGTTTACCATTAAAAAAATAAACGTGCGCCTGCTTACCGACACCGATGTGTTTGTGGGCGGCGAAACGGTTGGCTTTAATTTGTTTAGCGAGGGAGTTATTTGCGTGGGCAGCAATGCCATTGTAACCGATTGCGGCCTAAAAGAGCCTATTCAAACCAGCGGAATACAAAACGGGGACGCCTTAATAAAAATTGAGGGCGAGGAAATTGCCTCTATTGCCGACATTGACCGCATAATCAATTTAAAGCAAAACCAAGGCAGGGAATTGGGTATAACAATTAAGCGGGACGGCAAAATTATCGAAAGCAAAATAAACCCGGTGTTTGACCTTTTTAGCCAAAAATACAAATTGGGTTTGTGGGTTAGGAACAACGCCAGCGGAGTTGGCACTCTTACGTATGTAAAAAAATCTAATTATCGCTTTGGCGCGGTTGGCCACCCTATTGTAGACAGTTCGCTTGGCGACAACTTTGATGTTGGCAGCGGAAATATTTACAAATGCAGCCTGCACGGAATTAAAAAGGGCGAAAAAAATAACCCGGGCGAAATCCGCTCGTCCATCAATCTTAGCGATGACGCAATTGGCGTTGCCGACACAAATTGTAAATACGGCGTTTACGGCAACATTTTAAACAAAACAATTGTTGACCCAAATTTAACCGCTTCGCTTGGCGGCAGGCTGAGCGTG
>CANPWT010000070.1 GCA_947584775.1 uncultured Clostridia bacterium | reverse complement strand
TGCTTTTGCCAAAGCAAGCTGTGAAGCACAAGCAGGTGGCTCTTTCTTCAAATCATTAACTAAATCAGCAGTTACGGCACCAGGAGGCGCGTTTAAAAACTTAACAGGCATTGATCCTAGCGCAGTAAAGAAAAATATTAAAGATAAAAAAGAAGAGGGCAAAAAAGAAGTTAATCAAAAAGCGGTGGATAGATCTATTGAGTCAATTAGAGACCGATTAGCCAACAACTCCATAACTCAACGTGAAGCATTGGGTTTAGCAAAATCTTTAGGAGTTGAAAAAGAAATCGCCAATATGGTTGCAGAACAACGCATGGCGGAACAGGTGCGTTTGCAAAGGTCTGATCCAGACTTGATGATAAAAAAATATACCGGTGATTCCGTTCTTGAAGACCAAAAAGTTCAAAAGGATGCAGCGGATGCGTACACTTCATTAGCGGCGGCAGAAGCGCGAAAGAATGATATTGCTGCAATTTTAGCGCAAGCCGGTGCAACAAGTGCTCAGACAACGATGGGGCTTAGTAATGATGCTGTTAGAAACATACTTGCAAGAGGCGGGTACACTCAACAAGAGATTAAAAAAGTAACTGGCCCACATGCCTCAGACAAAAAGCAGGCTATGGAACAGATAAATCAAGCGGTTGATGTCTTTAAAGACAGGGTCTCCGAGTTCAATTCTGCCCTTGTCGCTGCAAGAGATGCAACTATTGCCACAACTAAAATGACCGATCATGCTTATGCTAGAATTGTGAATAACGCAAAAATCGATATTGGTACTAGGACCGATGTTAAAGTTGATAAAGATAGTATCACCGAAGCGTTCCAACTTGCAAAAGATAGTGGAAATACATCCACGGTAAGTGCTATTAATACGTTGCAAAATATGGTAACAAATATAGATGACGGCTTGGCGTCAGTTACAAAAGCAATTAACGATCAAAAAGTAGCAATTATTAAAAACAGTAACAAACAATTACAAGATAGAACGCATGATAAAAAATAGTTAAGTATTAAAATAGAGCATTTAATTAAGGGGTAAAAATGGTTAGGTATATTCCGGGTAAAACCCGAATTAAAACCGAGTTTTTAAAAAACATTACACTTGGGGACATTATTCTTGCAATAATATGCCTAATTTTTGCCATTGTTATTGTTGCAAGTAACTTGTTTAAATTTAACAATTTTGATTATAGGTGGTATGCATTGCTTGGTTGGGCGGCAATTTCAGTTGCACTATACATCCCAATAGACACCGGGCTAAGGCTATGGAGCAGTGTGGGGCTTATAATTCGTTTTGCGGCCTTCCCTAAAAAATATATTAAAATTAAAAACAACCCAAGCAGTTACATCCCAAAAGACGGCAAAAAAGGCAGTAAAAAGCAAAAAGTTAAAGGCTATTCCATGCAAAAATTAACCCCATTTTTCAACATAGAATTGGGAAAGTTTATAAATTTTGGCGATTATTCGGGCATGGTTATTGAATTGCATCCGGTGGCGTTGGATCTTATGCAAGAGGATGCGCAAGATAGTTTAATTTTAACATTTAGTAAGGCGCTTAAACGAATATCTCAATACCAGCGGGCAAGCCTTATTAAAACGGTTAAGCCAATGCGCTTTGACGTGTTTTTAAAAAATGACGATAAAAAATACGAACTTTTAAACGAACTTTATCAGCAAGGCCAATATTCCGACCTTGAAATGGAAATGCGTGGCTACATTTTCCGTGAGCGGGTGGAAATTTTAAACAATGCCATAAAGGCCGAGCCAATTTTGCAAAACCACTTTTACCTTGTGATTTACGGCTCAGATAAAGTGAATTTGGAATACACTGCAAACGGCATAGTTAGCGATTTAGGCGTTGGGCAATACACAATTTCAAGCGAAGTTTTGCAAGAGGAAGATTTAATTAGTTTTTTAAAATCTAATTACCAAGAAGTGTATTCGGAAAAGGACATTGAAGGGCTTGCCCCAAGCATGGTTAACGATTGGGTTATGCCAAATTCGGTGGAATTTAAGGTTGCGCGTGTGGAAATAGATAAAAAGCCATACAAACAATTTGTAATTTCCAATTACCCGCTAGAAGTGGGCAACGGTTGGGCGTTCCCAATATTCAACCAACTTGGCACGCGTGTTATTATGAACATTATGCCGGTAGATAAAGAAAAGGGCGAAAAGGCCATCGACCGCGCAGTTATGGAAAAGGAAAGCAAACTAGATAAAACCTATCGTTCAAGTGAAATTATTGAAAAAGAAGCAGATATCGACTCACTTCAAACCTTGCTTAAAGATTTAAAAACCAATAACGAGCAGTTGTATGATGTTTCAATCCACATCCGCGCGGAGGAAAGCAAGCGTAAGGAAGTGCGCAACGTGTTAAAACAATACGGCTTTAAGCAAAGCGATTTGTTCGGCAGGCAGGTGGACGCGTTTATTTCGTCCAGCGTAAACAGAATAGACACATTAAAGCCTTTCTACCGCAGCATGCCAAGCACAACCATTGCTTCAAGTTTCCCAATGGTAGATAGCATAATGCAAGATAAAGCGGGCTTTTGCCTGGGGCAATCAACATCTAGCGGCTACCCATTGTTTATAGATTTCTTTGTGCGTGACTCGCGCTCGGGCAGAATTAACTCTAACCTTATGGTTATTGGTAAATCCGGCTCGGGTAAATCGTACGCAACAAAAACAATTCTAACCAACCTTGCCGCAGACCGAACAAAAATGTACATCCTCGACCCAGAGCACGAATATGAGGTCATGACAAGGAATTTAGGCGGAAAAGTTATTGACGTTGGCACAAACAGTTCGGGCATATTAAATCCTTTCCATATAATGGCCTCACTTGAAGACCTAGATAGTGCCAATGTGGGCGTGGATGTGGACGAAACCAGCATAGACGAAATGGTTAAAAAGGGCACAAACAAAACCTTCTTTACCCATTTGCAGTTCTTAGAGCAATTCTTCCGCGCCATTTTGGAAGGAATTAGTTCGGACGCATTTGAAACTCTTAACACTTTGGTTGTTGAATTGTATAACAAAAAAGGCATTAACGAAAAAACAGATATTAGCAAATTAAAGCCGGAAGATTATCCAATTTTTGACGACTTGTTTGCCTTAATTAAATCTAAGTTAAAAACGGTTAAAGACGCCTTCTACCGCAACAATTTGCTCATTTTGGAAACATACATTCAAAAATTTGCAACGGGCGGGCGTAACTCAGATTTGTGGAACGGCCCAACCTCAATTTTGACGGACGAAAATCTTATTACCTTTAACTTCCAAACCTTGTTCGCCAGCAAAAACAACAAACTTGCAAACGCACAGATGTTGTTGGTGTTTAAATACCTCAATAACGAAATTATTAACAACAAACGTTTTAACGAGCAATATTACGAGCGCACAGGCAACAACATTTTGCGCCAAGTTGTGGTTGCAGTCGACGAAGCACACATGTTTATTGACCCAGACAGCCCGGTTGCACTCAACTTCATGGCAGAAATGGCTAAACGTATTCGTAAATACCAGGGAATGGAAATTGTTA
>CANPWT010000069.1 GCA_947584775.1 uncultured Clostridia bacterium | reverse complement strand
GGTAAACCGCTTTTGAACCACGGGACTATCCCGTGGTTTTCTGTAACAATAAAAAAAAGCATAGAAATATGCTTTTTTTGTTAACCAAATAAATTTCTAAACAAAATGGAAAGTTTATCTAAAAAGGTAAGTTCCTTTTTTTCATCACTATAATCGCGCGGCTCGTTTAAATCCACAATTAATTGGCTGCTAGGGGTAAGTGGGTCTTCCTCACTAGTTTCGTATCTGTTAACCATTGTTTGCTCGGATTGAATTGTGGCTTTGTTGGCATTAATTTCGCTATTTTTGTTTATCATTGTGCCTAAATTAACAAAAGTTAACGCTAAAAGCAAGGCACACACGGCAATGTATACGCCCGTTATTATTTTTAGCCTTTTTTTAACTAATTCCTTTTTTTTGGCGTCCTTTCGTGCAAAGGTTTTATCTTGTGGGCTAGTTTCACTTTCCACCCGCTTTAGTCCCTGCAATTCAGGTGCGGGGGTTATTTGTTTTTCACTTTTTATTAAATCGTCCAGGCTGGGCATTTGCGCCAAAGTTTCTTCGTCCAAACTTGGTATTGGTTCGGTTTTAAAAGTTGTTGTTGTTTCGGTTTGTTGTGCATCGGCTGGTTGTAGATTTTGTTCCTCGTCCATAAAACCTCCTACAATTTTTGTGCTATTCTAAGTTTTGCACTTGCTGAGCGCGAATTTGCTTGTTGCTCCCCTTCACTTGGCAAAATTGGATGGCGAGTAATTAGCGTTAAATCCGCCTTATGGCCGCACACGCATTTAGGGAAGGACGGCGGGCAAATGCAGTTTGTTGAATGCAATTTAAAGGTGTTTTTTACAATTCTATCTTCTAGCGGATGAAATGAAATTATGCATATTCTACCATCTTTTTTTAATTTTTGCAACATTTTTTCAAGCGATAGCGGTAAATCGTTAAGTTCGTTATTGACCTCTATGCGGATGGCTTGAAAGGCCTTGGCACACAAACCTGCTTTGTTTTGAAATTTTGGCGGATAACTATCCACAATAATATCTCGCAATTCAAAAGTGGTGGTGATTGGCTTAATTTCACGCTGTTTTATGATTTTGCGGGCGATTTGGCGGGCGTTTCTTTCCTCCCCATAGGTATACAAAATTTTTGCTAGTTCTTCTTGCGAATAGTGGTTTATTACATATTCTGCATCCAAGGTTTGGCTTTGGTCCATGCGCATATCTAGGCGGGCGTTTTGCTTAAAACTAAAGCCACGGCTGCCCTCGTCTAACTGATAACTGCTTACGCCTAAATCCGCTAAAATGCCGTACACGGCCGGGATGTTTAAATTATTTAAAATTTCGTCAATGTTTGCAAAATTATCATTTACAAAGATAATTTTATCTAAATATTTTTTTAAAACTTGCTTGGCTTTTTTTAGCGCGTCCGTGTCCTTATCTATGCAAATAAGTTTGCCCGTAGTTAGCCTTTTTGCAATTTCAAGCGAATGCCCGCCACCACCCGTTGTGCAGTCCACATAAACACCATCCGGGCGGATGTTTAGCCCAGATATACTCTCTTCTTTTAAAACTGAAATGTGTTTAAATTCCATAAGCACCTAGTCTATTTGAATTAATTCGTTTTTAAGGGCATCGCAACTAGTTAAATAATAAGCAACACCGTCAATTTCGTTATAGCGCATAAGCGGATTTATGTAGCCATGAAGGTGGGCAAAAACAACCTTATACACTCCGAAACTTGTTAGCATTTTTGTATATTCGCTTGGCTCGCGCTTGTTGTTAAAAGGCGGAAAATGAGTAATAAATATTATTTTTTCGTTGTTGGTTTGAAGTTTTTTTGCCGCTTTTAGTGATAACTCTAACCTAATAAGTTCACGCGCGTAAAGTTTATTATTTTCCTCAGTGTCGTACTTGCCTTGCGGAATAAGCCAACCACGGTTGCCACAAAAAATGTAGTTGCCAATTTTTATTGCGTCATTTTGAAGGGCGTATGTGTTTGCAGGCAATTTTTCACGCACACGGGCGATACTCCCCCACCAATAATCGTGGTTGCCTCTTATTAAAATTTTTGTGCCAGGCAGGTTTGATAAAAATTCAAAATCAGGCACAACGTCTTCCAATTTCATTGCCCAGGAATAATCTCCTGCCAAAATTACAATGTCGTCCTCAGTTACTTTATTTTTCCAATCCTCTATAATTTTGTCCGTGTGCCCATGCCAAACCGGGCCAAAAATGTCCATAGGCTTGGTGTTGTTTATATCTAAATGAAGGTCACTTATTGAAAAAATTTTCATACGCAAGCACCCTCCAAAGCAGATTTGCGCCTTTCGTTCCTACGATACAGTGCCATTAATTTTGGGCGGTTGTAACGCTGAATCATAACCGGCAATATATTTATAATGATATTCATAATCATAAGTGGCAAACCCACAACAACAAACAATTTTGGGTTAATAAACACAATTAAAAAACTAAATATTGCGCCAAGCAAATGCATAACTTCCGCCATAACGGTTTCTTGCATAAATTTGTAAATGTAATTATTGTCGGTAATATCTAGCAGGCTGCGTTTTGCAAAGCCAACCAACTGCCCGCCCGTTTCAGGTATAATAGACTTCCACTTTTTTATGCCAACAAAGATGTAAAAGCGCCTTTCCCAGCGGTGGACGGTGTAAACCTTTTTAAATGGGTCAAACCATTTGCGCGGCAAAATCCTAATTAAAATTGCAAAAAAGGCATCAATTATTGTGAGCGCAAGCACTGAATAAAATAAATTTCTAAAAATTTGCCCTTCTGTTGCATGCAAAATATTAACGCCCGCAGTTAAGCCAAGCGTTAAAGAAATGGCAACAGTTATAACAATTAAAATAAAATAGGACATTGTTTTTATTAAATTAACATATTTAGGGCAAATAGTCAAATATTATTAATTCTTTTATTTTGCTTATTTTAACACAAAATTATGTTTTTGAATAATATATTGTAGCATAGGAGGTTAAAAAATGTCATTTTACACAGATTCTAGGCCTGGAATCTTCCCTGGCCAAACAAATAATGTTATGAACGGCCTTTGTGAGCGTATATGTATCCAAACAACCAAAGTTTTTGATGCTTGTATGAACCAATCTTCTTTGGAAAATTATTCATTAACATTAACAAACTTTAATCCGGCTAACCCTACCACCCCTCTTACTTTTGTAAGCGGAAATTCGGTTGGAAGCCAAGCAACGGTAACCGGTTTAGTCGTTACAAGGTTTGACGATAGACCAAATTTTGCTCGTGTTCAAGCAAACATTAACATACCTGTTGTTGTTACATATACAGACGCAAACAATGTGGCTGGCAGTGCAACCGGCACAATAACTTTAACACAAGACGTTATTCTTTATGTGCCACAACCAAGCCTTACCCCAATTGATGTGGTAGCATTTGGCAGCGCTGTTATTTCCATGGGCAACTATAACCCTGAAACGGGCGGCTTTACAATTAACGCGTGCGTTACAACAATTTTAAAAGTTGTTGCAGTTGTTGACGTGCTTGTGCCTAGTTACGGCTATTGCCCTATTCCACCTTGCACCCCATACACAGGTGACGAGGTTTGCCCAG
>CANPWT010000068.1 GCA_947584775.1 uncultured Clostridia bacterium | reverse complement strand
CAGTGCTTGTTCAACACGGGCTTAAAAATTTAACAATAGAAAACATTCAAATTATCCCTTTAATTAATAAAGATGCACTTTTACTTGTGGAAACAAATGCGGGCATTATAGACGATAATATGAGCCTTGACCCTAACATAGACCGAGTTAGTTGCAACGAGGCAAGCGCCTATTTAACCGAGCGTTTTAAGGGCAAAACAATAGAGTTTATGGTGGATAACATTTACGATGTTTGCCTAAGGGCAGGCGCCCAGATTGCTGAATTTAGGGGTATAATTAAAAGTGTTGCGGATGTGCTGTTGGCAGTTATTAAAACCAAATGTGATGTATCTAACGAAAATCCAACCAAATTACTAGACGGCAAAAGCCAAACTGAAATTGACGATGCCAAAAACGTGTTCGAATTTTTGCAGGATGCGGACAAAATTATTGAAACAGTCAACCAAGACGCGCAAAACTTTAACTTCACAATAGCGGATGAGGGCGAAAATACATCGCTTAAAGGCGGCATGATGCTAAGCGCACCAATAAAAATTAACGGTGTGCCAATTGCAAGTTTAGCACTTGTTGGCCCTAAAAGAATAGATTACGCCAACATTGCCGCTGCACTTAAATTTATTGTCGGGCAAATAGACAATTTAAAAGGAGGCAAAAATTGAATTTTGAGGACGAAGAAAATGTTCAACCGCAAGAGGAAAATCTAGACCAATCCACCGAACCGGAAACTGAACAGGTTAAGGAAACAGAAATTGAGGAGCAATCTCCACCCGAAACGGAAAATTATCTATCGGACCTGTTGCGTGTTCAGGCGGAATTTGATAACTACCGCAAGCGGATGCAAACCGCGCTGGGGGATGCAAGGCAGGATGGATTTATGGATGCAATTGTTCAGTTCCTACCCGCCATTGATAGTTTTAAAATGGCAACCGATATGATAACCGACCAAAACACCCTAATAGGCATTAAATTTATAGAAAAGGGCATATTAGACACGTTATCTAAAATGGGCGTGGAAGAAATCAACGCAACCGGCAAGTTCGACCCAAATTTCCACCAGGCCATAGACACCGATAGCGAGGCAGAAGGCGAGGCGGGCGACATTGTTAAAGTAGCCTACAAAGGCTTTACTTACAAAGGCAAAGTTATTCGCTATGCACAGGTGGTGGTTAAAAAATGAGTGCGTTAACTATAACAAAATTTACAAATGCTTACGAGCAAAACAGTTATCTAATTTCTAACGATAAAGAAAGCATTTTAATAGATGCAGGCGTATCTATTGAAGAAATTAAAAAGGTTAGCCCTTTGCCAATAGTTGCAGTGTTTATAACGCATTTCCACTTCGACCACGTTGTGCAAATAAACGATTATAAAGGCGTAAAAATTTATGCCCACCCGCGCAGTAAAGAAATTATGTCGGACGCAGAAAAAAATGCAAGCACACAGTTCAACACAGTTAAAACATTTTCGCTTGATTTTATTCCAGTTGCTAACGGGCAACAAATCGATGTGCTAAACAGCAAAATTACAGTAATGTTTTCACCCGGGCACACTTTTGATGGCGTTTGCTATTTAATAGATAACAACTTGTTCTCTGGCGACACATTATTCAAAAAAGCCATCGGCCGATACGATTTATCAACGTCCAACAAGCAAGAATTAACCAAAAGTTTGCAAAATATATTAAATATGGATTATGTTAATTTATATCCCGGACATGGCGAGGCATCAACAAACATCGAACAACAAAATCTAATTCCAAAATGGTTAAGATATTTAAAAATTTACTAAACTTATGTTATTTCAAGCCGCAAATGCGGAAATAAAATTATTTAAAAGGAGAATTTAATTTATGAGTAAGATTATATGTTGTTCGTGAACTCGCAAATATATAAAGTTCTCCAAATTTCTTGCTCTTTAATAAATTCATTTTATTTTAATTCGTTTCACTCATTATTCTTGGCTTTTCCGTGAGTGAAAACGAAACAAATTTCATTTTACTTACGCAAAAGCCAAATTTTGTGATAAAATTAACAAAGAGTACGGCATCAAAAATTATATGTTGCTCGTGAACTCGCAAACATATAATGTTCTCCAAATTTCTTGCTCTTTTAAAATTTTACTTATTCGCAAACTCATAAGTTTTGCACATTTCTTATGAGTGTTTGCAAATAAATTTTCAAAACTCAAAAAAATGTTCAAATCACTCACGTTTAGTTCGTGAAAAATTTAAAAAAGGAGTAATAAATTATGTCAAAAATTATTGGTATCGACTTAGGTACAACAAACAGTTGTGTAGCGGTTATGGAGGGTGGCCAACCAACCGTTATTCCTAACAGCGAGGGAGGCAGAACCACTCCAAGCGTGGTAGGTTTTAAGGACACAGAAAGGTTAGTAGGCCAGGTTGCAAAGCGCCAGGCAGTTGCTAACCCAGAAAACACAGTAATATCCATCAAGCGTGAAATGGGCACAGATTACAAAGTTAACATCGGCGGCAAACAATACAGCCCAGAAGAAATTAGCGCCATGATTTTATCCAAATTAAAACAGGATGCAGAGGCTTATCTTGGCAGCCCGGTAACCCAAGCGGTTATCACAGTACCTGCTTACTTTAACGATAGCCAACGTCAAGCAACCAAAAATGCGGGCAAAATTGCAGGCCTTGAAGTTTTGCGTATTATTAACGAGCCAACCGCAGCAGCCCTTGCTTACGGCCTAGATAAAAGCGATAGAAAAAATCAAAAGATTTTGATTTACGATTTAGGTGGCGGCACATTTGATGTTTCCATTCTAGAAATTGGCGATGGTGTGTTTGAAGTTTTGTCCACAAACGGCAACACTCGCCTTGGCGGTGACGACTTTGATAACCTAATTATGGAACTTTTAATTAGCGAATTTAAAAAGGAAACCGGCATAGATTTATCTAACGATAAACTTGCAAAACAACGCTTAAAAGAAGCAGCAGAAAAGGCTAAAATTGAACTTAGCACATTAACTCAAACCTCAATCAGCCTTCCATTTATAACCGCGGATGCAACCGGCCCTAAACACTTGGATTACACTTTAACCCGCGCAAAATTTGAAAGCATGATAGCCCCACTTGTTGAAGAAACCTTGGTTTGCACTCGCAATGCGCTTAAAGATGCTGGCTTAAATAAAACCGACATTAACAATGTTGTGCTTGTTGGTGGCTCAACCCGTGTTCCATGCGTTGTGGAAGCACTTAGCAAGGAAATTCCGGTAACTCCATTTAAAGGCATCAACCCAGACGAATGCGTTGCCATCGGCGCAGCAATTCAGGCGGGCGTGCTTGGCGGCGATGTTAAAGACGTTTTGTTGCTAGATGTTACTCCACTTTCTTTGGGTATCGAAACGCTAGGCGGGGTATGCACAAAACTTATTCCTCGTAACACAACAATCCCAACCAAAAAGAGCCAAATTTTTAGTACCGCGCAAGATAATCAGCCAGGCGTTGAAATTAACGTGCTTCAAGGCGAACGCGAATTTGCCGCTCAAAATAAATCCCTTGGCAGATTTCAATTAACCGGCATCCCACCAGCACCACGCGGCGTTCCTCAAATTGAAGTTACTTTCGATATCGATGCAAATGGCATTGTAAATGTTTCGGCAAAGGATTTAGGTACAAATAAAGAGCAAAAAATAACCATCACCGCATCAACCAACCTTAGCGAGGACGAAATTAACAAAGCAGTTAAAGAGGCCGAACAATTCGCCGAAGAAGATAAGAAAA
>CANPWT010000067.1 GCA_947584775.1 uncultured Clostridia bacterium | reverse complement strand
GCCTCGGTTAATGCGGTTGCATCGCTGGACGCAAACGGAACTTGCAAGGTTTTTGCAAGTGTTTTTGCAAGCAAAGTTTTGCCTGAGCCGGTTGGGCCAATTAATAGGACGTTAGATTTTTCTAACTCCACCTCATCCGACTTATCTTTATTAAGCAAATTGTAATTGATGCGTTTATAGTGATTGTAAACGGAAACGGCAAGTATTTTTTTAACTTCGTCTTGCCCAATAATATATTCGTCTAATTTATTTTTAATTTCCTGCGGTTTTGGAAGCACAATAGAACTATCATTTTCCGCCTGTTTGGTTTTTTGATTAAAATCTAAAATATCTTTGCAAATTGTTAAACACTCTCTGCAAATAAAGCAATCACCCTCAGTGTTGCTGATAACATCGGTTAATTCCCTTGCTGGACGCCCACAAAAAGAGCAAATGGTTTCTATTTCTTTCAAAATACCCCCTTTATCTTATATATTATTTAACAAAACTCACATTTAATACATTCATTTGGTTGAAATGAGAAAAACCACAAAGTTCTCCCTCATGGTTTTAAATCTGGTATGATTCGCTTTCCCTTTTTCTTAGCGGCGTTTTTCAAAAATTTTGTCTACAAGGCCGTATTTTAGGGCTTGTTTTGCGTCTAGGTAATTGTCGCGGTCGGTATCTTGGGTTATTGTTTCAATAGATTTGCCCGTGTTGTCGGCAAGGATTTTGTTTAATGTTTCACGCGTTTTTTGGATGTGTCTAGATGCAATTTCAATGTCGGTTGCCTGACCTTGTGCGCCACCCAAAGGTTGGTGAATCATAACCTCGCTGTGAGGCAAGCAAATGCGTTTGCCTTTTGCCCCGCTAGATAAAATTACGGCTGCCATGCTTGCTGCCATGCCGATGCAGATTGTGGAAACATCGCATTTGATGTATTGCATTGTATCGTAAATTGCAAGGCCTGCGGAAACACTGCCGCCTGGGCTGTTGATATACATAAAGATATCTTTATCTGGGTTTTTGCCTTCCAAATAAATTAGTTGAGCCACAACTGTGTTTGCAGTTTGGTCGGTAATTTCATCGGTTAAGAAAATAATTCTATCTTCAAGTAATCTGGAATAAATGTCGTAACTACGTTCAACATTGCCAATTTGGTCTATAACCATAGGTATCATAATAAAATCTCCTTTTAATTTTAATGTTGCCAAACTTAAAATTATTTAATTGTGTTGTTGGCGCGAAGGAAGTCGGTTATTTTTTTCATTAAAAGTTCGTTTGCGATGCGGTTTACCATATCATTATTAACTTGTTTTTTATAATCTTCCAACTCCATATGCGCATTTTTTGCAAGTTCTTCCATTTTATTGTCGATATCGGCTTCGTTAATGTCTAAATTTTCCACCCTTATCAATTTTTCTAGCACCAATCTTGCTTTAACATTGCGTTTTGATTGAGCCATAACTTCATCGTTAAATTGCTCCATAGTTTTGCCAATATATTTAACATAATCTTCTAATTTTATGCCTTGATATTGCATTTGCGCTTTCATGCCGTTAATTTGACGGTCAAACTCTTGTTTTGTAAGGGTTTCAGGCACAACTAGGTTGGTGTCGTCTATAACTTTATCTAAAATGTCGTTATCTAGTTCAATTTCTGCGCTATTTTCTGTCTCTTTGGTTAGCCGTTCAAGGATGCTTGCTTTGTATTCGTCAACTGTGTTAAATTCGGTTGAATTTGAAACAAATTCCTCGTTAAGTTCTGGCATAATGCGCTCACGAATATTTTTTATTTCCACTTTAAAGGTTGCAGGTTTGCCTGCTAGGCTTGCCTCGTGATAATCGGCTGGGAAAGTTACGTTAACATCCTTTTTATCGCCAATGTTTAGGCCAACAAGTTGGTCTTCAAAAGTATCGATAAACGAGTGACTGCCAAGTTTTAATTGATAGTTTTCTGCCTTGCCGCCGTCAAATTGTTTGCCGTCAATGTAGCCATCAAAATCTAGGGTTACAAAATCGTCCAACTTGGCTGGTTTTTTAGTTTCCACAAGCCTAGAAGACCTTAAAAGTTCCCGGTCAATTGCCTCTTTAACTTGCTCGTCTGTAACTTTGTTAACTTGCTTTGTAAAGGTTAGGCCTTTGTATTGTGCAAGTTCAAAATCTGGCACGCATGGGATGGACAAAACAAATTCTAACCCCGTTTCGTCAAATTTTTTAACGTCCAAATTTGGGCTATCAATTGGTTTTACTTCCTCATGTTCAGATAAAACTTGGGTGTAGGCTTTGTAATATGCTTGGTCCATAGCGTCATTAAAGAAAACGCCTTTGCCATAAGTTTTTTCTATAATATTTTTTGGCGCATGGCCCTTTCTAAACCCAGGGATGGAATATTTGCCCTTGTTTTTTTCGTACGCGGAAGTGATAAAGCCCTCCCACTCGGTTTGGTCTATTTTTATTTCTGCATCAAAAATGCCATTTTCTTTTTTAGTTAATTTGTAATTCATAATTTCTCCTTTAACGCTAAATTGTAGCACAATAAAAAAATAAAATCAATACTATTTAAAATAATTTTATTAGTTTTTATGCTTTTGCCTTTTGTCTAAAATAAAATGATTATATAAAAAATGCACAAACAATAAGCATAACTGCAATTATGCTAAAACTTATTATTATGCCCTTGCGCTGCCTAGTCATTGCGCTGATTTGAGATTGCAAAGCAATAAAATCTTCGTTTTGAAGTAAGGTTTCTAAATCCGCATCGTTATCAATTTTGGAATTTGCTTCGTTAATTTTGTTGGCTAAATTTGTGCTTGCGCAAAGCCCAAACAAAAATATGCAAACGCCTAACGATATTAAACCTAAAACGAGCATTACTCTATGGCTTTTGCCAAAACATAATAATATAAAAACCCTGCGATTGAAAAAATAATTGCAAGGGTTAAAAAAATATTAAATTTAAACTTTTTCATCTAAATATTGTTTACAATTGTAAACACAATAATGATTACTACAAAAATAAAGTAAGCAATCATCCAGCCAGATTTTTGTTTAGATTTTGCAAAAATGAAAGCAAAAATGGCGGCAATTGCGTACGCTATAATTTGAGCAATTAATGTTAAAACGTGTAAAATTTGTGGATTAATTAACCAACCCAACAATTTACCCAACACCAATGCAACGGCAATGCACGCGATTGCAACGTACGATAAAAAACTTACAATTGATTTACCTTTCATACTTTTCCTCCTAGGCTATTATATCACATTAAAAATTTATTCACAAATAAAATTTGATGTTAAATATAACTGTTTTTTTATTTTTGTTGCCTTTTTTTGTATAATTTTATATTTAACAAATTACACAATTTTGTTTAGCACTTGTTTAAAATAATCGGGCAAGTCCACTTCAAAAGTAAGCGTTTTGTTTGTTTTTGGGTGCACAAACTGAATTTTATACGCAAACAAAAGTTGGGTTGGATATAATTTTGTATCTCCGCCGTAAAGTTTGTCCCCAACTATTGGGTGGTTTATGCTTTTTAAGTGGGCGCGTATTTGATGTGTTCTGCCCGTAAAAAGTTTGCAATTTAAAAGAGTGTGGTGCGGGTAAACCTTGTCTATTGTAAACAGAGTTTTGCTGTATTTCCCCTCTTTTGCCATTGCCATTTGTTGCCTACATTTAGGGTTGCGCGCAAGGTTGCCCTCCACAACAAAATCCTCTTTAAGCCTGCCCATTACAAGCGCTTTATACTCCCTATTTAATGTTTTATCTTTAAGTTGGGCAGATAGTTTTAAGTGGGCGCTATCTGTTTTTGCAACAATCATAAGCCCGCCCGTATCTTTATCTAACCTATGCACAATAAATATTTTGTTACTTTTGAAGTAAGGTATTGGTTAACATTGCCATCAACTGTTAATTCTGTTTATGATGTTG
>CANPWT010000066.1 GCA_947584775.1 uncultured Clostridia bacterium | reverse complement strand
TATAATTTTAACATGAAAAAAGTTTTATATAGTGCAACAAAGCCGACCGGGTTTTTAACCTTGGGCAACTATTTGGGCGCAATTAAAAATTGGCTTACTCTTCAAGACGAATATAGTTGTTATTTTTGCATCGCCAATTTGCACGCGCACACGGTGGAATTGGATGCGGAATTTGTTAAAGATAGAACATTGCGTCAACTTGCCATGTTTTTGGCGTGCGGGTTAGACCCCAAAAAATCTGTCATCTATTTGCAATCGCAAGTAAAGGAGCATAGCGAACTTTGCTGGCTGCTTAATTGCAACACCATGATGGGTGAGGCCAGCCGCATGACGCAGTTTAAAGATAAATCCCATAAAGGCATAAATGTTACAACCGCCTTGTTCACTTACCCTGTGCTTATGGCGGCGGACATTTTGCTTTATAACACAAACATTGTGCCGGTGGGCGAGGACCAAGTTCAGCATGTGGAGTTGGCGCGCGACATTGCTAACCGCTTTAACCATAGGTTTGGCGATACTTTTATTTTGCCAAAAGCCGTTGTGCCAAAAGTTGGCGCGCGCATTAAAGGGTTGCTTGACCCAAACAGCAAAATGGGCAAGTCGGATGACGACCCAAACAATATTATCTTTTTGCAAGATAGCGATGAGGAAATTACAAAAAAAATCAAGCGCGCAGTAACCGATAGCCTTGGCCAAATTAAGTATGACGAAGTTAACCAGCCCGGGGTCAGCAATTTGCTAACAATAATTTCCGCTTGCGAAAATCTGCCTATTGCTGAAGTTGTAAATTCACTTGCTGGGCAAAATTATGGGGCACTTAAAAAACGCGCCACTGATGCTGTTTTAAAAATTGTTCGCCCAATAAGAGATAAATTTGATTATTACATGGCCCACCAAGATGAACTTTTGCGCATTGCCGAGATGGGTGCAAACCAAGCAAGGGAAGTTGCAGTTGAAACAATAAACAGGGCAAAAAATGCAATGGGATTGTTATAAAAATTATAGTATTATTTAATCTTTATTAAGTAATACTTTTTTTATACTTTTTATAAAAAATTTACTTACAGTTTTATTTAAACGCATAAACAAACTTAATTTTTCAAATTTTGCGTATATTGACAAAACAGCATACCTATGATAGAATATTTTTATGGAAAATTTGGTTGCAAAAACAGCAAAAAGACAAAGGTTTGATTTAGAAACTTTTTGTAACTATTTAATAGAGTTCAAATTTGAGTATGGAAATTGTTTAGTTCCTCAAAAATATATAACCGCTAATGGGTATAAACTAGGTGAAAAAGTTTCTTTTATAAGGTATGGTAGTATAACAACAACAGCGGAGCAAAAAGAAAAATTAAATAACCTTGGCTTTGTTTGGATTGCGCGATATAGTGCAAAAATAAAAAAATTTGACTTTGACCAGTTCATGGACAACTTAAAAAAATACAAACAAGAGTTTGGAAATTTGCTTGTTAAAATAGATTATGTTTCAAATGATGGCTTCCAACTAGGCTTTTATGTGCGAAATATCCGCACAAAAAATATAAATCTAACAGAAAAACAAAAACAAGATTTGGTTGAAATAGGCTTTGTTTTTGACACTCACGATGTTTTATATAAGGATGAAGATGTTAATAATGCGGCAATCAAAGATTGATAGAAATGATGTTAAATGGAGATTTGTATGCGCGTAAAAAACTGATAGAATCACAAGTTAACATAGTAGATTATATAGCGAGGTCTTTAAGTAGATATGCAAATTTAGAGGACTTAAAAGATGAAGGCTATGATACATTAATAAAGATAATAGATAGAGGAGATAATATAAATGAAAATAGTATAATGAAATATATACATGGAACTTTAAGAAGATTCATCAAAATTAAAAAGAAACAACAAAGCCAAAATATAAGTATTGAAACAAATATTTCAGGCATTGAAAATTTAACTTATCAAGAAACAATTGCATCGCCAAATCCAACCCCTGATGAAGAAGTAGAAAACAAACTTTTTAACCAAAGTTTAATTGAAGAGATTAAATCAATATTAAATAATGCAGAGTATAAAATATTGTGTTTGCATTTAGGATTAACAAAAAGCGGTAAAAGTTATTCAATAGAGGATATAGCCCAAAAATTTTCTACCACAGAAGAAAAAATATCTAAAATATTTAATTCCGCTTTAAAAAAACTTAAAACCAATTTAAATAGCGAATGGAATATTTAATGGTTATTATAAATTTAATTAAATTATAAAATAAAACAATATTATGGAAAATAAATTCTTTAAAATAATTAAAAATATAATTTTAAATTAAAATAATAAAAATTAAACAAAAATTAATTAAAAAAATGTAAATAAAAAAAGTTAACTAAATTTAGTTAACTTTTTTTTGTTAAATAAAGCCACGTTGTTGGCCATAGACATAGCAATTTTGCCTGTTGCAATTTTGGTTATAAGCGCCCAACGCTAACAACAGCAGCAATAAAAATGTGGTGTTGCTAACCAAACTTGTGTTTGTGGCTTGTGCAATTATTGCAATTAAAATTGCAAACAAAATATATAATGCAGATATATTCATTTTCTTGCTCCTTGTATAAATTTTGTGGTTATTATATTTTATTCGTCAAAATATCACATTGTGAATAAATGTTTTTAAAAATTTTTTTTGATATCATTTTTGCATGTATTTAGATTGTAATGATGAATTTAATTTAAAAAAAATAATGCCAAATAATAAAGATTTAAAATCTTTAACCACTTTTTTCTATGCGTTTAGCGATAACACCCGCTTAAAAATTATAATTTTATTAACAATACGCCCATTGTGTGTTGGCGATATATCAAATGTGTTAAATATTAATCAAACCACAGTTAGCCATCAATTAAAAATTTTAAAAGCAATAAATATTGTGGATTGCAACAGGCACAAAAAAAATAATATTTATTACATAAAAAATAGCAGCATAGAAGAAGTTTTAAATGCAACGGTTGATTGCATTTAATAAATTAAATTTAAATTGATGGCAAAAAAATCGAAAAATAATAAAAAATTATTTTGAAAAATTTTTTTTGTATGATATAATCAGTTTAAACAATACTAGCAAAATACTTTTATTGGAGATAGTATGAAGAAGACAATTAGGGATGTAGACTTGTTGGGCAAGCGCGTATTGGTTAGAGTTGATTATAATATTCCAATTAATTCTGAACAAAAAATTGTAGACGACACGCGCATCGCTTCAACTGTTCCCACAATAAATTATTTATCTGAACATGGGGCAAAAGTTATAATTTGCTCACATTTGGGCAGACCAGAAGGCAAGGCTGTAAAGGAATTATCTTTAACTCCTGTTCTTGCAAGGCTTTCAAAACTTATGAACAAGCCAATTTCTTTTGCCGAGGATGTTACAAGCCCCTCCACTAAGGAAATGGTGGACAACATGAACAATGGCGACATACTAATGTTGGAAAACATCCGCTTTTACAAAGGGGAAGAAACTAACAACGCGCAGTTTGCAAAAAAATTGAGCGAGTTGGCAGATCTATATGTGTTTGATGCTTTTGCAACCGCACATAGGAAACACGCTTCTACATATGGTGTTGCAAAATTGTTGCCGTCCGTTTGTGGCTTTTTGGTGGAAAAAGAACTTATTATGTTTGAACGCGCCTTAAACAACCCAGAAAGGCCGTTTGTTGCCATACTTGGCGGCGCAAAAGTTGCAGATAAATTGCCCGTTATTGAAAATTTGTTAGATAAGGTGGACACAATTTTAATTGGCGGCGGCATGGCTTACACCTTTATAAAATCTATTGGAGGGAACATTGGCAAATCTATTGTGGACGACACTAAACTAGACCTAGCCAAGGAAATTTTAGATAAGGCCAAAGATAAAGGCGTTAAAATTTTGTTGCCTATTGATAACATTGGCGCAAAAGATTTTGACGATTTAACAGAAGTTAAAAAATTTAACAGCGGCTTTTTTGGCGAGGACTATCAAGGCATGGACATCGGCCCAAAAACAATTAAAATGTTTAAAAAAGTTATTAAAAAAGCGCGCACGATCGTTTGGAACGGCCCACTTGGCGTGTATGAATTTGAACGCTACAAGCGTGGCACTAACAAAATTGCCAAATATATTGCCAAAAGCAAGGCTACCTCTATAATTGG
>CANPWT010000065.1 GCA_947584775.1 uncultured Clostridia bacterium | reverse complement strand
ATGTAGCCCACATAGCCCGATTTGTTGGCGGTGAAATTTGCTATCTTATAAGGTTTAAACAAACTTTTATTTAGTGCCTGTTCATCGCCACCCTGCAATTTTACAATATGTTTAAAGGTTTTATATGCGCCCATATTATCTAGCGAAACATTAATCATATCCATAATATCTGACCTGGATAATTGCGGATTAATTTGCTTTATCATTTCAAGCGCGTATTGCGAACAAATATCGCGAAGTAAGCATTTTTTACCTTTTAAAACATCTAGTGCATCGTCCACTTCTATAGCATTGCCAATGCCCTGACCCAAAGTTTGCATAGTGTTAGTGAGAACCATTACACTTTTAACTTTGTTAGCATCAAAAATGTATTTTAATAGCCCGGCAAGTTTTAAGGCATCGTGATAATTTTTTACCACACTTGCATCGCCATATTTTACATCAACCAAAACCACACTTGCCCCGCAAGCCAATTTTTTGCACGCGATTGATGCGGCAAGCAAGTTTATGTCCCTTTCAAGGCCACAGTTTTCAATAATTGTATATAAAATTTTATCTGCTGGGCAAATATCGCCATTATGGCTTAAAATGCAGGCGTTGGTGGAATTTAACACATTTTCAATTTCTTCACTTGTTAATTTAACATTAAAGTTAGGGATTGCGCCAAACCTATCTGAACTGCCATTTGTGTACATCAACGATTTGCCTGTGGTTTTTATAACTTTGTAGCCTAGGCTTGCAAGCAAGGGAATTAGCACCAAACTAGAAGGGTCCCCAATGCCGCCGGTTGAATGCTTTTCAAATATGTTTTGATTGTATTTTAAAATTCTGCCGCTATCTCTTAGCGCCATTGCTAAATACAAAACTTCGCGCTTAGTCATGCCAAACGAATTTAAAGATAAGAAAAACTTAACGCTTTCCATATCTGCGCCATTATTTAAAAGATAATCCACTGCCTCGTAATAACTTTGAAGCGGTAATTCTTCCCCATTGCTTTTTAAATTAATCAAATCTGAAATCATACTTTCCCCTACTTATTAGTTTAATTAAAACTGTTTTGATTGTCAAATAAAATATCAATTTATTAAATTTTTAATTTAATATTTTAAAATAAAAAATTTTGGCAATGATTATAATATGTCAAAATATGGGATTATTAATTTAATTGATAAAATTTTTATAAGCGTTGCCGTGTTTTTATTGGTGTACGCCTGGATTAATTTTTTTGTGATGGATTTGGTTGCAACATTTTTTTTAAGTTTAATTTTTGCTAGCGCTATTGTGTTTTTAATTTTTTATATTTTTAACAAAAAAGAAAACAAAAAAAACATGAATAAAAAATTAATTAGCGAAATAAATAAAAGTTTTTTAAATTTTAAATTGTTAGAAAAAAATAAAAAAATTGCATTAATTAAGAAAATTTTGGAAAAAAATTATCAAATTACGCGCAAAAATGAAAATTTTTTATATATTTTTGAAGGTGTAAGGCATGTTGTTACAATTTGCACCACCCACACAAAAATAACAAAAAATGATTTTTTTAATATAATTGCCGCTGTACCTTTTTCGTTTGACGAACTAGAAATTATTTGTGAAGATTGCGAAAATTTTAATTTGAATATTATTAAAGGCAAAAAAATAATTATTGTTGATAAACAAAAATTATATGCTGAATATTTTTTAAAAAATAATATTTTCCCAGATGAAATTCTAAACGAAGAGAGCATTAAACCAGGCTTTAAGGAAATTGTTAAAAACTTTTTTACCCCAAACAAGGCAAAAGGCTATTTTATTTGCGGCTTAATTTTAATTTTTAGCAGTATAATTTTACCTTATCATATTTATTATATAGTTTTTGGCAGTGTTTTAATGTTGTTTGCTATAACTTGCAAACTTATAAAAATTAAGAATTAGCAATTTCGTTTAATGTGGAAATTAGAGCGTCAATTTCTTCCGGTGTGTTAAAGAAATCTAGGCTTACCCTAACTGCACCACACGTGTTTAATTTTTTATGCACAAGTGGCGCGCAATGCAACCCCGACCTAACACATATGCCTTTGCGCTGGTTTAACTCATCGGCAACCAATCTATCTGAACAATTTTTTATATTAAAAGAAAAAACATTTTTACTGTTTGATTTTGAATAAATTTCCAAAAAATTTAAATTTTTTAACTTTTTATATAGATAATTGCTTAAATTTTGCTCTTTTTTTTGAATATAAGAAAAATTTTTGCTTACAAATTTAACACCAGCATACAAACTTACAATAGGAATTGAGGGCAATGTTCCGCTTTCTAACCCCTCGGGAATATCGGTTGGCTGAATAACACTTTCGCTGTTTGTGCCCGTACCGCCAAAGACTAGCGGTTTTAAATTTATGCCTTTTTTTACAACCAAACCGCCCACACCGGTTATGGCGTAAAGCCCTTTATGCCCAGCAAAGGCAAGCATATCTACATTAGATTTTGTTAAATCTATTTGGGTGTGGCCAACCGACTGTGCCCCGTCAACTAAATAAATTAAATTATGCTCTTTACAAAATGCTCCAACCGCAGCGATATCACACTCCTCACCCGTAACATTTGAAATGTGGTTTGTTATTATCATTTTTGTGTTGGGTTTTAGATTTGTTTTTAAATTTTTTACAATATTTTGCATGTCGCAATCTAAAATTGTAATTTCTAAACCTTTTATTGAATAGATAGCGCGCAAAACTGCATTGTGCTCGTAAGAGGTTGTTATAACATGGTCGCCCGCTTTAAGCATACTAAAAATTGCAAGATTTAGCGCCTGCGTGCAATTTAAAGTGAAAATTACATCATAATTTGGCGCATTTAAAAATTTTTTTATTTCTTCACGCGTGGAATAGACAATTGTAGCAACGCTATCTGCGGCGATATGGCTGCCCCTGCCTGGGTTGGCAGTTAAAAATTTTAGGGCGTAATCCACCATTTCTATTACGCACTTTGGCTTTTTAAATGAAGATGCGGCGTTATCCAAATAAATCATATAACACATTATGCCAAAGGTTAAAATATAGTGATTGTAAGAGGAAAATATGAAGTACTTAATTATATCTTTTAAAAACCGAAACAACTTGTACCCCTTTATAAATCTTCTTAAAAAATTTGGCATTCCATCTGGCATTATTAATACTCCGCGCAATATTTCGTCTAGTTGCGGGCTTAGCGCAAAAGTGGAATATAGATTTTATAATAATGTTTTAGATATTTTATCTAAAAGCAATCATGACGGGCTTATTGGCATTTTTTTATTGTCGCGTATTGGCCTACACGAACAAATTGAGCGAATTGTTTAATTTTTGAATTGACTAATTTTATAAAATTTGATAATATAAAAAGGTGGAAAAAATTAACAAAATTTTATCATATTTTAACCGTTTATACCCCGATGCACAATGCGCATTAAATTTTTCTAACGCATACGAACTTTTAATTGCCACAATTTTATCCGCACAATGCACGGACAAGCGTGTTAATATTGTCACTCGTGAACTTTTTGCCCTTGCACCCACCCCGCAAAAAATGTTAGATTTAGGAGAAAAAAAATTAAAAGAAATTATTCATCCTTGCGGTTTTTACAATAATAAAAGTAAATCTATTATGGAAACTAGCAAAGATTTGGTTGAAAATTTTAACGGCATTGTGCCAGGCGATATGGAAAGTTTAACCAAATTAAAAGGCGTGGGCAGGAAAACTGCAAATGTGGTTTTAGCCAATGCTTTCAACGAACAAACCATTGCAGTAGACACACATGTTCACCGCGTTTCCATCCGGCTGGGGTTAACAAAACCAAACTCCACTCCATACGAGTGCGAAAAAGATTTAATTGAAATTGTGCCAAAAGAGAAGCACACAAAATTTCATCATCAAACAATTTTATTTGGGCGGAATATTTGTTCGTCACTGCGCCCTAAATGTTACAACTGTGAACTTGTAGATATTTGCTTGTACGCAAACAAAAATTTAAAAAAATAGCAAAAAATTTTAAAAATTGAACAAAAATAAGTTAAAAATTGATAAAAATTGAATTTTAGGATGTAAAATTATGAATATGGACAAAGTTACAATCACAATTAAGGCGGGCAACGGCGGCAGCGGCAAGGTTAGTTTCCACCGCGAAAAATTTGTTGAAAAAGGCGGGCCAGATGGCGGCGATGGCGGCAAGGGCGGCTCTATTATTTTTGTTGCCGATAAAAACAAAAACACGCTTATTGATTTTCAATATGTTAAAAAATTTGAAGCAGAAAACGGCGAAAGTGGCTCGGGCAGATTGCAAAACGGCAAAACCGGCAAA
>CANPWT010000064.1 GCA_947584775.1 uncultured Clostridia bacterium | reverse complement strand
CAATATAATCTAGGCGGGTGTAAGTGTTGGCCTGCGCGCTGTCTACAATTAAATAGGTGGCATATAGTGGGCTGGTTGGGTAGGTTTCATTTTCTGGCAGATAGTTTTGAATTCCGTGGGCGGTGACTGTTAATTCTGCCGTTGAAGTGCGGAAATTGTTGGTAAATTCATCGCCATTAAAGGTAAAGGAAATGTTGGTAGTTTTTGTTGCCCCGCCGTCCACTAGGCTTGCGCCGGTGGTGTTGTTAGGTAGATCGATATTATAAACCTTTTCCCCGTCCAGGTTATACCAATAGTTAAAGTTTAAAATTTGATTTGGGGAGGAAGAAATTTTTACATTTACATTTATAAGGGAATATAGTGCGCTATCGCCACCATTTTTTACTGTTATGTTGGGCAAATTTAAACTATCGCCCGGCTTTATATCGCTATTTAATTGGGCTTGAAAAGTGGAATTGGTTAGTTGGGTGCCATCCTGCCCAAGTTCCAAGTTAATTGTGCCAAAAGAAAGACTATTTTCCCTTTTAGCGGTGGCAGTAAAATAGGCATAAACGCCGCCAAGCAAAAGGGCGAGCGCGCAAAATAAAATGATAGGCAATAAAATATGCTTATGCTTAAATCTAGGTGTACCCCTACCACTAAGATTTGCTGACATTTATACCTCCGCAGATGGATTATAAATTTATTTTATATATTTTAGCAATTAATATTTAATATTGTCAAGAAAATTTAACGCTTTGTGGGCAATTTGAATGGGGGCGGGGCACGCCGCAGGCGTGAAATTCGGCCGCGGCCAAATTTAAGGGCGAAATGCCGCGCTTTTCGCCCTTGCCCCGCCCCCGTTAACAAAAAAAAACAACTAGATTGCCTAGTTGAATTTTATAAATTTATTTTTAAATAGCCATCCTTAGACAAAAGTTTGCCCGCACCAAGGATGACGGCATCGGTTGGATTTTCGTGCACAATAATTGGTAAATCTAGCCTTTTTTTAGCGTATTCGTACAGGCCAGGGATGTTGCTTGCCCCGCCAACGAACACCACACCAGAATTGTAAACTTGTGCGTAAATTTCCTTAGGAATTTCGGTTAAAATTTGCTTAATAAAGCCAATAATTTTATCGTAAACATTGGTTATTGCCACTTTAACCTCGCTTGCGGTTATTGGGTGGTGAACAAACTTGTTGTTTTCGTCTAGACCGGTGTAGGTTAATGTGTATAAATCGCGGTCGTAAAGCGAGGCAAGTTCATTTTTAAGCGCCTCGCTATCTTTATCTGAAACGGTTAAATCGTGATTATCTAAAATGAAGGTGGTTATGCTTTTATCCATATCTGCCCCGCCAAGATAATACATCCTGCCAAAATTGAAATTGTAACTGTTTAAAATTGAAATATCTGTTAAATTTTTGCCAATATCTACAACCATAATGTTGGTTTGCGGGTCTAAATCTAAATTTTCACGAACTGAAACCGCATTTTGAACAAACTCCACATTTTTTAGCCCAGCCATGGAAAGCACTTTTTTAAGTTTGTAAATTGCCTCTTCCCCAAGCGAGGATGGTATTGAAACAAGCGCGTATATTGGGGCGAAAATGGATTTATCTATTATTACATCTTTTAAAATTTGCTCAAGCAAAATTACTGCATATTTTTCGTTAACAATTTCGCCATCCTTAATTGGCTGATAAACGGACAAGCCAGAATTTGCCAAAAGTTTTTGCGCCATTTTGCCAACTGCTTTAATTTTAATGCTGTCCTTATTTTCCTGCACGGCGAGGAAAGCGGGTTCACGCGCAACAATGCCAATGCCCATGCGATAAATTGTTATTTCGTTACTGCCAAATTTTATTGCAATTTTAATTTTCATACTTCCCCCTAAGCACTTAAAATTTTAAAAATTTTAGTAAATTTTGCTTTATTTTTGCGTTTTTTGTTAAATTTTTGTTAAATTTTTGCAATTTTTTTAAAATTTTAAAAAGTGAAACAATTTTTGTGTTTATTAAATAATATAAAATTTTTACAAAATTTGCAAGTTTTTGCCATACACTTTTTTAAAGTCGCCCGCGATGCTCATGGCCTGGCTAATTTCTAAGGTTGCATCGCGCTCTACTTCGGTTTTTAAAATGACGGTATCACCAAGGACATCGCACGCAATATCTTTAACCGAGTTGCTGTTGGTAATGTTAAGCATGGTGGCAAGTTTTATAATTATTGCTAATTTTTTAACGGCTTCCAAATCTTCATCCGAAACAATATCCTTATATCTAATCCAATCGCTTAATTTAAAATCGTCTATATTTTGGCTGCTGGCAACAAAGGCGGAAAGCAAAATATCTTTATGTGATGCGCCATAAATGTTGCTGTAAAGAATAACTGGGAAATTATTTTTAATATAGTTTTCGTACGAGATGCGTTTGCCGGACATGCACATGCTTGCCGCAATGCGCAAAACTTTTACATAAGGGCGGGTAAGTTTGTGCAAAACTTTAAGTTGCTTGTATAAAATTACTGCAAGGGCATAATTGTTATCTATGTTAATATTGGTCGGATTAAATTCATTAATGCTGCTAAGCGAATAGCCAAGAATATCTAGCAATGGCTTTTCCCCCGTTTGGCCAAGCAAATTTTTTGCAACTATGCCATAAAGTTCGCCATTTGTGGAAACTTTTACGCCTTTTGCAATAAACTCGTTAAACATGGCTTTGCAAATTGCCAGCCCCATTGCAATTAAATCAGCACGTTTTTCAGACACACCTTTTAATTTTTTGGCCTTGTCTAAATCTAGCCCACGCACAAGGTTGTATACATTTAAAAAACTTTCGTTGGTAACTTCGTAGTTATGCGCAATATCTAATGGATAGCGGGTTGCACGCCTGCTTAATTTGCCAAGCGCGTTAAACACTTCGCCAACGCCAATAATTTCCGCATCTTCTTCCAAATTGTAAAGCCAATCCAACTTTTTTAGTTCCTTACTAACTACTTCCACAACCGAATCCATACAAGCGGACAAGGTTTTGTTTTTAAGGCCATCCACTAAATTGACCATGCCAAAGTTTAGCGATGCGCTGTTTTGAACAACACGCCTATTGAATTTTATAATTTCTGTTGTGTTATCCCCAATTTGAACAATAACGCCTTTTGTCATGGCAAATGAATACATAATTGCGCTGTGCAAGGCGGTAACTTGTTCGTCTGGGGTGAGTACTTTAAAGTATAGCGAAACTGTTTTGTACACTTCATCTAAAAAGGCAATTTGATTGCGCGCGGTGGCAATAATAGGGTTGGTGTAGCAAATAATATTCTCTATTTTTTCGCCGTCCACAATTTTCCTGAAATTTTTAAGTATGGTTATTGTTTCTTGAATACGCATTGGTTTTAAATAGCCATCGCGTTCCATATCCTGGGTTAATTTAACCGGCTCTACAATTTGTTGGTCGATGCAAAAGTAGCCGTTTGGGGTATATTTAAATATTGTTAATTTAATATCATTTATATCAAGTTCAAATACTGCTAATTTGTTCATAATCTCTCCTTAACACAAAAAAATTGTTATTTTTTGTTACCATACTTTTAGCACTATTTTTAGATATAGTCAATACCTTTTTTAAAAATTTTTTTAATATTTTTTTTATTTTTAATTTTATATAAAAATGTATTTAAAACTTGCTATTTTATAGCGGTTTTACAATTTTTTAAAAAAATGCAAAAAAATTGCAAAAAAATTAAATTTTTTATTATTTTTTGATATTTTTTTATTATTTTTTATAAAATTTTGTAATTTTTAAAACTTTTAGCGTCTTTAAAAAAAATAATTTGCAATTGGAATTAAAAAAAAATTTTGTTTGTACAACAAAATTTTTTACTTTTATTTAAGATTTGTTCGTTTTATATTTAATTTTAAAAATGCTTTAAACTTTAAAATTTTTTAAAAAATATTAAAAAAGTTGGTTAAATTTGCTAAATTTTGCAAAAATTTTAAAAATTTTTATAAATTTATTCTATTATAGATTTTATTTCATTACTAAACAATTCAAAAACTTTGCCCTCGGGCGCAACTTTAAACACCATGTTTTGTTTGGTGGTTGGGTGAACAAATTCCAGCCTATATGCCCAAAGCGCCAAGTTGGAGGCGTGCTCTTTGTCGCCATATTTAAAATCCCCAAATATAGGGGTGTTTAACTGTTTGGACATTTGCACGCGTATTTGGTGGCTTCTGCCCGTAATTAAATCTATATTCACAAGCGACAATTTGTTTTTGGTTTGCAGCACATTATATTCTAATATCGCCTGCTTGCTGCCCTCCTCTAATTGTGGGGCGATGTGCACGGTGTTAGTTTTTTCGTCCTTTTTTAAATATGTGACTAAGCGATTGGAGATAATTGCAGGCCTACCGCAAACCACGCACAAATATTTCTTTTTAATTTGTTTGGTTTTTAATTCAGCACAAAGCCTGCTTGCTGCCTTGCTTGTTTTGGCAAACACCATTACTCCGCCCGTTGGCCTATCTAACCTATGCACCAAGCCTAACA
>CANPWT010000063.1 GCA_947584775.1 uncultured Clostridia bacterium | reverse complement strand
GTTGTTGCGGGGGTTATTTTTGCCTTAATCCCAACAAAATTGCTAAACAAAATTGGCGAATTTGTGTATGTAAAAAATAGCGAAATAAGTTCACGTAATTTAATAAACACCACGCGCAAAAATTTAAAAAAGCGCATGTGCGAACTGAGTAATGTGTTTTTAGATATGAAGCAAATTCATTTAAACATGATAAAAAAGGATTTAACCAAAAACGAACTGATAGATATGCTAACGCGTGAGGTTATGTCAACTTGCTGCAAAGATTGTTTAGACAAGCCTAGGTGCACGCGTTCGCTTGGCACAGACAATCAATCTAACCTTACCGCGCTAATTGAAACGGCGGTGGAAAAGGGCAAAATAACGCTGTTGGATTTACCGCCATCGCTTACAAACAGGTGCGGCAAATTAAATCATCTGGTTGGGCTTATTAACCGGCTGAGCGATGAATACAAGCAATACCGAAACATGGTTAACGATGTGAACAATGTTAAAGTGCTGCTTGCCGACCAAATGGGGGCGGTTAGCAAACTTTTGCTAGACATTGGTTCGGAAATTGATACAAATGTAACCTTTGACGTTGCGCGGGAAAACAAAATTATAAATCGCCTGCTCAGCCAAAATGTTGAGTGCAAAGAGGTTTTGCTATACACGGAAAAAAACGAGGAACTTAGCGCGGTTTTAATTATAAAGCCGGTTAAAGATTATGTTGAAATTGTACAAAAAGTTTTAACCGAGTGTTTAAAAGTTAAAATGAAAATCACATCTGAGCGTCCGGTGGAAGATACTGATTTAATTTCACTAACCTTAAAGCGGCAAAATAAATACGATTGTGTGTTCGGCTTGGCAAGTTGCAACAAGGCGGGCAACGAGCAGTGCGGCGATTGTCATAGCATAATTAGGCTTGGGCAAGATAAATTTTTGCTTGCGCTGTGCGATGGCATGGGCAGCGGCAAAGAGGCAAACAAAATGAGCGCGCTAACGCTTGGCTTAATAGAAAATTTTTACAAAGTGGGCTTTGATAACGAAATTGTGTTAGAAAGCGTAAATAAATTGCTTGCAGTGAATAATCAGGAAAGTTATTCCACACTAGATGTTTGCCTGTTGGATTTAAATTTGGGCAGGGCAAACTTTATTAAAGTTGGTGCACCTTATGGCGTTATTAAGCGGGAAGGCAAGGTGGAAATTGTGGAGGGCGGCTCGCTGCCAATTGGCGCGCTAGATTCCATAACTCCGGCAACAAAACAGACATCAATCAGCACAAAGGACATTGTAATTATGGCAACGGACGGAGTGGTGGACGCGTTTAAATCGGTTGAGGAGTATGAGGAATTTGTTTTAAAATTGGCAAGCAACAATCCGCAAAGTTTGGCAGAAACCATTTTGGGCGAGGCGTTAAGATTAAACAATATGCAGGCAAAGGACGACATGACCGTTATGGTAACCCGAACATTTTTAAAATAAACGCTAAAACGCATTTTAACAGTTGTTTTTTTGGTTTAAGTTGGTTATAATAATAATATGTTAAACATTTTGTCCGCTCCGGTTAAAGATTGTGGCAATGCGGAAATTTACACAAAAAAAATAGTAAAATTTTTAAAAAGCGAAAATGAAGAATATTCGGTGTTTTTTTCGCTGGACTACGATATGTTTAAAGCCATTGTGGAAAATTTGGCAAACAACGGCGAAACTGAATTTGTTATTGTTGGCGGGGACGAGGCCATATCTTGCTTTGTTAACACGGTTAAGGATTTATCTCGCATAAAAATGGGCATTGTGCCAACAAGCCGGGCGGACGATTTTGCAAGTTTTTTAAATTTAAGTTTTAGCCCGGTCGATGCAATTAAAGACATTCTTCAACGCAACATAGAGGCGGTGGACTTGTTGGTTGTTAACGAGGTTAGGGTAATTAACAATGTGCTGATTGGCGCAAGCGCGGAAATTTTTGAAAGATATAAAAAATATAAATTTAAAAACATATTTCCAATGCCGGTTAAAGCGGACAAATTGACGGGTGTGGAATTAACAATTAAACACAACTCCAAAACCAACAAATTGCACGTTTTTGACCTAGTTATTTCTAATTCGGGCAGGTGTTTGGGCGGAAATATCAACTCGCTTTGCAATGTTAAAGACGGGCAATTTAATGTTAACATTTTAAAAATGGAGGACGAGCATAAATCGCCAATAATTTTACAACGCGGCAAACAAATTTACGAGGAAAAAACAAACCAACTTTGGCTTAACTCGCTAAAATTGTTTGGTGAAAATATTTTTGCCGTGGCGGACGGGGCAACCATCAACGCGGATGAAATAGATGTTGCCTTGGCGGAAAATGGCTTAAAAATATATAAAAAAGTGGATTAAAAAAAGCGTAAATCAATACGCTTTTTTCCTTTTGGCTAAATATCTTTTTCGTAATTAATTTTGTAAAACCTTTGTGTGGAATCGGTTACTTTTAACTCGTCTGCAATTTCAACATCTGCAACAATTAAAATTTTATTGCCAACTGCCAAAACAGGAATTTCATCTCGCATGCGTTGAGGTATTTTTTTATCTATAAAATATTCTTTAAGTTTTTTTGTTCCGTTTAAGCCAAGTGGGGCAAAGGTGTCGCCCTCCTGCCTAAACCTCCAACAAGCGCCCTCAGGCAATTTGTCTGCATCAATGATGTGTTGGTGCATTTTAGGCTCGGTTTTAACCTTGCTCGCGGTTGAACGGATTGTGCCGTAATCGTCAATATTAACCTTGCCGCTTTTAAAGGAGTAACTGCCAAAGCCCTCTTTCTTTTTAATGTTGCCTATGGTTATAAAATCATATTCCTTTAAAACTTTAATTTTAAAAGGTAAGTTAATCATGTTGCCGTTTTCACTTTCCAAGGCGAATTGGCGCACCATGTTAATGTGCTTGCCCATAATGTCTTGCTTGCTAAATTTTGCAAACACACGCATTAGCAGGCGGTTAATTAGCGCTTTATCTTTATAAAAATAGGTTAGCGGAACTTTAACATAATCTTTGGTTTCAATTAAATTGCTTTCGTCAATTTGCGAGGAAATAAAATCGTCATCTTGTTTGCAAATGCGGGCAAAGTTTACAAGGTTTCTTTCCACGCCCTTAAATTGCTTTCTTAGTGCAGGCATTATGATGTTGCGCAAATAGTTGCGGGAATAGGTGTTGTCCTGATTAGTTTCGTCTTCAACATATTCAAGGTTGTTTTCGTCAAGGTAAGCCATAATTTCTTCCCTTGGGGTGTTAAGCAATGGGCGGATGTAAATGTTATCTCGCATTGGCTCCATCCCCTTAGCGCCGTTTAAACCAGCCCCGCGGATGATGTTTAATAAAATAGTTTCTGCTTGGTCGTTAAAATGATGCGCCAAGGCAATTTTATCCACCAAACCTTTTTTAACAAGCGTTTCAAACACACCATAGCGCACTTTCCTTGCGGCTTGCTCAATGGTTAATTTTTCTTCCTTGCTAACTTTTAAGGCTTCGCCTTTAAATTTGTAACTGCGGATGTGGTGCTGCTTGCAAAAATCCATAACAAATTCGGTGTCCATAGCGCTGTTTGGCCTTATGCCGTGGTCAACATTAACGGCAACAACTTCGCAATCCAATTCCGCCTTAACAGAATTAAGATAGTGCAACAAACAAATACTATCTCTGCCGCCCGAACACGCAACGCCAATAATCTCACGCGGCTTAATTAGGTTATTTTGCTTAATAAATTCTAAAACATTTTCCATAAATTTAACTCCATTGCACATATTATACAACAATTAACTTAAAATTGCAATACTAAATTGAAAAAAATTTGTATGAGAGGAACACCAGGGGTTTTCCCTCATCCTCCTTTTCCAAGAGGTCGTGAATTATAATGTATATGAGGGAGCGCGTCGCAAACTGCACTTTTGCTAGTTTGCAAGGTATTGCAAACATAAGCCTAAGTTTGTTTGCTCCTTATCCCCGCTGTGAAGTAAATTCTTGCGGGGACCCCATAGGTTGCATTTGTTTGCTCCTTTTTCCCACTTTGAAACAAGTTCTCGTTGGAATCCTTTTCGTCCTGTCATACCGAGCGAGGCGTATGCCGAGTCGAGTGTATCTCGTTATGGCAAAGTGGTGGTGGAGGGCGTGGGTTTATTTTTATTAAAATAAAATTAACATAAAATTAAATTTATTTGACAATTTTAAAAAAGTTGGGTAAACTAATTTTAACATTAGGTGGCGGGTGAAAAAATTTAATACAATAAATTTAAGATGGTTGCTATTAGGGGTTGTTGTGCCAATCCTATTATTTTTGTTTATTGGCAACATTGTTTACGCTTATTTTACCGCCACAACAGGCAACAAAGGCACAATCACAACCGGGTCGGTTATAGTTGCTTTTAGCGATAGCACAAAAACAAGCGTTAAATCCAACAAAGTTATAATAGAGGGCAACAAAATTTTGCCCGGGCAGGATGTAAACGTTGCGGGCGCAGTTGTAAATAAAGGGGAGTCCAACATTTATGCAATTTTAGAAGTTAGCATCCATTTGGAGGACATGACCCCAATTTGCACAAATTATTACACGGCGGATGGCGTTTTGCTAAACATAGAAAACGATGTTAGTTCCACCGCAGCCACTGCCATTTCTGCCTCTAAAAGCGTAAATTTTGACATTGATTACAACATAGATTTTTTTGATTACGGCAACGAATATATGGGCAGAAATTTAATTGTTACATACCAAGCGCTTGCAATCCAATATTCTAACATAGCCGATGGCGTTGAAGCCTGCAACATTTTGTTGGAACTGTTTAAAGAGGACGATGCCAACAAGTTAGTTTTCACCGTTGACCTAGGGGGGGGGTGCGAC
>CANPWT010000062.1 GCA_947584775.1 uncultured Clostridia bacterium | reverse complement strand
CGTCAACAGTGTCCACCACATCACCAATTTTGCGCAATGGGTCGGACAAAGTTAATTTATTTGTGTTTTTTAAAATGAAATATGTGGCATAATCCGCCTCGTTTGCGTACGCCTTTGCGTTTGGCAAATACGACTGAACGGCCTGAATTTCAATTGAAACATGGGCTTGGGCGGAAATATAGTCGGCAGAAATGACCTGACCAGGGAAAACCCAATTTATATTTAGCGGTTGTTGCTCCCCTGCTTTTATTTTTGTTGCTTGCACGGGGGTCAAGGCAAAAGATTGTATGTTAATATATTCGCCCATCAAATTGTAATACGCTTGCCAACTTAGGGTTGCTTGCCCTGCCTTTACAACTTCCACGTTTAATTTGGCAATTGCATAAACATCGGCTGTGCCCTCGTTTTTAACGGCAGTGTTGGTTATGTTCAATTTGTCCCCTGGCTTTAATGTGGATAAATATTGCTCGGTAAAAGCGGAATCTTGAAGCACTTCACCGCTGTTTGAATTGACTATATTTACTGAAAGATTATGGAATGTTAAACTATTTTCCCGCCTTGTGGTTGCAGTAAACCAGGCGTGCACCAACGGAATTGCAAGCAGCAATAAAACCAAAAAACTGGTCAAAATTATGCCAATTTTAATTTTATTTTTAGGCTGCCCCCCCCCCATTGGTTTTTAACATCAAAACTCCTAAACATTTTAATTATTTTGTTCCGTTTTATAAAAAATATTGTTATATATAATATTATAAATAAATATTTTATAAATTACAAACATTTTAGCATATATTATTTGTAAAAATTATGTAACCGACGAATTTTTGCGAAAATAATGTAGGTTGAAATATTTTATAATGCATGGTTTTAAACGAATTTTAGCAATCAGTTATAAAATATTACCACACCAAACATTTTAGCAAAAAATGTAGGTTGAAATATTTAAGAAATATTTACCTACCCCATAGTTTAACATAAAACTATAAGGTTGAAATATTTTATAATGCGCAGTTTAAAAAGAATTTAGCAATCAGTTATAAAATATTACCACACCAAACATTTTAGCAAAAAATGTAGGTTGAAATATTTTATAATATCAATTCCTAAAAACTCTAAGCATCAGTTATAAAATATTACCACACCAAATATTTTAGCAAATATTATTTGGTGTGTCAACAAAAAAAACAACCAACGGGGAGGTTAGTTGTTATTTTGGTCGGTTGGGGCGCTGGTTGGTTTGCTAGATAGGTTAAAGGATTTCATAATTTCGTCCAGGCTCATTGTTGGGTTTAATGCCTCGTTAAAATCAAAGCCGCTGGATGAGGTTGGAATATCAGATTTTGATGCTACTTCTTCAACCTTTTTGCTATCAAAACAGTCTATAATATTATGAAGCAGTTTTTTAATTGGGTCGTTGACAAATGTTTTTTTAATGTCAAACGAGGCGGAATCTTTATTTTTATCGTTAAGGTCGTTAAACACCATGGTTTTAAACCTATCTGCCGTATCTTTTAATTTAGGGTTGTTTTTAAGTTCTGGGTAGCGCCTATAAAGTTCGTTTATAATTTGCTCCATCCTTAAATATAGCAAGCGAGTGCGCTGAATATCTAATAAATACAATTTCCTACGGCTGGCTTCTAGTTGATTGGCGTGCTCCATGCTGGAAATTATGGCGCTGGAAATTGATTGCTCCTTACGCCTAAACTCCGCCACCTCTTGCTTTAATTTTTCGTTTTCCGCTTTAAGGGAGGCTATTGTTTGCTCTAATTCTAAAAGTTTATCGTCTCTTTCCATTATTTACTCCTTATTTTAAACAAAATTATATTTACAACAAAGTATAGCACAAACCAGCCAACCATTAGTGAAATAAACCAAACCAAATTTAATAATTTAAAAGCGAATAACATCGAAATTGCGCTAAAAATTAAGAATAATATAAATAATTTTAGTTGAAGTTTATCTTTAAAGTAAAGCGCGGTGGTTAGGCTTGCAATGGCAACCGCCAAAAGGTAAAATGGCCAAATAATTGCTGCGGTTATGCCCCAATAAATTTCCCCAAAATACAAAAGCATATTTAATATTCCGCAAAGCAATAGCAACACGCCGCAAAACATGCTGCTATCAATTTTTAAATTAAATGCGCGGGCAATTAGCAACAAGCCAATTAAAATTAAGGAAACGGCAAAACTTATTCTAAAAAACGGAAAATTGATTGGCAACAAATCTAAAATAAAGCAAACAATGTTTACAACCAATACCGAGTAATATAAAATTTTAGACTTTTTGCCCATTGTGTTTTACCTTCCTTATTATATTATAGACCAAAATTACAACGCCAACCAAAATTAAAATTGCGCTAAGCAGTTGAGATACTCGTATGGATGTGTGGGCAATGTAAAGTGAATCTGACCTAAGACCCTCTATTACAACTCTGCCCGTGCCGTACCAGATTAAATACATGGCGGATGTTGTGCCATTAAGTGAGGTTTTGTAAAATGTTAAAAGCAAAATTATTGTGCCAATTAAATTCCACAAACTTTCATAAAAGAAGGTGGCTTGAAACCAGGCATTTCTATCTTCAATAAACACCGCATAAGGGAAAAATTGAAGGCTTGGGTTGGTTACAAGGTTGCCATAGGCCTCTTGGTTAAAAAAGTTGCCCCATCTGCCTATTGCCTGACCCAAAATTAAGCATGGCGCGCAAATATCTAATATTTTAACTAGTATTTTAAAGTCCCTTTTAATTAAGCAGAAAATTAACACGCCAATTATTCCGCCAATTACGCCGCCATAGATGGCGAGCCCGCCCTCTTTTAAGTTAAACAGTTCTAAAAACGAATAATTATGTTCGAAAAAAAAGCAATAATAAAGCCTTGCGCCAACAATAGCACATGGCAAGCAAATTAGCGCAAGCAATAAAATATCATCCGACTTTACATCCTTTTTTTTGGCTAGCCTTGTGGCAAGCAAAACGCCAATAAGCATTGCGCACGCCATAATTACACCATAAAAAGCGATTGGAAAATTGCCAATGTAAAAGCCTTTTGGCGGAATATAATACGACCTCATGATAGTATAATACCTTAAAATTAATTAAAAAGCAACTAAATTTAAAATTGATTATTTGTTTGCTAAAATTTATAGCATTATTTGCAAAAAATTTTTAAATGTGATACAATTATTTTATGGATTATGTGTTAGATAAAAGTTGGAGTGAAAAACTTTCCTCCCGGTTTGAAATTGATTACAAACGGCAATTGTTTGGCTGGCTAAATAACGAATACGCTAGCAAGGTTGTTTTTCCGCCAAAAGAAAAGGTTTTTGCCGCGCTTAATTTTGTGCCAATTAACAAAGTTAAAGTGGTTATTATTGGGCAGGACCCATACCACACCAAAGGGCAAGCGGACGGATTGGCGTTTAGTTGCCATAACGGCACGCCGCAACCAAGCCTTAAAAATATTTTTAAAGAAATTGCTAGCGACCTAAATATACAAATGTCCAACAGCACCGATTTAACCCCGTGGGCAAAACAAGGGGTTATGCTATTAAACACCAGCCTAACCGTGGTTGAACATCTGCCCGCAAGCCACTCTAACGCCCTTTGGCACACTTTTACAACCGAAGTGGTTAAAATTTTAAACGAACTAAATACCCCAATTGTGTTTATGTTGTGGGGGAATCATGCCAAATCGTTTTTGCCAATTTTAAACAACCCTAACCATTTAGTTTTAACCGCCGCCCACCCTAGCCCATTTTCTGCAAATAATGGCTTTTTTGGTTGCCGTCATTTTAGCAAAGCGAACGAATTTTTAACCCAGCATGGCCTTACGCCAATAAATTGGCAAATTTAAATATTGACAAACGCCAAATTTATGCTAAAATAATTTAAAGGAGCAATTATGGAAAAGGAATTAACAACCGAACAAGTAACCCGTTTTTTAAAAAAATCTGTTCAAAATTTAAATGAAACAACGCATGGAAATTGGTTTTTTAGGTTAAAAAATAAAAACATTGTAATTCTTGCGCGCGAAACTAGTTTTGGCAGCGTGGAATATTCTTCGTCCGACTATTTATTAACAGAAACAAGCGCATATTTTGGCAACCCAAGGTTGGTTAATTATCTGTTTGACGGGGAAGAAAATTTAAAAAATGCGTATGCTGCATTTTTATGTGAACTTAACAAAGGCACAAACGATACTTTATAAAACTTGCCAAGCGCAAGTTTTTTTATATAATAAATTTATTTAAAACAATTGACAAACGGCAAATATAAGTTTAAAATATAGTCATGTTTATTATTGCAGCAGTTATTATTGGTTACATTATTCTACCTATTAAAATGTAGAAAGTGTTTTGATGCAATAATTAGTGTCGGCACTTATTAAAAATGCTGACATTTTTTATTATTTAAGGAGTGATTATGGAAAAGGAACAAGGCGCACTTAATTATGTAAAAATGGAAGAGGGTATGCTTTCTTTTTGGCAAAACAACAACATTTTTGAAAAAATGAAAGCCAAAAACAAAAAAACAGGCAAATATTTTGCCACGCTTGACGGCCCAATTACTGCCAACTACAATATGGGCTTACACCATGCATACAACCGCACGTTTAAGGACGCTATGATTAAATTTAATGCGCTTTGTGGCTGCGATGAGCATTTCCAAAACGGGTTTGACTGCCACGGTTTGCCCGTTGAATTGCGTGTTGAGCGCGAACTTGGAATTAATAGTAAAAAAGAAATTGAAAATTATGGCATTGGCAACTTTGTTGAAAAGTGCTTAGAGGTGGTTGATAGATATTCTAAATCTATGACTCAGTCTTCAATCCGCCTTGGCCAATGGATGAATTGGGATGATAGTTATTTCACAAACAGCGATTTAAACATCACCTCTATTTGGCATTTTTTAAAAGAGTGTGATAAATTGCATTACATTGCCAACAGCCACAGAATTATGCGCTGGTGCACAAGGTGCGGCACAAGTTTAAGCGACCACGAAATGACCGACCAGGACGCATACAAAACGGTTAGTTGTTTGGCCATTTTCTTTAAATGCCCAATAAAAGGCAGCAACAATGATATGTTGGTGTGGACCACCACCCCATGGACACTTTGTGCAAACGTTGCCATTGCTGTTAACCCTGAACTTGACTATAACATTGTTAAAATAAAATCCAGCCCGCGC
>CANPWT010000061.1 GCA_947584775.1 uncultured Clostridia bacterium | reverse complement strand
CAAAACTATGAAAAACGCATTGGTTTTACAACTTAATATAACCACCACCGTATCAAAATAGATATGGTGTTTTGTGTATGCAAAAAATAAATAATATAAGGCAGCAACAAAACACAAAAGTTGCTGCTTTTTAATATCAGACATTTGGGCAGCAACTATAAAGGTTGCTGCCTTTTTGTTTAGGAGGGTGTATGATTAAATTTGTAAAACTAAAAATTATCACCCGAAAGGGTTATGCGGAACAATAAAACTAAAAATAAAACAAAAAATAAAAAACAAAATAAAAAGGAGATTATTATGGAAAACAAATTATTAAATAGAGAAGATATAGTTAAAGATATAAAAAAGGACTATTTTCTTCTTATGCCAAGTGGCGAAGAAATTGCGTTAGATTTGTCTAACAAAGATGAAGTTTTAAACAAACTAAATAAATATGGATATGCTGAACTTATGGACTATGTAAAGGCAGAGGAACTACCTGCCGAAGTTAAGCCAGAAGCACCTTCAATTAAAGAGATGAAAAGGTTGGAACTTGCCGATAACGAAAGTGCTAGTGATAGTGGCAATCATAGAATGTACCCTAATGGGCAACTTATGTTCAGTTTAATTAAAGATTGGCAAGAACGCATTGCCAAATATGATTTAGGTGCAATGGAAATTGGCTCGCCACTTTTCTACAACAAAGCAGATGAGCAAATTTTAGCACAATGTGGCTCTTTTCACGAAAGGCATTATTCAGTTAAAGTGCCAGATGACCCTAACAAAGAATTCATTTTGCGTTTTGCTGCCGACTTCGGTTTGTTCAAAATGGTGCAACAAGCAAAATTTAGTTACAAACAACTGCCTTTAAGATTTTTTGAATATAGCGAAAATTTTAGATATGAAAAATCTGGCGAACTATCTGGCTTAAAACGAGATAGATTTTTCCATATGGCGGACATACACTGCTTTTGCAAAGATGAACAACAAGCGATAGTGGAATATAAAGACATATTTAAAAAATATGAAAACTTAAATTCTGGTATGGGCATAAAATATGCAAATGTATTGCGAATTGTTGATGTGTTTTACGATAAATACAAGCAAGACATTTTGGAACTTGTGAAATTTTCAAACCGCCCATTGTTTATTGAAAGAATGGACAAAATGAAACACTATTGGGCAATGAAATCCGAGTGGCAATCAATAGATAGTGTACACGGCAACCAACAACTCTCTACTGTCCAATTTGATGTGAAAGAAGGCAAAGTTTACAACATTGTTTACGCCGATGAAAATGACGAAAAGAAAAATTGCGTTATTGTTCACTCGTCTGTCGGTGTGGTTGAAAGGTGTATGTATGCAATTTTGGAAGAAGCACTTAAACTAGAACGCCCTGTGCTTCCGCTTTGGCTTTCACCCGTACAATTAAGAATTTTGCCCGTAAGTAACGATGCTCACTTGAATTTTTGCGAACAACTAGATTTTGATGGCATAAGGTTTGACATTGATGACCGCAACGAAAAATTAGGCAAAAAACTTGTTAGAGCAAGGCAAGAATGGATACCTTATGTTGTGGTTGTTGGAGATAATGAATTAAATGGAGCAAAATTTAAAGTTAATGATAGATTAAACAATCAGGTGTTAGATATGAGCAAGGAAGAATTACAAAACTTTATCCGCGAGCAAATTAAGAAATATCCATATAGGCCATTAGCATTGTCTAAATATATAAGTAAACGTCCATCGTTCTATGGTGCGCTATAAACAAAAAAAGCACATTTTGTGCTTTTTTTATTTTAAAGCGGATTAATTTTTTTCTTTTAAAACGCGGACGCCGGGGTTGGCGTTTTTAACAGCTTCAATTAGCACTAAATATGCTTCTTTATCGTTGGTAAAAATAAATTTCATCTTTTTAACTTCAAGTTTATAGTTGTGGCAAAGGGCAATAAGTTCGGCCGAACGCGCGGCAAGATGCACCATGTAAAGCCTGCCTTTATCCTTAATTAATTCGCTAGATTTTTTAATTATATCTTCAAGTGTGGCTTCAATTTCGTGCCTAGATAAGGCTATTTCCCTTTTTTCGTTAATTAAACTTTTGTCGTTAACTTTAAGGTAGGGCGGGTTGCAAATTATAACATCAACCGGCTTTTTAAAGTCCGCCAAGGCTAAATTTTTTAAATTGCAATTAAATATTTTACTTTTGCGTTTTAAATTGTTGTAACGAATATTTTCTTCAATAATTTTACACATTTCCGGCTGAATTTCATTAAAATATAAATGATTAAAATTAGATAACGAATACGCATAAAAACTAATAACCCCACTGCCGGCGCAAAGTTCTAACACATTGTCGGTATGTTTTATGTTGCAAAACTTAGCAAGTAAAATTGCATCCGTTGTAAATTTATATAACTCGTTACATTGGTAAATTGAAATACCATTACCGAAATTCTCCAATGTAAAATTTTCATTATTCTTCATGCGTATATCATGTCCCTTTAATTCAATTTACTAGATAAGAGGCAAAGCCGAATTTCGCCTAAATTGAAATTCCATTACCAAAATTCTCGAGCGTAAAATTTTCATTATTTTTCATGCGTATATTATGTCCCTTTTAATTTTGAGATTCACTCTACTTACTTCGTTCGGTCGGAATGACACGTCGCAAACTGCGTTCTAGGTTATTTGCTCTAATTATCGCAAATTACGCCTTCACTTGTTTGCTTCTTATTCCCACTTTAAAGCAAGCCCTCGTGGTAACACTATATGTCTTGTCATACCGAGCGAGGACATTGTCCGAGTCGAGTGTATCTCTAAGCATTAACAATCTAGGTTTTGTCTCAAGACCAGCAAACTTATTTTCCTTTTTTAACATCGGTTAGGGGGTAAACTTTAACCTCGGTGGTGTCGTCCTTAGTAAAACTAACAGTTACTTGTTCTTTTAAAAAGTCCACATTAGTTACCACACCCGTGCCGTCTGGGGTGCTCACTTTGGAGTTTAATTTAGGCATCTTTTTTTGCATGTCCTCGTAAAAATCGTCCTCATATTTCAAGCAGCAAAGCAATCTACCGCACATGCCGTTAATTCGGGTTGGGTTAAGCGATAAATTTTGGTTTTTAGCCATTTTAATGCTGACTTTATCAAAATCAGATAAATACAAATTGCAACAAGCAACGCGCCCGCAGCAGCCAAGCCCGCCAATCATTTTGGTTTCATCTCGGTTGCCAATTTGGCGCATTTCAATTTTAACCTTAAATTTGTTGTTTAAAATTTTAAGCAACTCCCTAAAATCTATGCGCTCGTCCGCGGTGTAGTTAACTGTAATTTTAGTTTTGTCCAAATTAACGCCGATATAGCCAATTTTCATGTTCAAATTAAGTTTTTTTGCCTCTAATTTAATTTGCGGCAACAATTTTTTAGCGTAATCGCAATTTTCGCATCTGGCTTTTTTATCTTGCACGGTTGCAAGGCGAATAAAATCTGCCAAATCTCTTTTTTGTTCGCCCACATCAAGCGTTTTTACAATGCCCATTTCCTTGCTGCCGTCCACATTGACTACCACAATGTCCTTTTTGTTTAGCGCGGTGTCGGTTTTAACAAACACGCTGTCTGGCTGGCTGTAAAGCATAACTTCTACTACTTGCATAAAAATTTCTCCTTTAAAATATTGTACAAAAGCGTATCTAAAACATAATAAAAATTTACATTTGCTTTAAGTTTTACATACGCCTCGTTAATTTTTTCTAAACAGTTAATTATAACTTGCTTTTTAAACTTGCTATTAATTAAATCCACAATTTTTGCGCCGTACTTTTCCTTGTTATTTTCTAGGGCGGATAAAAACACATCCATAAAAAGTTCCAAAAACTTTTCTTTGTCAACATCGGTTACCGCACTTACAAGGGCAGGGATATCCGCCGTGGTGTTAAGCCCGCTTAACAAATTAAAAATACTGTTAAAACTGTTTTCATCCTCATTGTTTAACAGTTTAAATAAATCGGTCAAATTTATGGCGGGAGATAAAAATTTGGCGGCAGTTTCATCGTCCAAATTTAGCAGGGCGGAAATAATTTTTTTGTCATCTAGCGATAGTTTGTTTAAATATATTTTATTAACACGGCTTAAAACCGTTGTTAAAATTTTGTCCATTTTAGAAGTTGACAAAATAAAAATGTTGTATTGGTTTGGCTCTTCAAGCGATTTTAACAGTTTGTTTTGCGCAGTTTCATTCATATTGTCAAAATTTAAAATAACAAACAACTTTTTATTTGCGCTTATTGGCTTAGAGTAAAGTTTTAAAATGATGTCATTAACATCTTCAACTTTATAATTATCACTGTTTAAAATTGTTACATCTGGGTGGCTAAAACAATCAAACTGCCTGCAACTAGCGCACTCATCGCACGCATCCCCCTTATCACAAATTAGGCTTTTTGCAAAAGTTAGGGCAATATTGTCATTTAAAGCGCGGTCTAGTGAATAAAATAAATAGGCGTGATGTTGCGTCTTGTTAAGGTTGCAAGAATTATAGATGTTGCAATTTTTTAAATTAAGCATAACTAATTATAGCATAATGCAATAAATTTTTCAATTATTTAAAATAATATGTTTTAAATTAAATAAAAATTTGACAAACGCAAAAATTTATGCAATAATTATTCTAGGAGGGTAGGTATGACAAAAACAAAAAAAGGTTTTATGATAGCAGGCGGTGTGCTTGGCATAATTAGTTCCACACTTATAATTTTGTGTGGTGCGTTGCTGTTTATGTGCATTGGCTATGTAAATGTTGCAATGCTTGAAGAAATTTTAGCGCAGGATTCAATTGCCTTTACTTCGGAAGAACTTTCGCAGTTTGTTACACTTTTCAAACAATTCTTTACCGTTAGCGGCATAACCTTATTGGCCTTTGGCGCAGTTAATTTGGTGTTTTCAATTTTAGTTATTGTTAACGCAGCAAAGGGCAACTGCAAAAAAGGTTCGGTTATAACCTTGCTTGTGTTAAGCGTGCTTACAGGCAACATTTTAACCGCCGCATTTATGATTGTTGTTTTATGCTTAAAAAATAAAGTGGAAACAAACAATAATAACGACACTAACAACACAGTAACCGTTTCAACAGATTATTAAAAAAGAGGGTTTAACCTCTTTTTTTTAATCGAATAAAAATCCACGGGTAAACCCGTGGTTTTTCAAATGCGGGTAAAACCCTTTGTTCTAGCGACGCGTAAACGCGT
>CANPWT010000060.1 GCA_947584775.1 uncultured Clostridia bacterium | reverse complement strand
ATAAAATCATATGAATTAACAAAAAATATTAATTTTGTCAAATTTTTTAACTTTGCTTTTCAAATTTGAAACAAATTAAAAAGCACTGTAGTATGAATGTCGTAAAATCAAATAAAATAATAAAAAAAAATTTAATTTTGTCAAATTTTTTAACCTTGCTTTTGAAATTCGTTCCAAATTAAAAAGCCCGTAATACATACTTGGTCGGGGTAAACAAGTGTCATTATAATACAACTTTGTCAAGTAATTTATACTATGCTTTTGAAATTCGTTCCAAATTAAAAAGCCGGTAATACATACTTGGTCAGGGTAAACAAGTGTCATTATAATACAACTTTGTCAAGTAATTCAGACTACGCTTTTCAAATTTGAAACAAATTAAAAAGCCCTGTGGTATGAATGTCGTAAAATCAAATAAAATAATAAAAAAAATTTAATTTGTCAATTTTTTTAACCTTGCTTTTGAAATTCGTTCCAAATTAAAAAGCCCTGTGGTACGAGCCTCATAAAATCATATGAATTAACAAAAAATATTAATTTTGTCAAATTTTTTAACTTTGCTTTTCAAATTTGAAACAAATTTCGACAAATTTTTTGCTTTACTTTGTCGAAAAAATATGTTATGATGTGTGTGTAAAACTAATTTTGGAGTTGTATGGAAGAAAATAATAACCTAAATTTGGAAAGTCAACTTAACGAACTCAATATTTTTTCTTTAAGGCAATTGGCCAGGCAAACGGGTGTGGTTAGCCCCACCAGCAAAAAGAAAAGCGAACTGATTAAAGAAATTGTTGAAATAACTGAGGGCGATAAGTTGCCAGATAAAACCAAAACCAAGCAAGGCAGGCCGCCAAAGGGGGTAAGTTACTCTTTGGCTGATGTTTTTGTTGGCAACCGAACAAAGCCGGCGGGAAGTTTTATTTTTAGGCAAAACTTGCCAGATTTTTCTTACGATGACAACGGCATGATTACCAAAGCGGGCGTGGTGGAAATTTTGGAAAATAATTCCGCCTTTCTTTGGGTGAACGAGGGTTTGCGCTATTTAAAATATTTTATTCCGTCCCAAATGATTACAAAATACAACATCAAACTTGGCGACAGACTTATTGCCGAAGTTAGCGATGCAAAGCAGTTGATTGTTCGTGAAATTTTTAACGTTAACGATGTTGCCGTAAAAGAATTGGAATTTAGGGGCGAAGATTACAACAACATCCCGCATTCCAGCAGCAAAAAAGAGATTGCCTTAAATTATGACGGGACGGACGTTATGCTTGGCGAAAATTTGTTTATTTACGGCCAGGACAACAATAAAAACAGCGAAGTTGTGATAGACGCGCTGCTAAAAAGCAAGGCGGACAAAAAAATATACATAAATGTTACCTTAACTGAGAAAAATAAGGACGTTTTAAACAAACTTGACGGCGTTGAAAAATTCACCACAAGTTTAGTGGAGGACATTGAAACCGCGCGCCATGTTGTGATACTTGCAATTGAACGTGCCAAACGCATTTTTGAAGATGGGCAAGATGTTATTATTGCCATTGACGACCTGCTTTCACTAACTTGCGTGGACGAGCCAAATTTGCCACTAACAAAAACTATTTTATCGCTGTCCAAATGTGCGCAAAACGGCGGCTCTATTTCGATTTACGCAGTCAGCACAAACCAGCCAAGTTTGAATATTTTTGAAAAATTAGCAGATAAAAAATTAATTGTAAATTAACTTTACCACTAAAAATACATCTTTAAATTTTTGCCCTTTTTGTCTTTAAAAAATTTTAAACAAAAAATTAAAGATATTGAACTAAAAAAAATTAAAATATTTCACTTTTTAACTTTAAAATTTAATCTAATTGAAAAATTAATTAAAAAATTAAATAAAATACGCAAAAATGCGTATTTTTTTTAGTGAAAATAAAAAAAATTTAAAAAATTTTTAAAAAATTACAAAGAAACGCTTGAAAAGACATTTAATTTTTTATTCAAGCGGTAGAAATTGGAATTATTTGGGCAAATACTAAATTAAAAATATTTAACCTTAAAATTAATTGAAAATTAAAAATTAAAAATTAACAAATGTTAAATAAAGTATAAAAAAACACTAAAATAATTAAAAATAAAAAAATTATACATTTTCAATTCAAAATATTGTTAGAGATTGAACTAGAAATAAGAAATATAAAATTAAATATTGGAAAAATTAAAAAATAAAAACTCCAAACATAATAATTAAAAATAAAACATAAAATTAATATTGAAAAATAAAACTCCAAACATAATAATTAAAAATAAAACATAAAATTAATATTGAAAAATAAAACAGAAAATTAATATTAAAAATTTTATAAATCTAAAAAATTTATAAAAATATTATGCAAAAACGCGCAAAAAGGAGTGTTTTTTGCAAAATTTTAAAAATTTTTAATAATTTGCGCTAGTTACACCCAGGCTAATTAGCAAGGCAACGTCTACTCGGTTCATGGTAAGCGGGTCTAATTTGCCAATTTTATCTTTTAACCTGCGCTTATCTAGCGTGCGGATTTGTTCTAGCAAAACAACGCTATCTTTGTTTAAGTTAAATTTATCCTTTTCAAGTTCGATATGCGTTGGCAATTTTGCCTTGGTTAATTGGCTAGTAATGGCGGCTATAATCACGGTTGGGCTATACTTGTTGCCTACATCGTTTTGCACAACCAAAACAGGACGCACTCCGCCCTGCTCACTGCCCACAACCGGGCTTAGGTCTGCATAATAGATTTCACCGCGATTAATATCCATTATTCTCCTTTTAAAAAGTCGATAGTTAATTGAATATCATCAAGTTGGTCAAAATTCCTGTTTAAATCTTCCACAACCGAAAGATATTCTACCTCATTATATGCAGACAGGTTGTAAGTTGGCATTGGCGGTTTGTTTAAAACCACATCCTGCTTTAAACCTTTTTCGTATTCCTCGTTCATTTTGGAAATGATATCCGCATTTTTGTTTTTCATATAATCTCCTTATTTAATAAAATTTAAACCTTTGCTAGTTGTTTTTTTAATTTTTCGTAAAAAAGTTCCTGCATTTCCCTAAATTCTACAACCATTTTGTTAAGTTCTTCATTTTTTGTTTTTAAATCCTTTTCCGCTTTAATGGTGTCGATTATGCCCATAACCGTGCCAGAAATCATCATTTCAACAATATGACGCGGAGTTTTATCTGTCCAAAGCGAAAAATACAGCATCATGCTTTGCTTTAATTTTTTAAAAAAACTGTTTTCCTTAACTTCGGTGTCGGCATCAAGCGCAACAACCTCGCATTTTTTTGCAAATTCCTCATACATATCGAATTGCTTTTTAAACAACTTTTTTAGACCGTCATCTTCCAACTTCTTTAAAATTTTGTTGATGGCAAGCATGCCCACCGTTGCATCTTGATACATCCTGTTTAATAGTTCGTACTCTACCTTTTCCATTTTTCCTCCTACCCTAGTTTCTGCTTTAAATTTGTAATTATTCATAAACCCCAAATTTGTTAAATTAAAACTGAAAACAAAATCTCTGTCATGGAAATTTAACTAGTTTATGGCATGATGTTTTAGTTCAAAAATATGGCACTAATTTAAACAAATAAGAATGCTGCTGCGATTAAGCAAGAAAACAGAAAATTATAAATTATTAAAAAAAATAAAAAATTTATAAAAATATAATAAAAAAATCAATAATTTATTAATTATTTTTAAGAAATCATAAAAATTTTAACAAAAAACATTATTTAAAAAGTAATTTTTTATTATTAAAAATCAATTTTACAGTAATTAAAATTTAATAATAATATTAAAAAAATTTTAATTTTAAATTGATAATTTTAAAAAAAATTTAATTTTAGTTGAAGTTACAAAAAATTTAATTTTGTTAAAATTATAAAAAATTTAATTTTATATATAGAAATTAAAAAAAACACGCATTGCCGTGGTTTTTTACATTATAAAAATTGTTAGATAACCCAAAATTAAACTGAAAATTGTTGTGGATAAAATTACAAATAAATTTACTTTCCAATTTTTATTTTCCTTAATTAATAAAATCATGCCAAGGCCAGCATTTACGCATAGGCCGGAAAGCAATGCGCCAAAACTTAGGCCGTTAAGTAAAAACATTTCAGTAAGCACAACACTGCTTGCACAATTTGGAATAAAGCCAATTACAACTGCCAGCAATGGTTGCAAGTATAAACTTTTATTTAGAAAGTTAATCAAATTATCTTCATCCACCCAGATGTCCGTTATAAAGCCAAAAAGTATGTTTACAATTAAAATAAAAGCGGAAATTTTTAAGCAATGCAGCAGCGGATGCAGCCAATCGAACGATTTTGCTTCAACATTGTGATGACAGCAGCCGTCATGCACAATTTTGCTTTCAGTTTGTGGCAAGTTTTGTGGTTGATTTTCCTTTTTAAAAATAAGTTTATATAAAAACAGCGAGATATAGCCCACTATTATTGCATAAATAATTTTTACAACAATTAAAATTGCCATCCATTTTACATTTTGAACATTGGAAAGCATTAACGGAATCGCCTCATCACTTGTTGCAATATACACGGCTATTAATGCCCCAACTGAAATTGCACCTTGCTTAAATAAATCGGTAGAAATTACAGAAAAGCCACATTGCGGAATAGACCCCACAAGCGAGCCAATAATTGGGCTAACTTTGCCTTTTAAAAGTTTGCTATTTTGCAATTTATTTGCGCACTTATATTCAAACAGTTCTATTAAATAATAGATAATAAAAAGAAAAGGCACAACTTTAATTGTGTCCAGCGCCGCCTCTTTAAGCACAGATAAATAACTTTGCATCTGCTGTATTTTAGCACAACGGCCATTAAATTGCAATAGATTTATATTTTAAATTAAATAAATCGACAACAAAAGCAGGCAATAATTGCGCACGCCACATTGCAAATTAATGCAATGGGGATTGTAAGCAGGGTCTTTTTAACGCTTGTGGCGGAAAAATATATGCTGCTGACATAAAAAATTGTATCGCTACTGCCCATTATTACGCTTGCACATTTACCTATATAACTATCTGCGCCATATGTCGAAAAAATATCGCGCAGCAACACATACGCTGCGTTTGAACTAAACGGGCGAATAAGTGTCAATTCGCACACCTCGGGCGGGATGCCAATCACTCTGAATAATGGCGCCAAAATTTTGCAAAGTTGGGCGCTTAAACCGCTGTTGCGGAACAATTCAACCGCAATAAACATGGCAA
>CANPWT010000059.1 GCA_947584775.1 uncultured Clostridia bacterium | reverse complement strand
TGTTGCACTTTCCTTCTAGTTGCCTAGACTTGCCGTTAGCAAGCATCCTGCTCTGTGAAGCCCGGACTTTCCTCAAGTGGAAATCACTTGCGACCATCCGTCCAAACTGACAATTTCATTTTAACATAGTTTTACCATTTGTCAATACCCTTTTTTAAATTTTTTTAAAGAATTTTGTGTTATATTCCCGAAAACAAACCGCCAATTTTGTTGTAATTACAACAGATTTTAAATAGGGTATTGCCTTTTAAAAATAAAAAAATCTGTTGATGGTCAACAGATTTTTATTAAACAGTAATGCCGCTATCAGTGGAATAGATGGTGTTTGTTCCAGCAAAACCACTTTTACTTTTTAATATTTCAAGTTGTTCTTTTTCTGAAAGATTTTTTGAAATAAGTGAAGCAATGAAGGCTCTAAGGTTTGTTTCCTGTTTTATATCTGTTGGATTATGCAACAACTCTTCAACCGTATGTTGATTTTTTTTCTTGTCTTGATCGGTAAAGTATTTAATTAAACCTTTTAAAGAAACTTCGGCGTGATCATCAACCTTACCTATTAAACCCCAAGTTGTTAAGGTGTTTGTTTTTATATAATCCTCATGTTTAATTGTGGCATTGGTAAAACCTTGTGGCCTTTCGTTAATTTTTCCATCAATTATAGGATTTTGGCTATCGGCGGTTGGGTCTGAAGCATAAATCCCATGAATATCCCATTTATCATCGTCAATTCTCACATAGCATATTGCATGATTTTTGTTTACTCCTTGTGTGCAACAAGTAATGCCCAATTGGTTGCAAATTTCACTTAGTAAATTGGCATATCCAGCGCAAACAATTTTATCTCCGGTTAAAACCGTTATTAAATGCCTAGATATATCATGATTTTGATCTTTTTCTTCTTCATTATAACTAAATTTGGTTACAATATCATAAGCATATAAATATTTTTCGTACGGAGAAAGCTCTTTCCCCTTTCTTCTTGCTGAGTTAATTTCTCTTACCCAATCATTTAATTTTCGGCTGGCCTCTATTGCCTTTTCTATACCAACTTCTACGTATTCTGATATCAAAGCAAAATTTAAATCTATACCTTTTTCTTGCAAACCATTATACAACTCAACAAGCGTTTTGGTTTCTTCTTCATTAAATAATTGCTGACCAGATATTTGCGATAAAATTTTTATTTTGAATTTATTCACAAAAAGTGTATCGCCTAGTTGATTATCTCCCAATTCATATATTTTATAAAACCACTCTTCTTTTTCTTTTAAATAATTAAAAACATCTTCAACATTTTTAAAAGTTTTAAAAACCGATTGTTCTATAGTTATATCATATTCGAGTTCACGAATTTTTTGTTTTTTCATATCTTTATTTTAACTCTAATTTAAAAATTTGTCAACTTAATCATGATTAGGGAAGAATTCATCGCTCGGTATCAACTATATTTATAATATGAGTTTCACCATTTTTAAATTTATTTAAAATTTTATATTCCCGAAAATAAAACGCCAATTTTGTTGTAATTACAACAGATTTAGCAATATCTAAACTTAAAATGTGAACCAACCAAAAAAAGATATTGACAACCGGGCGTTATTATGTTACATTAAAAAATATAAAGGGTAACACAAATGAAAACATATATCCAACAAATGATAGAAGGGAAAAATAAAGAGGGTATAATCAAACTTGGCGACAGCATTTTTAACCCTAAACATTATCTTTTTTCTAAACCTGCAAACGCAAATTCTGCTTTTATGTCGGTTAAGGATGCAACAGGCGGGGAGTGGCAATATCTGGACCTGCTTGGCAACATAACCAATCAAAAAACAGAGGTTGGCCAAACCTTTTACGATTTTGTAAACGGCACAATTTGTTTAAAAGATATAGATAAAACACTGTTTTTAAACCAATCTTTTTATAGCGGCATAATAGAAGTGATAGACAATTTGTTAATCCAGGCAAAAAGGCAAGCAAATGACCTTGGTGAAATTAACCAATTAGTTAACAATGCCAACGAATTAAGGGAGTATGTTTATAAAGCAAGGCAAATGGCATACGAACAACAATCCGCAATTAATCAATAAAAAAAGCACCGTTAAGGTGTTTTTTTAATCTAATAAATTTTTAAGTTTATATTTTGGATTTCTAAATTTATCAAGAATGCGCAACACTCTTTCAGTTACCGCACCTCTTGACAAACCCAATTTCATGCCTATTTGTTTGTGGGTTAGCGGCCCTTCATCAGTAAAGCCAAATTTTAAACAAATAATGTTATATTCAAGCGGCGTTAGTTGAGTTTTCATAAATTCTAGCAATTTTTCTTTTTCATATGATTGTTCGGCAATATCATCCAAGTCCATATTGCAAACAAGCGTTGTATTAGGGCCGTAAACTGTTGGGATGTCGTCAAAAAATATTTCATTATTTGGGTGTTTTAATTTGTCGTTATAACTTACTAATGAATTAAAAATTATCACGCTGCAATATTTATTAAATGATGTTCTTTTTCTGTTTAAATTATAATAATCAATTGCATCCTTAATTTTGGTAAGACCATGATTTAACAAATCTTCCTCGTCGTTTTCATCGTGCGGGATGAATAGCAAATATTGTTCAACAAGTGGGGCATACTTACCCATGATAAGTTGAATTGCCTCTTCATCGCCTTTCTTAGCGCGGGAAATATATTTTTTTTCGTCAAAATCAGGGTTGGAATAAAAGTTATCTATAAGTGTTCTTATTAAATTATTATTAATTGTGTTTATCATGCCCAAATTATAGCATAAATTTGCCATTTGTCAATATGCTTTTATTTAAAAGTTAAATTTTTTTAACAGCGCCAATGCTTTGTTTTCAATGCGGGAAATATAACTTCGGCTAATGTTTAAAATATCTGCCACTTCTTGCTGCGTCAATTCTTTGCCGTCAATCAGGCCGTAGCGTAAACTTATAATTTTGTATTCCCGCTCAGACAAAGTTTCTTTCATCGCCTTTTTAACCTTTTCAAACATAACGCGCTTTTCCACAATATTGTCTGGGTCTAATTCAACATCTTGCGGAATAATGTCTTTAATTGTAAGTTCGCTGCCATCCTTGTCTGTGCCAATTGTTTCTTCAATGCTTACACAAATTCGGTGTTTTTTATTTGCGCGCAGTAGCATTAAAATTTCGTTTTCAATGCACCTGCTGGCATAGGTGGAAAGTTGCGAGCCCTTGTCTTTTTTAAAACTATCAATGGCCTTAATTAATCCAATAGAGCCAACCGATATCAAATCGTCCGCCTCGCTTGTTCCTAAATATTTTTTTGCAACGTGCGCCACCAAGCGCAAATTGTGGTTAATTAATTGCGTTCGCGCCTCACTATCTCCCGCGTGCATCCGTTCAATCAGTTCGTCCTCTTTTGCCTTTGTTAACGCCTTAGGGAAGCCGTTATATTCATTTACCATGCCGTGGAAGAACATTAGTTTGCTCATAAACTGACCCAGCGTTTCAAAAACCATTTTTCACCTCGATAGGTATATTTATGTCGAAAGGTGGAAAATTTTGTATGTCCCGGGCGAAAATTTGCCTTTTTAATCGTTTTGGCAGGTGTGCCAAACCTCATCTTTCGGCAAATTTTCGCCCTTATTCCCACAAAAAATAAGTTTTTGTGGGAGCCCTGTTTTAACGCGTCAATGTTCATTTACTCCAAGTATTCGTAAATTCGCTTTTTATTTGTTTGCTCCTCGTTCCCACAAAAAGTAAATTTTTGCGGGAGCCCTGTCTTTTGCCTCTTTAATCGGTTTGTTAGGTATAACAAACCTCATTTATCGGCAAATTTTCGCCCGTAAAATGAGGGCACGCGTCGCAAACGGCGCTTTTGCTAGTTTGCAAGTATTGCAAACATAAGCCTAAGTTTGTTTGCTCCTTTCCCCCACAAAACATTTGTGTTTTGCGGGTCCCCGTATAAAAATTTCCCTCATTGTTCCTTTTCCAAAAGGTAGAAAAATAATTAATGGCAATTTGTTGCACTAAAAAATTTTTAAAATTTATTTAAAAAAAATGTTTTATTTTATTTGACAAAACCCTAAGGGGGGGGGGTATAATGGATGTGAGTATTTGTAGATTTTTGTTGCAAAATGTAAAATTAAGTATTTTTTGCAAAAAAATCAAATTGTGCCATAATGTATGTATATCAAAACATGAGGCATACTAAAAAAAGGGGGTTTTATGGAAAAATCAACAAATAATTCCACAAAGGCAAGCAAAAAATCTGCCAAAACAAATTCAGCAAATATAAATGAAAATGCGGCTGAGCAAACCACTAAAACAACAGAAGTTCCAGCAAGCGAAACAAAAATAATAAAACCTAAAAAGAAAAGTAGAATAATAGCAATAATTAGTGGCATTGTTGCCACTGTTTTGGCACTTGCTGTTTTATGCGTGGGCTTAGTGCTCGGGCTAAGGAAAGATAAACCCAATAACAACAACAATAACAATAATGTAACATCACCTAGCGAGCCATCGTTAGATTTTGAAGTAAACGCAACCTCGTCCTCGCACGATGTTGTTTTGGATGACCAATACAAAAAGGGCAGCAATGTTCAATTATTTGCCAACGCAATTGAGGGCCACACTTTTAAATATTGGGATTACAACGGCCAACAAATAACCCAAAACCCATACAACTTTGTTTTGTCGGACAATAATTATGGCACATACACCGCGCATTACGATGTTAATCAATACACACTTACATATCACATAGACGGGGAAGAGCAAAGCGTAACTGCAGATTACGGCACAGTGTTGTCCACTTTGCTAGACGCAAGCATTACAGACGAAAATTCTCCTGGCTGGTTTTTAAATGAAGATTTATCTGGCCAACACGTTCCAACATCGGAAATTTTGCGTGCAGACACACATCTATACACCAAAAAAGCCACATTAGATAAATTGAGTTTTCAAACCGACTATGTGGTAACTGGTGATTATTATACAGAAGATTATTTTGATGCACCTTATTATACCGCATGGCTAAGGCCTCACGATGCTAGTGAAATAATTTTACCTAGAAAGCACGATGGTAATTTAGTTACAGGGATTGATTTCCAAGGGGATGAGTTTGATTTATCAAATTTGACATATTTATTTATTCCTAATACACTGAAAGCAGTACACAATCACTCTTTCCAAAATGCTACAAACACCATAATACACATAGAAGATGGTGCGCAACTAGAATATATTGGCACCGCTTCATTTAAAAATTGTAAGCAGGTTACTGAATTTACAATACCAGGTTCAGTTTTGTTATTATGTGATGGCGCTTTTGAAGGTAGTGGGTTAAAAACAGTAATTTTTGAAGATAATACTATCTTAAAAACAATCCCAGAAAGGTTGTTTAAAGATTGTGTAGACCTTGCAACAATTAATTTTGGTGATGTTAACATAACAGAAATACGCTCAGGTGCATTTAGGCAAAACGCAATAACTGAATTTATTGTGCCTAAGTCTGTTCAAATAATAAACAAACAAGCCTTTTATAGATGTGATAAACTTAAAACTTTTGGCTATGAAGAGGGTTCGCA
>CANPWT010000058.1 GCA_947584775.1 uncultured Clostridia bacterium | reverse complement strand
TCTGCTCGGGGGTTGCCGCATAAATAACACTCAAATTGGTCGTTTTCGTACAACAGCATGTCCGTTATGTCGCCAAACAGGCAGTTATTATACTCTTTGTTATAGCAAGTTGGGCAAATGCCCATATCGGTTAATTCCTTCGCCGTCAATTTCATACTCCCCTCCTTTTTAATTAATCCACGATTTAAATTTGCTAGCATCCCCTTCTATTAAAAACAAGTCCTCAACCTTTTTAAAGCCTAATTTTTTGTAAATTTTAAAAGGTGCGCCGTTTTCATCCTCGTATGTTGTGCCTTCAATTTTTACAACATTATATTTTTTTATTGCCACGCTAAAAATTTTAGAAATTAATTTTAGTGCTGTGCCACCCTGCCTAAATTTAGGGTCTACTGATATTTCTTCCACCATCAAATGGTTTCCGTCCGACCATGGCTTTATATAAGAGAATGAAAAGCCTACCACCTATTATTTAATAATTTTTCCAACACGCGTCCGCTGGCTTGCAATTTCCCAGACGAATTATAAAATGCCCTTTTGGATTGTATCCAACCGTCCTTTGCTGGACTTTCCCCTATTATTATAAAAGGCGTAGAGCCAACTTGAATTGGCGTATCTACAAGTTTTGGCAACTCGCCGCAAAGATTGCATTTCTTAATTTCGTCTGCAATATTCATAAAATAATTATATCAAATTTTGGGCGGACATCAAAGCAAAACATGCTTGTGTTATCTAAAAAATTTGAAATTTTGGATTTTTAAAATATTGGATTAGAAATTTTTATAATTGAAAATTGGGTTAGAATTTTCATGATTGAAAATTAAGATTGCAATTTTTATAACTGAAAATTTAGGCTGTCAAAAGTTTTGCCGTCTTTTTGCCTGGCATTTTTCAACACCAATCAACTTAAAGCCAAGTTTGGTTGCCAAGTTAATGCTGGCCTCGTTGCCGCTCCAAATGTTTATGCTATTATCTAAATTCAACTGCTTTAAAAACTGCATTACTGCTTGGCAGGCTTCAAATGCCAACCCCTGGTGGCGATATTTTTTATGGATTGCCCAACTCATTCTGCAATGGGTGTCATCTAGCACGCTGACGGTAACTTTGCCTATAACTTTATGATTTTCTTTATACTCAACCGCAAAAAAACAAGGCTTTTGTAGGGCTGGCGGAATAAAAAGAGATGTATCTAGTTAAATCTTGCAAATATTCCTCTCGGCTGCCCCTTGCTGCTGACGGCTGAAAATTGTACATGGTTGGGTCGGACTGAAATTCAATAAAATCATCCAAATCTTGTTGTGTAAACTTCCTTAGCAACAAACGCTCAGTTTCTATATTTTTAAACTTTATGTTCATACAATTATTTTACCACAAAATTAAAAAATACGCAATAAAAAATAACAAAACTGAGATGTTCGTTTTTGGGATTTTCAAGTCAAAAAATGTTTATGTGATTTTAGTAAAGGTGTTGATAAAAATTATTGAAAAGTTTGTAAAAAATGATATAATTAAATAAAAATAGGAAAAATTATGCGAGTCTTTGTTTGTGCGGGCATGAAATATGCTAAAAATGAAAATATAAACATTCAGGCAAAACAACTTGGGGAAATTTTAGGGGAATATCAAGATGTTACGCTTGTGCAGGGAGGCTCAACTGAGGGGCTGATGGGCGAAATTTTGAAATCCTTTTATGCTGTAAACAAAAAAGTGGAATTTTTTATTCCTGAAAAGTATTATAAAAACGACTCTGTTTCGCTGATTGATTTTGTTGGTGAAAAAAATTTTGTTGCTAAAATCACTAAAGATGAGGCGGAAAGGCTGAACGAAATAAAAAAATGCGATCACATCATTGTGTTCCCCGGCGGGACGGGCACGCTGGAAGAATTTTTATTTTGCAATGAAACTGCAAGAGCGATTGAACATTCAAACAAAATAACAATTGTAAACATTGATGGCTTCTATAACGGATTTTTAAGCCAAATCAACAAAAATTTGGAAGAGGGGCTAACGCCTTCCTCTGCTTTAAAATATGAAGTAATTGACAACGTAAAAGATTTAAAACTGAACTTAAACCAAAATATTAATTTAAAAATTTAAACCAAATATTTTAAAATTTTACACAAATATTTTTTAATAGTCACACCTTTCAAAACAATCCCACATAAAAAATAAAACGAACTTGCTGCGGTTCGTTGTAATTTATTGTGGACGCACAAAGTGCAATCCGTCACGGAGATGGCGCTTCGTATTTTTGGGGTCCCCGCAAAACTCACAAGTTTTGTGGGGAGAAGGAGCAAACAAACTTAGGCTTATGTTTGCAACGCTTTGCAAACTAGCAAAAGTGCAGTTTGCGACGTTGGCGGAGAGTGGCGGATTCGCATTAAGCAAGCGTAGCGATGCGTCAATTGTCGGGAGCAAAACTCTCACTTTGAAACGCCTACTTGCGACCGACTACACGCGCGGTTCGCCACAATTTATTGTGGACACACAAAGTGTGCAATCCGTCACGAATACCGCGCAAATAAAATTTGCGCTCTGGCGGAGAGTGGCGGATTCGAACCGCCGAAGGCTTTCACCTTACCGCTTTTCGAGAGCGGCACATTCGACCACTCTGACAACTCTCCAAAATGGTACGCTTAATTATATTAGCACAAATTTAAATTTAATGCAAGCGAGTTTATAACAAATTCCAAAGCAGATTTACTAAGGTTTCTTTTTTAAAATTTTAAATTCAATAAAAATGACTTCCGCTATCAAAAAAACACCAAGTAAAAAAATTGCTTAAACAAAAATATAAAAAGTTACTTAAATCACCTTTTAAAAAGGTTATTTAAATAAAAATGAAAATTAAAAAAGGGCAACAAAAAAAGCCTTGCGGCTTTTATTTGGTTTTAACTGTTTTTGCAGGTGTTTTTGTGGCTTTTGCTGGTGCATTTTGCTTTTTTAGTTCGGTTAAAATTTCAGTTAACAATTCTTCCTGTGTTGGTTTTGCAGGGGCTGGGGCTGGTTTGTTTTTGTCCCTCAACTCTGCGGTTGCAACCAAAAGGGCTTTTTTATTTTTAATGTTTACGCCGTTTTCTTTAAGGGTTTTAAGTTCCTCTTTATTAGGCCATTTGCTGGTTTGTTTAGCAACGAAACCTTTTGCGCTCATTGTGGCTTTTATGATTATAAACAACACCAAAGCGATGAGCAAGAAATTGATAATTGCGGTTATAAATGCGCCCCAATCTATGTATATGCTTTTAGAAAGGTCCAACACGCCGTCCGTTTCTGCCCTAACCAAAATTGTGTATGCGCTTTCAAGCCCGTTACCACCCTTTGCAAGTAAGGCATTGATAAGTGGCATTAAAATGCCGTTTGTTAGCGCGGTTATAATTGCGGAAAACGCACCGCCAATAATTACGCCCACAGCAAGGTCTAACACATTGCCGCGAGAAATAAACTCTTTAAATTCTTTAAAAAACTTTTTCATATTTTCTCCTAACAATTATATTTTAGCGTTTTAAAAAATTTTAGGCAAGCAATTTTGACGCTATTTTAAAATTTGCAATACTTAGCATAAAAAAACCAACCGCCAAAAGGCGATTGATTTTAAAAATTTGAAGTATTGTCTGTTGAATTTGTATCTGCTGAATTTGCTTGTGCTTCATCTTTAATTGATGTTGAATTTAAGTTTTCAGTTTGTTGATTTGAATTTGTTTGTTCAGGTTGAACATCTATTTCAGGCTGTTTAACATCTACTCCAAATTTTTTAAGTTGCTTAAAAATTTGATTGCAACCGGTGGCACTTAATCCACTTGCCAGCCCGATAACTATTGCCGAGCCAACATTGGTTGCAGAAATTAAGTTTGGGCAACAATAAAAGAACGCAATACCCGCAACCAAACCTAAAACGCCGCCAATAATTGGAATAATGCGTAATAAGGTATCGTTAGTTTTGGCGATGGTGCTTTTATAAAATTCAATCACAGCATACACTATTGCCATAATTAATGGAACGCAAATTATTTCCATGCTATTCTCCCTTGTTGTTGGACGAATTTTCTATTAAAAAATTCATCATTTCGCTATTTACTTTGTTATATTCGGTAAGGGCATTTTTTGCATCTCCTTCCTTTTCCGCATTTTTTAGCACGTTTGAATTAGAAACGGCAAGTTTGCCAAGTGCGTTTAGGCTTTTAAGAATTAGGATATCTTTTTGGTGGTTCTCTTTTTTGTCTTGTTTATCTTCTGTGTGTTTTGTTTTAATATAGTGCTGCATAATGAACAAAATCATGCCTGAAATGATGCTTGCAACACTGCTAATTATTATAGATAACACTTATGCCACTCACTTTTTGGCCGTTTATTCGGCCTAAAACATTTTATGATTATATTTTTAATTTGTTAAACCTTGATTTTCTTGATATGAGGGAGGCTGCAAAGTTTTCACCCACACCCATCCGAGAGGTATTTTATTAAGAAGAGATACACTCGACTCGGACAAATGTCCTCGCTCGGTATGACAGAGGAATGTTGTATTATTGAAAAAATTTTAGCAATCTCTCTAATTAATCCTTATAGGAATAGGAGCAATGAGGGAAAACCTTAGGTGTTCCTCTCATAAAAAAAAATTTTTGATGAAAAAATTGATGACAATATTGAAAGTAAAAAGCAATTTTTAAAAAAACACAAAATTGCCCTTTATGATATTGTTTCTTCTAGTGATATAACCGGCTCGATGGACGCAAATTTAACAAAAAGTGAGCATACAGTTTCCGATATTTCATTTATTTTACCGCCAAACACTAAGGTTAAAAAGATAATTTGCAATGGAAAAACTGCCTACAATTTAGTTGTAAGCAGCGTTAAAACGGTGCTGCCAATTTTATGCTTGCCGTCCACAAGCATGGCTAACCCGCGATTTAATTTTTCAATTTGGGAAAAGGCAATTTTAAGCGATTAAAACTTTTTTTAAGCGATTAATTATTTCTTTCAATTAAATGTAATTTTAAGCAATTAGAATTTTGTTGCAACTTCCCATGCACGCCAAATAACAGTGCGCAGATTGCCAACCGACAATGCATCGCCAACAATATGCACATGGCTAGCCGCTTTTGCAATTGGATTAGGTGTGTAGCCCACCGCAGAAATTACGCTATCTGCTTTAATTTTTTTAATTTTGCCATCCGCGCCTAACACGCTGACCGAATTTTTGTCTATTTTAACGCATTTTGTTTCTAGGTAAGTTGGAATTTTATTTGTTTTAATAAAATCTCGCAAATAGGACGAATTTGCCAAACTTAATTGTTTAGATACCATTAAATCGTTTTGCGTTTCCACAATAATAGGTTTTTTGCCATGATTGAATAAATCTAGCGCAATTTCACAGCCGGAAAGCCCGCCACCAATTATAACCACCCGCTCGCCTACTTGCGCACCGTTTAAATAGTCGGTTGCCTCTATTGCATTTTCAAAGCCGGGGATGTTTAGTTTGCGTGGTTTTGCGCCCGTTGCAATTACAATTTCATCCGCCTTTATGTTGGATAAATCTGTTATTTCCGTGTTGAATTTAACCTCTATTTTTAAGTCTTTAATCTGTTTGCGATACCAATCTATTAAGCGCTTGTCCGCCGATTTAAAATCTGGTGCGCTGGCTGGTATAAACACGCCGCCAAGTTGGTTTGTTTTTTCAATTATTGTTGCCTTATGCCCGCGCAAAGTTGCCACGCGCGCTACTTCCATACCGCCAATGCCGCCGCCAATTATTACAATGAGTTTTTGCTTTTTGGCGGGGGTTAAATTGAACTTGCCATTGTCCATAGTTTGTGGGTTAAGTGCGCAGCGCGACATATGTATGCTATCTGCCATGCTGCAACCGTTGGCAATGCCAACGGTTGCAGCATG
>CANPWT010000057.1 GCA_947584775.1 uncultured Clostridia bacterium | reverse complement strand
GAATAAAAATCCACGGGTAAACCCGTGGTTTTTCAAATGCGGGTAAAACCCTTTGTTCTAGCGACGCGTAAACGCGTAATCCACTTTTGCGTATCGCGAATCGCTTTATCTTTTAAATGGGTCTACCGCTTCGGTTATTGTCATTTGTTCCATCATTCTGTCATTCTTATATTGATTCGCGATGTACTCTTTTATCTTTTTCGTGTTCTTGCCCACTGTGTCTACATAGTATCCTGTACACCAAAACTCTCTGTGGCGGTACTTTAAAAACAAATTTGTAAATTGCTGATATATTAGTACCGTACTTTTCCCTTTTAAATACCCCATAAACCCCGCCACTGAAAGTTTTGGTGGTATTTCAACCAACATGTGTACATGGTCTGGGCAAACTTCAGCCTCCACAATATTTACTTGTTTGAACTCGCACAATCGCCTTAGAATTGCTCCAATTTCTCTGCGCTTTTCGCCGTAAAAAACTTTTCGGCGATATTTTGGAGCAAATACTATGTGGTACTTGCAATTCCAAGTCGAATGTGCTAAACTATGTGTGTCACTTGATGACATAAATCCTCCTTTGTTATTTAGATTTGTGTGGATTACAATCTTATCTTAACAAAGGAGGATTTTTTTGTCAAAGGTAAACCGCTTTTGAACCACGGGACTATCCCGTGGTTTTCTGTAACAATAAAAACGCCAATTTATGGCGTTTTTACTAAATTTTAATTTTAGAAATTTTAAATTGGGTAACACCAGCAGGCGTTTTAATTAAAGCAATATCACCAACTTTTTTGCCAATTAACCCAGCGCCAATAGGGGAAACATTGCTTATTAAGCCGTTAAGTGGGTCGGAATCTGTTTCGCCAACAATTTTATATTCCAAGGTTTGATTGGTTTTAAGGTTTATAATTGTAACTTTGCAGCCAACATTAACTTTGCTTGTGCTAATTTTTTTAGGGTCTATAATTTCAACCGATTTTAATTTGTTTTCAAGTTCAAAAATTTCCTCCTCGATGCTAGCTTGTTCGTTGCGGGCGGTTTCATATTCATTATTTTCACTTAAATCGCCATAACTGCGCGCTTCGGCAATTTTTTTGGCAATTTCCTGGCGTTTTTCACTTTTAAGGTAGTTAAGCCTTTCTTGTGTGCGTTGGAAGCCTTCCGCGGTCATAAAATTCTTTTTTTCCATAATGTCCTCCTAAAAAAAATATAACCTTGCTGTATGATAACGAATTTATTATATTTTATTTAACTTTATTTATGCTTAAAATTAAAAAAAATTAGATTATATAAATCCGTCAAAGTCGTTTTTTAATCGACGAGTGTATTATATCACTATATTTTATTCTTTGTCAACAGTTTTTGTGTATTTTGATGCGCCATTTCCGGGCGGGGTTTTAATGCAAATGCTCTAATATAAATTTATCAAAATTTATAGGCTCAACAAAGTCCGATGCCTTAAAAATGGTTTGGTTAAACATGTTAAAATCGTACACGTGCTTGTTCAACAACACCGGGGTGGAAATGTTTAAACTTTCACAAAGCGTTTTTAGCATATCAAAAAAAGTTGTGGTTTTTTCGTCCACTTCAATGGTTTTGCTTTTTACAACCCGTTCTTTATTAACAAGTTTGCCCCAAATTTTTATCATGCTAATATTTTAATTAAATTACAAAATAAATGCAACAATTTTTGTTAAATTTGACCTAAACTTTGCGTTATATTTGACAAATTTACCGCATTTTATTAAAATAACATATATGGCAAATGTTGTTTTAAATAAAATAGAAGAATACAATTTGGCAACAATCGAGCAAAGTTTAAAGCGCTCGATGGAAAGTTTGCGTTTCACCATCAAGCCAAGGAGCAGGGTGATGATTAAGGCTTGCCTGCCTTCTAACACCTCGCCTGATGAGGCCAAAACCTCCAACCCCGTAGTTGTGCAAGCGCTAGTAAATGTTTTGTTGGAACACGGTTGCCGATGCGTAATTGTGGATAGCCCGTTCAAAAAATTTAGTAAAGAAAATTTGCAGCAAGTCTATTTAAACACCGGCATGCTGGAAGTGGAAAATTTAACAAAATGTGAGTTAAGTTACAACCTTAAAACCTGCGTTGTGCCATGCCCAAATGGTATTAGGGCAAAAAGCCATATTTTGCTAGATGAAATAAATAATGTGGATTATATAATTAACCTTTCCAAAATTCGCATACATAAAACGCTGGGCTATCTTGGCGCAACTTCCAATTTGTTTGGCTTTGTGCCGGGCGAAATTAAAACCAGAATTTTAAATTCAGTTAGCACCATTGCCGATTTTGACAATTATCTGCTCGACCTATATAACACTATAAAAGATAAACTTGTTTTAAATATAGCCGATGCCATTGTGGCACTGGAAGAGGGGGAAACTCCGCGCATGCTTTCTTGCTTGGCAGTAAGTGAAAATATTTTTAGTTTAGACGCTGCCATGCTGTCCATTTTGGGCATAACTAGCGAAAATTCAATAATAAACATCGCTAGGGAGAATAATTTAATAGATATCAACCGCCCGTTCCGCATTTTGGGTGAAGATATTGTTAAATTCAAATTAGATAATTTTAAAATTAAGGAGTGCCCACTTTCCACAATAATCAACCCACTAAAAAAACAAAAAAGTTTTATTTTTGCAAATCAAAAGAGGGTGGCGGTAACTTCAACTTGCAAGGGATGTTCAATTTGCTCTAAAATTTGCCCAACCCAAGCCATTGAAATGAAATTAGATAAAAATAACGAACTTTATGCCCAAATAGATTATTCTAAATGCATATTTTGTTTAAAATGCTACACCGCTTGCCCGTATAGGGAAATAAAAATTGTAGAGCCAGCAGGCTATAAACGCTTGCAGGCGGAAATTGAAAAGCAGAACAATTAAAAAAACACTTTAAATAAGTGTTTTTTATTACTTTAATTTAACTATTTTGCGTATTAATAAATTCAGTTTTAAATTGTTCAAGCCAATAATCATTGTTGGACGCTTTAATTTTTGAACATGCCTTTTTTAAATCCATTTTTTTAATATCTTTATTAAATTTAAAAATCCACTCGCCGTCATCTAAATCAAAAATTGCCGAATATAACACATTTAAATTTGTGTTTGGCACATTTTTAGCGTATGTAAATAAATCTTGCGCGCTTGCAATTTTGTTAATTCGCTTAATCAAAAATTCGTCCATGCCAGCACAAGCAAAATCCGTTATTTTATTAATGTCGATATTCGCGTTCTTATAGTCGAACATAAGCCTATCTGCAACATAGTTTAAAACAATTTTTTTGGTTGGTGAAGTTAAAAATGTGTGGATGCCGCTTTTAAGGCAATCATCTTTTTGACCTAAAAGCAAATTGTAAATTCTTTCGCACCATTTATTAATTAATGTTTCCATAAAACCTCCTAAAAACCATAAAATTAATCTTGGCCAAATTCATCTTTAAATTTTTTAAATTTATCAAGCCAATATTCGTCATTTTCGCTTTTAATGCAATTATCAAGCGCTTTTTTTGTTTTTTTATCGCCCATAAGGTGAACAATAATATTAAATTTAACAATCCACTCAACCTTTTTAAAATTAATAATTGCATCGTATAATTTGTTTATATTGGTGTTTTTAACATGTTGCGCATAATAACCTATAAATTCTGGCATATCAATTTTTGCAATTTTATCAACTAAATATCTGTCCATCCCCGCATTTGCAAATTTTACAACAGTGGCTATGCCAATTTTTTTGTCCAAAAATAAATTCATCAATTTATCTGCCAAACTTTTAAAAATGTTTTCATTATAAGGAACGCCATAAAAAATGCTTAGGCCGTCCTTAATATCTTCTATGCTAAGCGGAATAAGGCTTTGTAGAATTTTATCCTGCATGGGCGAGGTAATATTTATCATTTTAGTAAATAATCTGCTGTAATCGTCTTTCATAATTTTTTTCTCCGCTAACATTATAAGTCAAAAATAAAAATTGTCAAGATGCAAACTTAAATTGAAAATAATAAATAAATTTAAAATTTTTAGCAAAAATATATTTAGAGGTTAAATTATGAGGATTTTTGCTTTTATTTTAACATGTTTAGGTGGAGTAAATTGGCTAACAATAGGCGCGCTTCAATATGATTTTGTGGCGGGCATATTTGGCACGCAGGCCAACATTTTTAGCCGTTTAATATATGTTTTAATAGGCATTAGCAGTGTTTACATTTTATTAGTTACAATTTTTTCTAAGGGCAGGCTTAAATTGTTTGGCTATAAAAAGAAAAAGCCCCAACCAACCCTAAAACAGGAAGAGGACTTTTAAAAAAACCACAAATGTGGTTTTTTATTCGCAAATATGTATGTCGTTTTTATCTAATATTGTTTCAAGTTCAAAAATTAAACTTCCCTTAATATTTACAAGCATGCTAGATTTATATGTTTTGTTTGTAAGGCTATCTTTAATATAAACTTCGTCCGAGCCGTTATATTCGCTTAAAATTTTCTTAACTGCAAGATGCACAATCCCGTCTGAAATGTTGTATTTTAAACACAATTTCCTAGGTTTTATTATTTCAACCTCTTCGATTGGGGCATTAACTTCTTCATGCTTTTCATTTGCTAAAACTTCAATGCTGTCCGCGTTAATGGACGGTTTTTGGCCATCTCGCAAGCAAAATTTGCCCTTAATTTTAATAAGTTGGTCGTTGTGCAAAAGGTCTTTATATTTATCAAAATTTTTAGGGAATAAAACCACATCAAAGTTGCCCGTTAAATCTTCAACGGTTAAAAACGCCATCCTGCTGCCGTTTTTGGTTTGAAGCACGCGCACATTAGCAATTATTCCGCCGCACACAACACTGTCCCCATTTTTTAGCCCGTTATAAGGCACGTCCTCTTCTTCTTCGCTAAATTCGCCGTCAAAATTGGCAAGTTGGTTAATTTCGTCCTCATTATTTTCGTCCTCAACTTCTTCATTAGGCAAATAACTAGAATTAAAGGTAAATTGCTTAATTTCGTTAATATATTCATCCAGCGGGTGGCCAGAAAGATATGTGCCTGCAATTTCCTTTTCGTATTGTAGTTTTATCATGTTAACATATTCGTTAATCTTAGGGTATTCACTGTCCTCAATAAGTTTTGAGTCTTCAATAATATCGCCAAACAAATCCATTTGCCCGTTCATAGATTTTTTCTTTCGCTCAATGGCGCGGTCCACCATAATGCTATAAACTGCCATCAACTGGCTTCTTGGGCGGTTAAAGCAGTCAAAAGCGCCCGCCTTAATTAAACTTTCAATACACCTTTTGTTAAGCGCTTGGCTGTTAACACGCCAAATAAAGTCGGCCAAATCAACATAGTCGCCATTTTCGGTGCGTTCTTTAATAATATCATCAATTACGCCCACACCAACGTTTTTAAGCCCAGCAAGCCCAAACCTGATTGTTTTGCCGTCAGTAGAGAATAGGGTTTGGCTTTTATTAATATCAGGCGGCAATACGGCAATATTTTCCTCTTTTGCATAGGCTAAATAATGCTTAATTTTATCACTTTTAGTAATTCTATTGTTAAATAGCGCGGTCAAAAATTCAGGCTCGTAATAACACTTTAAATAAGCGGTTTGATAGGTTATAAGCGAGTAGGCGGCCGCATGCGATTTATTAAACGCGTAGGATGCAAACGCCTCCATTTTGTCCCAAATTAAATTTGCAATTTCCTCGCTTACGCCATTTTTTACACAGCCAATAATTGGTGGATTGTATTTTCCGTGGTCGTCAGTAAACGCCTCACGGCCGTGCAAAAATGCCTCTTTCCATTTTAACATCTCTTTAATTTTTTTCTTGCCCATTGCGCGCCTAATGTTGTCCGCTTGTCCAAGGCTAAAACCAGCCAAGTCCTGGCACACCCTCATGACTTGCTCCTGATAAACCATACAGCCATATGTGACCTTTAATATAGGCTCTAAAAGAGGGTGATCGTAAGT
>CANPWT010000056.1 GCA_947584775.1 uncultured Clostridia bacterium | reverse complement strand
ATAATAACATTGTCCCCCGAACTTAAATTGTTGGCTTTTGCTACGTCAACCGCCAACCTAAACATATCATCCGTAGAGTTATAAACTTTGGTTAGCACGGGAGTTACTCCCCAACTTGCTGCCAATTGGCGATAAGTTTTTGGGTATGATGTTGCGCCAATTATTGTGCACGCTGGGCGAAATCTGCTAACCATATTTGCGCTTTCCCCAGCCGTTGTAAATGCAATAATTGCCTTGGCTGGCGCTATAAAACTAGCGTTGACCGCGCTGTTAGAAATTACATCGGTGGTGTTTAAAAATTTAAACTGACTGTTGGCAAAATTTACATGATAATTTATGTTTTTTTCGGTTGCTACGCATATTTTTGCCATGGTCTTAACCGCCTCAACTGGGAATTTGCCCGAGGCTGTTTCGCCCGAAAGCATAACCGCACTGCTGCCGTCATAAACCGCATTTGCCACATCGCTAACCTCAGCGCGCGTTGGTCGGTTGCAAGAAATCATACTCTCCAACATCTCTGTTGCCGTGATTGTAATTTTGCCTAATTGATTGGCACGGCTTATCATCATCTTTTGCAACTCGGGCAATCTTTCCATTGGCATTTCCACGCCTAAATCGCCGCGAGCCACCATTATGCCATCGCTTTCCAAAATTATTTCATCAAAATTTTTAACGCCCAAAGCCGACTCTATTTTAGAAATAATTTTCATGTTTCCGCCATGCTGGGCTATAAAATTTTTAACATCCAACACATCTAATTTGGAATTTACAAAACTGCACGCAATAAAATCTACATCATTTTTTATTGCCCACAAAATGTCTTGCTTGTCAAGTTCGTTTAAATATGGCGTGTTAAATTTTACATTTGGCAAAAACAAACTTTTGCGGTTAGATATCACGCCCGAATTTAGCGCCTTTGTAACAATATCTTTACCTTTTACTTCAACAACTTTAAAGCACAACAAGCCGTTTACTGCCAAAATTTTATTGTTAGGTTTAACATTTTTTACAATTTCGGGTAGATTTAAACTTACAATTTTATCGTTGCCTTCAACCTCGCGCCCGGTGAATGTAAAAGTTTGCCCGCGCTTTATGTTTACACTGCCATTTTTAAAAGTTTTAACCCTCACTTCTGGCCCGCGCGTGTCTATCATCACAGGCAAAGGAATATTTAACTCCTTCCTTAGTTGTTTAACGTTGCGCATAATTTCGTCCATATCTTTTTGCTTTGCGTGCGAAAGATTAATTCTTATTAAATCCAACCCTGCAACACACATTTTTTTCATCGTGCTATAATCTGCACAACTTGGCCCAATTGTTGCAACAATTTTTGTTTTTTTCATACTTACCCCACTTTTTTAAATTATATCAAACCAATAAAAAAAAGAAAAGGATTTTTATCTTAAAAAATTTAAGCAAACAATTATTTATTCGCCGCAAAAATTTTTCCGTTATTTTAAAAAAAATTAAAAAAATTGTAAAAATTTACAAAAAAAATTGTAAAAATTTAATAAAATTTTAAAAATTTATAAAAATTATTGAAAATTTTTAATATTATGCTATAATAATATTTAAGCAAAGGCAAGCCGTAAAACAAGCAAAATTTTGTAAATTAACATTTAATGTGTTAACATTATGCTTTAAAGTAAAGCCAAGAATATAAGGCAACATTTACAATTTTATTAAGCCTAAAAGGCGCTGCCTGCAACATGGGGATGAAATAGTTTCGACTAGCAAAGTGTTTAATTATACGCATACCGAGCGACATCTCGCTAAACATGTGTTCGCTTGCACGAACTCAATAAACGCAAATAACAATAAACTTGCTTACGCTGCTTAATGCGTAGCCGTCAGTTTAATGGTACCGATACATTATTTTCTGGCGTCGAATATCGGGCAACACTTTTAAATTTCGCCTAGCATTTAAAAGCGTACAAATAGGCTAGCCAAATTGAAGTGTCAATGTTAATTTAGTTTGGCAAATTTAGTCATTGACTAAGTATGTAGTGTATAATTACTCCCTTTGTTAGGACAGGGGTGCAACTCCCCTCATCTCCACCAATTATATTAATTACTATATATTGTGAATTATCTATTAATATTTGCGCTATATATAGCATTTGCCGAAATTTAGGCACATTTTAGGCATAAAATTTAAACAAAATAAAACATTAGGGAGAAAAATGAAAATTTTATTAAAAAATGCCAATGTTTACACTCCTAAAAATTTAGGCATTAAAGATGTTTTAGTTGAAAATGGAAAAATTTTAAAAATTGGCAAAATAAAAGACGAAAATTATGAAATTATAGATTGCACGGGAAAAATTGTCTGCCCCATGTTTGTTGATGGGCATGAACATCTTTTAGGCAATTATTGGGACGCGGAAGGAATAATTTGCGCCGGTGTTGGCAGTTTGGTTTGCGTTTTATCAAATGAAAGCGAGCCAAAATATGTGGACAAAATTATAGAAATTGCCAAGCGATTAAAAAAAGAATATAAGATTGATGCATATTGTTTGGCTGGCTCTAAAAATTATGTTGAAAACACCTCTGAATACATTTTAAACAATCAAAATGTAATTGGCATTAAAACTGCACTATTTCAACCACAACGCCCAAAACCAAATTTAAGTTATGAAAAGTTACTTCAAGATTCAATTTCTACATATGAAGCAGGTAAGAAAAGCGGCAAAACAGTACAAGTCCATATTCATTTAGACAATCCTTTTGCGCGCGGTGAAAAAGTTTCTTGGCAAGAGATTGACTCGGGCAAGTTAGATAATTTGGGTTGGATAGATAAAATTGTTAAAGAAACAAATGTGCCTTATTCGTTATTTAAATTAACCCACGCAAAAAAATATTATAATCGCATATTGGAATATGCCGCAAAAGGTTGCTATATAGATTACACTGCAATAAGCGGGGAGTATGACAAAAGATTAGATCCGTTGGTTAACGCAATAAAACAGCGCAAAATTGACATGGCCAAAATTTCAATTTCTTCCGATTTGGGAATTGGAGTTATGGAGCAAGGCCTTTCTGGTAAAGAATATCCAACATCTTTGTTAAACACAATCCAACAATTGGTAAAACAGGGTTTAAAATTTGAAGATGTTTTGCCTTTTGTAACAACCAACCCTGGCAAATTGTTAGGGGAAAATTGTGGCAAAATTTGTGAAGGCGAGCAATGCAAAATTTTAATTTTAAACAAATCTTTAGAAATTGAACAAATTATTATGGATTCCAACATAATCTACCAAAACAAAATAAAAGCAACTTAGACGACTTATGTTCCACCAAAAACATCAATCACAATGATTGATTTTTTTATTTGAAATGATATATTTTATTTTGGGTATTGACATTTATCAATTTAAAAGCGACGGCAAGGCTGCTTTTTTTTATAAATTTTAAGGTTTAAACTAAATTATTTTTGATTTGGCGGGTTGTTGTGTTATAATTGTTTTAGGAGGAAATATGTGCACCGCAGTTAGTTTTTTAGCAAAAAATCATTATTTTGGCAGAAATTTAGATTACGAATTTTCTTATAACGAAACCGTTACAATCACCCCACGCAACTACCCATTTAAATTTAGGCGCATGGGGGAAAACAACAAGCATTACGCAATGATAGGCATGGCCTTTGTTCAAGAAAATTACCCGCTTTATTATGACGCAACCAACGAAAAAGGATTAAGCATTGCAGGTTTAAATTTCCCAGGCAACGCTGTTTACCCAAAATTTAATAAAAGCAAAAATAATGTTGCACCCTTTGAATTTATTCCTTACATTCTTTGCAGTTGCAAATCGGTTGCCGAAGCAAAACTTATGCTCGCCAACATAAACATTTATGATGAAAATTTTAGCGCAAGTTTGCCCCACTCCCCACTTCATTGGCTTATTAGCGACAAAAAAGAAAGCATTGTTGTTGAACCACTAAATTCAGGTGTAAAAATTTATGCTAACCCAATTGGCGTTTTAACAAACAACCCCACATTTGATTTTCATCTAACCAATTTGGCAAATTATGCAAATGTTTCTTGTGAAGAGCCGCTTAATAGGTTTTCAAAAAATTATTCACCGTCAATATACAGCCGTGGTATGGGTGGAATAGGTTTGCCGGGGGATTTATCTTCCGCTTCGAGATTTGTTAAGGCTTCTTTTACAAAATTAAATTCACTTGTGGGGGAAAATGAAGTTGAAAATGTTAATCAATTTTTCCATATTTTGCGCTCGGTTGAACAGCAAAAGGGCTGCTGCAAAGTTGAAAAAGGATATGAATATACAATTTATTCCTCTTGCTGCAACACAACCAAAGGGATTTATTATTACACCACTTATCTTAACAGCCAAATTGTTGGCGTGGATATGAATAAGGAAAATTTAAACGACAAATCATTAAAATCTTACCCTCTTTTAAAACAAGATAGTTTCACTATTCAAAATTAACAACATAATTTCATATTAATTAAAAATGATTTAGCACAAAAAAATTTATAATAGCCACAACCCTTAAAATTTTTATAAATTACATCAAAAAAACCACTTTTTTAGTTATTTTTTATTGTTTTTTTATTAATTTTTAATTTTTTGTTTAAAATTGACACTTTATCATTTTAATTCACTACATAGGCTTGTCCCACTAATTTTATTAAATTTTTTTTAAAACTTCGTCCAAACATATTGATTTTTTATTTTAATGTGATATAATGAAAAAAGTTTTATAGCCGATGAAAAGACTGTTAGTAAAAGTTGATCTAGAGAGTTTGCGGTTGGTGAAAGCAAATGAAAACAATTACTATTTCCACCTTGGAGGCTCTAACGAAAGTTGGGTTGCGCTGCACAACAAAAAAATGCAGATAATGAGTGGGGCTTTGCCCAATTAGAGTGGCACCGTGGATAAATATTCACCTCTAAAAAGAAATTTTTGGAGGTTTTTTTATGAAATTTTATCTTCTGTTTATTGCTTATTTAAGGTTGTCCCGTAAGGGATAAGGTTTTTTTATATAAACTACAACTTAAAACAAAATAAAAAGGAGATTAAAATGTTAGATATAAAAGATATTAAAAATAGAAAAGATTATTACAAAGGATGCTTTTTAAAGCGTGAGTATGAAGTGGATTTAGACGAAATGCTTGCGCTTTACGATAAAGCAACAAAAATAAAGCAAGCGGAAGAAACCTTGCTTGCACAAAAAAATAAAGGCGCGAAAGAATTTGAAATTGCAAAGCGTAACGGGCAAGACACTACCACTTTGCAAGAAAAATTGAGAGAAAACACGCGCAAAGCGGCTGAACTTACAAAAGAATATAACGAAACAATGGAAAATTTTAATAAAATTTATTATGCGCTGCCAAACATTGTAACTGAAAACACTCCTGCCGGCGGAAAGGAAAACAACATAGTTTTAAAGGAATATAAACAAAAACCCACCTTTAATTTTAAGCCAAAAACACACATTGAACTTTGCAAAAATTTGGGGCTTATAGACTACGAACGTGCAACCAAAATTGCAGGCGAAGGTAATTGGATTTACACAGGGCTTGGCGCAAGACTTGAATGGGCAATTTTGAATTTTGCATAAACGAACATCTTGCCGATGGCTTCGAATTTAAACTTTTGCCACACATTTTAAAATACGATTGCGGTTTTGGCGCAGGTCAATTCCCTAAATTTGCAAATGAGGATTATTTTATAGACAAAAGATTTTTGCCAAATAATTTTCTATTGCCAACAGCAGAAACTGCACTTGTAAATTTACACAAAGGCGAAGTTTTAAACGAAGCAGAACTGCCGAAAAAATATTTTGCTTACACTCCATGTTTTCGCATTGAGGCTGGCAGCAATCGGCCGGAAGAAAAAGGCATGATACGCGGCCACCAATTCAACAAAGTGGAAATGGTGGAATACGTTTTGCCAGAAGATAACGACAGGGCTTGGAACGAACTTTTAGGTAAGGCTGAACGCATCGTGCAAAAACTTGGGCTTCACTATCGTCTTGTTCAACTTGCAGGCGGCGATTACGCGCACGGTATGGCACAAACTTGGGATATTGAAATTTATATTCCAAGCATGAACAGATACACAGAAGTCAGCAGCATAAGCACCGCGTTTGACTATCAGGCGCGCCGCACAAACA
>CANPWT010000055.1 GCA_947584775.1 uncultured Clostridia bacterium | reverse complement strand
CGGGCGGGGACACCGCTTACGACCTTTATTTAGAAATTAAAAAACATAATCCAAATGCGCAGTATTTGTCTAGTCCCAAAAAGTTTTCTAAACTGAACCTTACAAGCCATGCGGTGGCGTTTGTAGGCGCGGGCGATATTTTCCTTTTAGCAAAAAAGATTATAGAAAAACAATAAAAAATGTTGACAAATTACCTTAACAGAGTTATAATTAACAAGTTTATAACTATTTTAAGGAGATTTTATGAAGAACGATATTCACCCTAAATCCGTAGAAGTTACGTTTGTCTGCGCTTGCGGTGCTGAATTTAAAAACAGAATTGCTAAACCTGGTGTTAAAGAAGGCGATGTTATTAAACTAGAAGTTTGCGATAACTGCCATCCATTTTTCACCGGCAAACAAAAAATTGTTGACACTGAAGGCCGCGTAGATAAATTCAATAAAAGATTTAATAAAAAGTAAACAAAAATCGCACTGTTTTTTGCATGCCAAAATTAGGTGCGTTTTTTTGTTTTTATAAGGGTGTTATGGCAAATCTTTTAAGGGAGCAATTAAAAAAGCAGTTTAAGGCAAACAATATTGATGCAGTTGATGTGGATTACATTTTTGCCTATTGTTTAAATATTCCGCGCACTGAAATTATTTTTGTTAACGACTTAAAAAAAGCGGACGAAAAAAGAATAAAAAAATATGCAAAATTGCGTTTAAAACATAAACCTTTAAACAAAATTTTTAAAAAATCTTACTTTTATAATTTACAATTTAAAATTAACAACAATGTTTTGGCGCCCAGGCAGGATAGCGAATTGCTGGTAGATAGCGCACTAAATTATTTAAAAACATTTAAAATTTTGCCAAAGGTTTTAGATTTATGCACGGGCAGCGGCTGTTTGGCAATATCTATTAAAAAGTTTTCCAATGCGCAAGTGTATGCTAGCGACATAAGTAAAAAAGCACTAAAAGTTGCAAAATATAATGCAAAATTAAATTCGGCCGAAATTAAATTTATACATTCAAATATGTTTAAAAAAATAAAGGAAAACTTTGATGTTGTAATTTCCAACCCACCATATATTCCAAGCAAAGAAATAGAGTTGTTGGACGATGAAGTTAAAAATTTTGACCCGCTTTTATCTCTTGACGGTGGGCAAGACGGGCTAAAATTTTATCGTATTATTGCCAACAATTTACAAGCGCTAAAACCAAACGGTTATTTAATTTTAGAAATTGGCGAAAACCAGGCGCAAAGTGTAAAAAAAATAATGAGCAAACTAAAATTTGAAAAGTGCGTAACGGACTATAATAACATCGAGCGCGTTTTAATTTTTAAAAAGGAGCAAATATGATTGAAAAGTTAAAATCAATAAAGGCTAGGTTTGACAAACTTACTGAAGAAATTGCCGACCCAGAAATTATTGCAGACACAAAAACTTGGCAAGCAAAGGTTAAAGAGCATTCTAACCTTGTTCCTTTAATGGACGAATTTGTAAAATATTTAAAAATAGAAAAAGATTTGGCCGATGCGGGCGAAATGTTGCAAACTGAAACCGACCCAGAGATGCGCAATATGTTAAAGGACGAAAGTTTATCGCTAAAAACTAAGTTGGACGAAAGTGAAAATAACCTTAAAATTTTGCTTCTTCCAAAGGATGAAAACGACACAAAAAACGTTATATTAGAAATCCGCGGTGGCGCAGGTGGCGAGGAGAGCGCGCTGTTTGCAGGCAGCCTACTTAGGATGTATCAAATGTATTGCGATGCACACAAATTTAAGATGGAAATTAACTCAATAGAGGAAACCGGTCTGGGAGGCATTAAAGAAGTTCAAGCAATAATTAAGGGCAAAAATGCTTATGCTCGCTTTAAATTTGAATCGGGCGTGCACCGTGTTCAGCGCGTGCCAGAAACTGAAAGCCAGGGCAGAGTTCACACTTCCACCGCCACGGTTGCAATTTTGCCAGAAATGGAAGATGCCGATGTTGAAATTAACGAAAAAGATATTCGTATAGATATATTCAGAAGCAGCGGTGCAGGTGGCCAAAAGGTTAATAAAACCGACTCGGCAATACGCATAACCCACTTTCCAACCGGGATTGTTGTAAGTTGCCAGGACGAGCGCAGCCAAACGCAAAACAAAGAAAAAGCCTTTAACATTTTGCGTGCAAAAATTTACGATTATTATCAGCAGCAAAAGGTGGCGGAATACAGCCAAAACAGAAAAAATCAAGTTGGCACGGGCGATAGAAGCGAACGCATCCGCACATATAATTTCCCACAGGGGCGAGTAACCGACCATCGAATTGGTTTAAGCATATATAATATAGACGCATTTATGAACGGCGACCTTGACGAAATGATAGACGCTTTAACCGTTGCCGACCAACAGGCAAAATTGGCGCAACAAGACGAATAATGTTTAACTTTAATGGGCAAAACCATTAAAGTTTTTTTAAAAATATTTGGGCATAATTTGTCGATTGATTAATTATTTGTTTGCAATAAAAAAATTGTTGTGTTATAATCAAACTAGGAGTAAGGTTTATGGCACATTATCTAAAAGAAGATAGCCCGGTTGGCTATGTTGAAGATAGTTTGCAAATTCAATATCTCAAATTTAACAATTTGAGGCATACTATTTTAGGCTTTATGCTCGGCGATTTTGATGAAAAAGGCGAATATAGGGTCAGCGCGCAAATTATTAAAGAACTTATTAAAATGCCAAAATATTTGCATCAAACAGAAGATAATATTGAAGTTTGTTTAAGTGCTATAAAATTAGATAAACAAATTACTTTTATTGTAACTTACGAGGGAGATAAAGTAACTTTATCGCTTGCGGAAAAATTAAATTACGAGGCCAACTTTAAACTAAACTCAGGCAGTTATTCCAATATTCACGAATTTGTTTTGGACGAGGTTGAAACTTCGGGTGTGGTGGATAGAAACGTAATTTACAAACGTTGGAACATTAAGCCATTTGGTGGCCAAGTGTTGGATGTGTTTAACATGGATGAGGAAACACTTGCCCTTTATGCTGGGCTGGTGGACAGGTTTAAATTTTTGCTTTGCGCAAACAAATTGCTTTTAGATAAGGAAGAAGAAGTTGAAGCGATTGAAGAAGAGTATGCACTAAATAATTTTGAAGTGCTTTCCCATTACCCTGAACTTAAAACCGCAGTAAATAACCATATCAAAGAGACATTAAACGGCAAGCCAGATTTTATTAGGGTAGATAGGCCAAATTTTGCAAAAACCTTTAACGAAGTTTTAGATAACGCAATTGAATCATATTTATATTTGCTAACGGACGAACAAAAACAACAATTTAATGCGGAAAGAACAAACCTTTTATACAACATCAACTTAAAACGTGAAAACTTGTTTAATATTTACACATTTAACGGCAACTATCTTTTAGATATAAGTTCAATGAGCCTAATCAGTTTAAAAGACGCCGCCATGAATTACTTGCACGCAATGCAAGCAAGGCAAGAAAAGGCAGAAACCAAAAATAACAAAGGCGAACTTTACAATTATTTAACTGAGCATGGCGTTAAGCCTGAAAACCTTGGCGATGAGCAAAAAGTAGAAGAAAAAAAAGAGGCTGCCTCTCAGCAAACAAACGATAATAAGAAAACTGAGAAAAAAGAAGAAAAATCAACCCAAAAGCAAGAAAATAAAAAGCCTAATCTTATCAGAAAAGCATCAACTAATAATAAAAACGGAAAAGCAATCGGGAAAAAAGTAGGCAACCAAAGAACAGGCAATCAAAAAATAACTCCACAATCTGGTAAAACAAACAACGCGCGGGAAACAAATAAAGGACAAAAAAATACCCCATATTTTGTTTACTCAGGAACAACAATGACTAATGGCGGCGCTCCAAGCACAAGCACAGATGGTGCAGGCACCGGGCGAAGAAGAATTACCACACAAGTAAATTTAGACACAATGGCTGTTGCTACGGGCGCTACGAGCAGACGGGTTAAAACCGCATCTGAGTCTGTGGAAACTGAAACAAATTCGGTGGAAACGAGCAACAATAATGTATTATAAGCAAACAAAAAAACCGCTTTAATGCGGTTTTTTTTAAAATGTATCAGTTGTTTCTACAATATTATTATACATTTTATTTAACAAGATATAAACAAAGAAATCAGCAACTTGTGTTACAAATTCAGTTGGCTTTGCAGAGGTTGAGCCGGCTGCTTTTGCAGTTAAATCTTTATTTTCAGCAAGTAAGCGTTCAAGGTCTTCGCAAAATTTATTTGTGTTTAATTTAGTGTTTTCTGCTAAAAATGGTTCAATTTTTACGGCTATTCTGGTGGTAATAGTGTCTAAATTTACACCCATTAAAGAAGCCGATAGCGGACAAAGATAATTGTCGCCTGATGGGTTAGGCCTGTTTAAACTTTCATTAAAATCAGCAACAAAGCAGTTTTTGCCAATTTCGTTCGGCGCTTTTTTAAGCAGATATCTTTTGCGCAATTCTTCTGTATTTAAATTGTTTAATTCTAAATATTTTTTACCTTTTAATAAATTTTCAGTTGTTTTGTTTTGAGACATATTTTACCTCACTTTTTTTTAATTTACCTTATCTTAACATAAATTTTGAAATTTGTAAATACCTTTTTTAAAAAAAGTTTTAAATTATTTTAATTGCCTAAAAATCCAAGTTTACTTTTTGCAATTGGAACTTATTATTTTTTAAGGCCTATATTAATTTTTAAGTTATAACCCAAAAGTTTTCCCTCACTACTCCTTTCCCTACAAGGTCATTATAAGATTTATAAAATTGTTACAAATGGTATACTTTAGCCTGTCATTCCGACTAAGCGTCAGCGCATGGAGTGAATCTCACGTCACAAACTGCACTTTTGCTAAATTGCTTCACTAAGTTATGCAATTGTAAGCCTAAGTTTGTTCGTTCCTTTTCCCCCAAAAACTTTTGAGTTTTGCGTGGACCCCGACAACTGCGCGTTACCTCATTTTACTTAACAAGCGGAAACTCCGTCATATTACGTACTAAAACGAATAAAAATCAATGCCAATTTTTTGGCTTTTGCTTTAATGGGTTGTTAAAAAATTGCAGGTTAGAATTTTAAAAAATTTTAAAAATTGTATAAAAAACCGTGAAAAATGGTTAAAATTTGCCACTTTTTTGCTATTTTTTAAAAATTTTTAACATTTTTTATTTATTTTTTAAAAAATTAAAGCAAAATTTTTATTCGGCTTACATTTTTATTATTCTGTTTTTTATAATTTTGTTAAAAAATAATATAAAAGGACATTTTATAACGCGAGCGTGTGCGCTGGCGTAAAGCGCGTGTGTGTATTATGCGAGCGCGCGTATATATTGGCGGGTAAAAGAAAATTTAAAAAAAGGGTTGACAAACACAGCAAAATTTGATAGAATACACTTGCTAACTATGTGGGAAGACGCATAAGGTTGCATTTGTTAGCAACAACAAATGGGAATTTGTGCCGACCATAGCCGTTTTAGGCGCCGAGCAAAAATATGGGCAACAGCCCAATTTATTTTTGAAGATTAGCACTTTACACACGGGTAGGTATAAACGAAAAAGTGAGGCAACTCAAACTAGCGTGCTACTTGTAAAGTTAAACTCGGTTTTGGTGCTACTAAAAAAATAAAAGGAGAAAAATTTATGGCAACAACAAAATTAAGAATTAAGCTTGCATCATACGATATTGGCTTAATCGAAAATGTGGTTTCAAAAATTCTTGACACCGCAACAAAAACCGGATGTAAAGTTTCCGGCCCAATTCCGCTTCCAACTAAAAAAGAAGTGGTTACAATTATTCGTGCAACTCACAAATACAAAGATTCTCGTGAGCAATTTGAATCTCGCACACATTTTAGACTTATTGATGTTTATGCCCCTAACACAAAAGCAGTGGACACAATTTCAAAAATTAATGTTCCAGCAGGCGTAGATATCAAGGTGGAATTATAGGAGGTGTCTTGTGGAAAAAGCAATTATAGGTAGAAAAATTGGCATGACCCAAGTCTTTACTGATGACGGCAGAGTTCAACCCGTTACCGTGGTAGAGGCAGGCCCTTGCTATGTAACACAAATTAAAACTGTGGCAAGCGATGGTTACGATGCAGTTCAACTTGCTTTTGGCGAAGTTAAAACTAAAAATGTTAACAAGGCGCAAGCAGGCGCTTTCAAAAAAGCAAATGTTGACGCTAAAAGAGTTTTAAAAGAATTTAGATATGACGATACATCCAAATTTGCACTTGGTCAGGTTGTTAAGGCTGATATGTTCAGCGAGGGCGATATGGTGGATGTTTCTGGCACAACAAAAGGTCATGGCTTTACCGGCGTTATCAAACGTTGGAATCAACAAAGGCTTAAAAT
>CANPWT010000054.1 GCA_947584775.1 uncultured Clostridia bacterium | reverse complement strand
GTAAAGACGGGTTTAGCCAAACGGTGTTAAAGCAAATTGACGAGGAACTTTTTAACCATGAACTTATAAAAATTTCCATGCAGGAAAACACCACCCCACCAAGCGAGTTCGAACTTACTGAAATGGCGGTTAAATTGGGGGCGGAAATTGTGACAACCATTGGGCGAAAAATAGTGCTTTATAGGCACAGCGAAAAAAAAGGCATTAAGCACATTTTGGCTTAATGCTTTTTTATAATTAATTTTATACTTACTAATTTACTCTACTGTGTTGGTGTTTTTGGCTTTATTTAATTCTTCGTATTTAGCGTGTACGTCTTTTATACTTTTGCAATTGTTTAATTCTATTTCAACATTATTGAAAACAAAAAAACTTCTTACAAAAACATATCTTTTAGAAATGCTTAATGCGTAAGTTGCGGCTTCAATAAACCTTGCGCCCTTTTTGGCGTAGAAATATAAGCCATCTTTTGTTTGAATACACATAAGCGTAGGGCTGTTTTTTAATGCTTGTTTTAAAAGCATATATTTTTGGCTATCTAAGTTCATAAATTCTCCTATGTAATTTTAAGTTATTATACAGTAATTTTTTAATTTGTCAATAACTTTTATTCAATCCTGGTGTAGTTTTTTATGTTTATTTCGCTACTTTCATCCTCAGTTGGCGCTTTTGATTTTGCCTTTGGCTTGAAGATATTTAATATACCATCTAGCCCGCCATTTGAAATTAACGTTTGCACAATATTTGGCAAATTTAAGCCCTGATTTTGATTTTCGTTATTTTGTTTTTCAAATATGTTTAATATGCTAGTCAAATTAGAATTTCCGCCCTTAATTAGCCCGGAAAGCAGTGGCAAAATTGTTTTAAAATCGAACGGGAAAGAAAAGCAATTGTTTGGTGGTGGGCCGGGATGAGGTTTGGGTTTTGGCTTAGGGATGCAATTACAATTGCCCTTTTTAAAATTGTTGTCTATGTAAAAAGCGGGCAGGCTTTCATATGGCTCGCTAAACACCACTTTTTTTGCCTGAGTTTCCACCTTTTTTGAAGTGTTAACTATATTTTGATACGCGTTTGGCTCGGTAAAAAGCGCAAATCTACTATCTTCAAAATTCATAATACATATTTATGCAATGAAAAAAGTATTTGTACCAGTAACTAAAATAAAAAAGTTTGCATAATTATTGTTGGAGTTAAATATGCCAAGAGATTTTAAAACTTTTGTTAAAAACAACAAAAATAGCGAGGAAATTTTAAACAACAATAAGGAAAAAGTTGACGAATATGCCGAGATTATTAACAAGTATAAAGATATGGACCAGCAGGATTTAATGAGAAACCTTATTATGGAAGCGGGAAAATTAAAACAGGCCGGAAAACTTACTGATGAATCGCTTGTCAATTTAAAATCTACCCTTTCCCCATTTTTAAACAAGGAACAAAATGAAATGCTAGATAATTTAATTAAGGCGATTAAAGATTAATGAATTTAAGCAAAATTAGCAAGCGACTTTTAAATTCGGTTAGCGCGTTAGGGTTAAACAAACAAAAAATTTTTGTTAGCACTAACAACTTTTTTAACACCAAACTTTTTTTGGAAAAATATAAATACAAATATTGCGCATATCGGTTTGCAAATTGTTTTTGCCTGCTTGCCGATTTTTTTGATATTAGCATTTTATCGGACAACGAAGATGTTAAATATATTTTCGACTCGCCCATTGTTAAATTTTGTAAGGAGGAAAATAAATTTGTAAATTTACATAATTTAACAAATGGAAAATTTTTGGGGCAAAACCAAACAATTTGTTTTATAGATACGGGCATTTACCCGCACCTAGATTTTATTTTGCCTAAAAATAGAATTATTAAATTTATAGATTTAGTTAACCACCGCCTCACCCCTTATGACGACAACGGACATGGCACTTTTGTTGCGGGTGTTGCTTGTTCGGCCGGGGTTGTTAACAAAAGCAACATTGGGTTTAGCCCGCGCGCAAACATGATTGTTATTAAAGCGCTAAACAGCGAAGGCAACAGCGATAGCAATTTAATTTTGGACGCCATGCAATGGGTGTATGAGAACTGCAAAGTTTATAATATCAGTGTGGTGTGTATGAGTTTTGGCGCGGATTTTGCCAGCAAATTTGACCCACTTTCGCACGGTGCGGAAGCGCTTTGGAAGCGCGGAATTACAATTGTTGCAGCGGCAGGAAACAGCGGCCCAAACGAGCAAACAATAAAATCCCCGGGCAACAACCCATACATTATTACCGTGGGCGGCTTAGACAAACAAAATTTGGCAGTAGCACCGTTTAGCAGCCGCGGGCCAACGATGTACGGCCACAAGCCCGATTTAATTGCGCCTGCTGTAAATTTAACTTCTTGCAATAATGGTCTTCCCTTTTATTGTGAAATGAGCGGAACAAGCGTTGCCACCCCAATTGTGGCGGGAATTTGTGCCGATGTAAAATCGCGCTACCCAAAATTAAACAATATAGCAATTAAAAAACTTATTTTATCTAACTGCACAAAATTAACGGGAAATGTAGATAATGAGGGCGCAGGTTACATAAATTTTGGCAAATTTAGTGATATAAAGGTGCCAAACAGTGTTCAATTTTAACAATTTATGTTAAAATAAATTTATGATTGAATTTAAAAATTTATTTTTGCAACATTTTAGCGAGTTTTTTACCCTTTACAACATTAACGAAAAAATTGATGGCAACACGCTTTTAATATCGAGCGATAGATTATATTCATCCTCGTTTTTGCGCTTAATTTGTAAATTTGAAAAGCCCACCAAAGGGGAAATTTTTATTGACAACAAAAACATTTTTAGCATTAAGGACAAGGATTTAAATGTTGGATTTTTGCCAAAAGAAATATATTTATTTGAAAATAAAACGGTTATTCAAAATTTAATTTATCCGCTAAAAATTAGAAAAATTGACAAAAACACGGCAAAAAACCTTGTTTTTAATGAAATAAATGAGTTAAATTTAAAAAATTATTTAGATTTTTATCAAACGCCAGAAAATAAAAATGTTGACCTTTTAAATTTGAAAGTAAAATTTTTAAGCCCAGCGGACAAAAAAATTATTGCCTTAATAAGAATTAAATTGAGGAAGCCAAAATATATTTTGATAGAAGATGTGTTTGATGGTTTAACAAACAATTTAATACCTATTGCCGAAGACCTAATTAGCAAAATGGCAAAAGATAGCAAAGTTATTGCAACTGCGTGTGCGGACACAAATAGAAATTGTTACGCCGATTTTAAGCGTATTGAGATTGAAAATGGCGTAGTTAAAAAATAAACCCACAAAAGTGGATTTATTTTTTATTGTTCGTCTGTTTGTTTATCTTGTTTTGTTAAAAACACCAATTTATCGTTTTTGCAATCTACTAAAAGTTGGTCGCCCGATTTAACTTCGCCACGCAACATTTTATCTGCAAGTTCGTCCTCTATTTTGGTTGTAATAAGCCTTTTTAATGGGCGCGCGCCAAAATCGTCATTAGTGCCGTTTTTAACAAGGTAATTTAATGCGCTTGTGGTAAATTTTAGTTCTATATTGCTTTGTTTTAAATTTTTGTTTAAGTCTGCAAGCATCTTTTTAGCAATGTCTTTCATTACATTTGCACTTAATTTGTTGAACACCACAATGTTATCGATACGGTTAATTAATTCTGGCCTGAAATATTTTTTAAGTTCGTCCATAATGTTGTCTGTTTTGCTGGATACGTTGCCATCGTTAAAGCCTAAATCTACTTTGGTTTTGTTAATTTTGTCGCTTGCAATGTTTGAAGTTAAAATTATTATTGTGTTTTTAAAACTTACAACTTTGCCATGAATGACGGTTAATCTGCCGTCATCTAAAATTTGAAGCAACATATTGAACACTTCTGGATGTGCTTTTTCAATTTCGTCAAACAGCACAACGCTGTATGGCTTTCTACGCACCTGTTCGGTTAACTGTCCGCCATCGTCAAAGCCAACATATCCGGGCGGGCTACCAATAAGTTTAGAAACGCTATGCGCTTCCATAAATTCGCTCATGTCAAGGCGAATAATTTTATTTTCGTCATCAAAAAGTGCTTCGGCAAGCGCTTTACTTAATTCGGTTTTACCAACACCCGTTGAGCCTAAGAATAAGAAACTGCCAATTGGACGGCGAGGGTCGCGTATGCCAATACGGCTTCGCCTTATGGCTTTTGCCACTTTGTTTACTGCCTCATCCTGCCCTTTAACCCTTTCAGACAATGTTTTTTCTAGGTGCAAAAGTTTTTCTGCCTCGCCCTCGGTTAATTTTGTTAATGGAATATTTGTCCATTTAGAAACAACCTCGGCGATGTCGTGCTCGTTAATTTCCACAATTTTATTGTCGTCGTACGGTTGGGTTTTAAGGCGTTCAATTTCTTCTTTTAATTTATTAATTTTATCGCGCAGTTTGCTGGCTTTTTCGAAGTCTTCCGCGTTTACGGCCTCATCCTTTTCCGCATTAAGTTTTGCCAACTTTGCACTAAGGTCTTTAACCGCGCTTGGCTCTGAATTTGATTTAACTTTTGCTCGGCTGCTTGCCTCGTCAATAAGGTCGATTGCTTTATCGGGCAAACTTCTATCTTGGATGTATCTATCGCTTAGTTCTGCGGCGGCTTTTATTGCCTGGCTGGTTATTTTTACCTTGTGGAAAGCCTCGTAACTTTCCCTTAGGCCGTTTAAAATTTCTATTGTTTGTTCCACGGTTGGTGGGTCAACAGTTATTGGTTGAAAACGCCTTTCTAATGCTTTATCTTGCTCAATATATTTCCTATATTCGTCCGTTGTTGTTGCGCCAATTGTTTGCATTTCGCCACGTGCTAAATAAGGCTTTAACATGTCTGCCGGATTGGCCTCGCCTTTTTCGCTGCCAACTTGGGCAAGGGTGTGAATTTCATCAATAAACACAATGATATTTTTGTTGTTTATAATTAAATCGATTGCGTTTTTTAATTTTTCTTCCATACTGCCACGATATTTTGTGCCAGCCATCAGCCCGCCAATATCTAGGCTATAAATGGTTTTGCCTCGCAGGAAAAGTGGCACATCGTTGTTAACAATTCGTCTTGCCAAGCCCTCCACAATGGCAGTTTTACCAACGCCCGCTTCACCAATTAAAACGGGGTTATTTTTTGTTTTACGGCAAAGGATTTCTATCATGCGTTCAATTTCAGCGTCCCTGCCAATAATAGGGTCTATTTTGCCATTTTTAGCGCGCAGGGTTAAATCGCTGCCCATTTCTAGCAATTCTTCAGGCAGTACACTGCGATAATTGTTCTGTGCGTTGCCGCCTTCCCCTTTTAGCGAGCCAACTTGGGTGAAATTGTTGCTATCAAATTGGCTTGATGCCTGTTCACCTGCGTTTAAAAGCGAGATGGCTCGATTGCGCATTTCGTAAACATTAACCTTTAAAATTCCGCCTAAAATATTGATTGCAAAACTATCTTCTTGGCTAAGCAAGGCAATTAAAAGATGTTCGGTTGAAATGTATGCGCTGTGGGTTTTTTTGGCCACATTGTTGGCTATTATTAGCATTTCCTTAACGCGCGGAGTTAATTCTATAACATTTGTTGGCATGCTTGCGCCAACGCTTTGCAAAACTTGCTCTACTATGTTTGAGTCCACCCTATATGCGGACAACAATTTTTTAGATTTGCTTTCCACTTTAGTTAGTGCGTATAAAATATGTTCTGTTCCAACTTCGCATGCAAGGTTAGATGCATAACTTGTTGCAACCTGAATTACTTTGTTTGCTGAATCTGTTAAACTATACATATTGCACTCCTTTTATAATATTTTTTACCTGTTTGGCAAGTTCTTTTGCCTGAGCAACTGAAATAAATTCGCTATCGTTTTTGCTTAGTTCAAACAGGGCGCATAAATCTTCTTGCTTAATTTTTACAATGCCTAAATTTAACCCGGTTAGTAAATTTGTTATATACACATTTAACTCGTCCGTGTTTAACATATATGCCGAGCCCATAATTGCAAGGCTACGATAAACTTTATCTACAAGTTCGTCATGTTTATTTATATCTAACATATTTAGGCTTTCCGTTTCTAGGTCTACAATTTTGTTTATGGTTTTTTCAAAATCGCCAACCAATTCGGTTTCGCTTAAACCTAGGTTGCAATTTGTTTTTATTAAATAGATATTTTTTTGTTCGGTTTCGGTTAACGTGTAGCCAAGTTTGGTTAAATTTTGTTTAACTTGTTCAATTTTGCCAATAGATTTAAGCGAACTTAAATTTACTTCACACTCCAAACTTACGCCCGCGCCAAGGTGGGTGATATCGCTCATCAAATAACCATATTGGTCAGAAAAACTTAAACTAATTTTGTTGCCAAGCATATCTGCAAGCGCTTTTGCATTGTTAAAAGCAGATAAATCTAGCCCAAAAGCGGACGAAATTATGGTTAAATGCTCGTCACCAAAAAGGTTTAAACTTATTTTATTGTCGGTGGAAATGTAGGCCTTGTTGGTTTCAATAAGTTTTCTTTTAGCAAGGTCGGCCGTTGGGTTTTGAACAATGCTCATCTGCCCGTTTACAGCGTTTAACACAAGGTTTTCAATTTCTTGCTTTTTATTTGGCTCTAACTTGCGGGTAAATTTATAATCTTTAACATTTCTATAAAACTTTACTCGGGTAAAAACAACATTATTCATTTTCCGCCTCCAACGCTTGAATTTGCTTTTTAATTTTGCTTGCATCCTCATATCGTTCTTCTTTAACCGCCTTGGCTAAATCTGCTTTTAGGGCGGAAATTTTGTCGGCCTTGCTGCTGGTTTTTGTTACCACTTGTTTGTGCGATGTGTTTGGCGCAATGCGGGCAAGCAATTTGTTTAAACTATCTCTAAACACCTCGTAACAATTTGGGCAGCCTAGTTTGCGGGTGGAATTGAACTCCCTTAAGCTGGTTTTGCAAACCGGGCAAACAATGTCGTTTTTTAACT
>CANPWT010000053.1 GCA_947584775.1 uncultured Clostridia bacterium | reverse complement strand
AGTGCCAAACAAATTGTAATGCTCATGTTTGGCTCTAACATAATTAGCAAGCAGTACACTCCGCCTAAAAGCAGGCAAAAGATGATATTTTTGGGTTTGGCAAGCCTGTCCCCCTCGCTTAAAAAGCCCGCCAAAAACAAAACTAGGCAAAATTTGGCAATTTCGCTTGGTTGCATAGTAAACGAGCCAAAGCCTATCCACCTTGTTGCCCCGTAACTAGACTTGCCCAGCCCGGGAATAAACACCAGCAAAAGGAAGCACGCTCCAACGATGTAAAAACCCCAATAAAACTTTTTAAATATTTTATGCGACACAAACGAACAAATAATAAGCCCAATTAAGCCAATTGTTACGCCAATTATTTGTTTTTTTAGGTAAAAGTAGGAATCGTTGTATTGCACGCTTGCCGAATATTTGCTAGCGCTGTACACCATAACACAGCCAAAAATGGCCAAAAGTATGGTGCAAATTAAAACTATAATTCTATTCTTTTTTAGTTTCATACTCTTTTACCAATTTGTTAAAATGCTCCCCTCGCTCGATAAAATTTGAGTATTGGTCGTAACTAGCCGTTGCGGGAGATAATAAAATTGTGTCGTTTGCACATGCAAATTCTATTGCTAAATCAAATGCCTTTTTTAAATTGGGCGCAAGAATCATGTTAAATTTAGTGTTGGCCGCATTTAATTCCTCTTTAATTTCGCCAAAAGCCACCACCAATTTTACTCGTTTAGATAATTTATTAAACAGTTCGCTATAATCTAGCGATTTGTTCGACCCACCCACAAGTAAAATTATGCTTCCGCTTAAACTTTCCACTGCGGAGAGCGTTGAAGCGATGTTGGTGGATTTGCTATCGTTTACAAAATTTATATTGTTAATTTTGCCAATAAATTGGTTTCGGAACTCTTTTGGAGTGTAATCTATAACGGCATCAACAATTTTTTGTGGCTTAACCTTAAAAATTGAAGCAATGGCAATGGCACACATTACATTATAAATATTGTGTTTACCTTTTAATTTTAATTGATTTACATTAAATAATTTTGTGCTGTGTAAATATATTGCGCCCTCTTTATAATACACATCAGCCAATTTTTTGTATGAATATGTAACCACATTTTTGGTTTTGGGTATGTTTAAATTCAAATCTATGTTTACTACGCTATAATCTTTTAGGCCTAAATTGTTAAAGATGCTAAGTTTTAGTTGGGTGTAATTTTCCATTGTTTTATGCCTTACTAAATGGTCGGGTTGAATATTTAAAACAGTGGCAACGTGCGGATGAAAAGTTTGGCAATTTTCCAACATAAACGAACTTACTTCAACAACCTTTATTGCTTTTTTATTTTGTAAAACCGCACGTGAAAGCGGATAGCCAATATTCCCGCACGAAATTGCCTTGTGTTTGGCATTTAAAATTTGTGTGGTTAATTCAACGGTTGTTGTTTTGCCATTTGTGCCGGTTATGGCAACAAAATTTTTACAAAATTGGCTGGCTAGTTCAACTTCGCTAAAAATTTTTACATTATTTTCCTTAGCCATAATTAAAATGGGGTTAGTTTTTTCAATTGAAGGGGAAACTATTAACGCATCGAATTGGCTAATTAAAGCAGGGGTTACATCTTGCAAAACATAATACCCTGGGTTGGATGTGAGTTTAGAAATATCATCATCATAAATAAAAACAACTGCACCCAATTTTTTTAAAAGTTTAGCCGCCCACTCGCCCGAAATTGACATGCCATAAACCAATACATTTTTTTTGTTAAATTTCATTTTACTACTCCTATATAATATTATTTTTTAATGTGTTAAATATTACAAAAGATATAAAATTATACAAATAACACCAATGCTCATTGTAAGGGCGGAATAAATTGCAACAATTTTAGGCTCGCTCAACGCGGACATTTGCAAATGATGATGAAATGGTGCCATTTTAAACACCCTCTTTTTTTTAAGTTTATACACCGCCACTTGGATGATTACCGAAAGTGAACTAATTACAAAACACAAGCCAAGTATTGGCAGCAAAAATTCAAACCCCAAAACGCAACTTGATGCGCCAATAAAGCCGCCAATGCAAAGTGAGCCAACATCGCCCATAAAAATTGACGCCTTGTTTGTGTTAAACATTAAAAAGCCAAGAATAGAGCCAGCAAAAAGCATGCTTAACACTGCCATGCTGTAAATGTCAGAAATTATTGGATTGGTTACGCCGGCATAATAAAGTTGTCCACCAACCAAAAGTGTGATAATTGTAAAAAATATTAAATATACAAAACTAACGCTGCCCGCCAGCCCGTCCAGTCCATCGGTTAAATTAACACTATTTGTGCAGGCAATTAAAACAAAAATGATAAGCGGAATTACAAATGCGCCAATGTTAAAGCGCGAAGACGAAAACAGCCAAAAAATCTGCCCCCTAGTTTCTGCATAAAAATAAACAAAAAGCGAAAAAATTATGGCCAAGCCTAACTGACCTATAATTTTTTGATATGGGCGCAAGCCTAGGTTTTGTTTGTATTTTACTTTTAAAAAATCGTCCATAAAACCAATTACGCCAAAGAATATGCTAACAAGCAAAACCATAAGCCATGTTATGTTGTAATCTAAAAAGAAAAACGCTAAACATAGTGTAGTAATAATAAATACTACCCCACCCATAGTTGTTGTGCCGTCTTTGCTTTTATGGTTTTCAACATAGCCTAAAATTGTTTGCGAGGCATGGATCTTTTTTAATAGTTTTATTATTATTGGCATAAGCACAACCGATAAAATAAAACTTATTAAAAAGGCTAAAAGAATTTTTATCATATATTAATTGTATCCCTTGATTTTAAAAAGTAATCGTCCACAACTTGATAATCGCTAAAAGGAATTTTTACCCCATTTATATCCATATATGTTTCGCTGCCCTTGCCTAAAATTGCAACCACATCGCCCTCTTTTGCCATGGATAGCGCCATATTAATTGCAACTTTTCGGTTTGGCTCGGTTACAAAATTATTTTGCGTTATGCCCGCCACAATTTCGTCAATAATAAGTTGTGGGTTTTCCGTACGGGGGTTATCGCTTGTAATTATTACAAGGTTGCTTAGTTCGCTGGCAATTTTACCCATTTCTGGGCGCTTGGTTTTATCTCTATCCCCGCCGCAGCCAAAGACGGTTATAATCCTTTTAGGTTTTAATTCTTTTACTGTTTTTAACACATTTTTTATTCCGTCTGGCGTGTGGGCGTAATCTACAAGCACATTAAAATTTGCTTTTACATCTAAAAAATTAAATCGGCCGGGAACAATAAAGTCTATTTTATTTACCGCTTTTACTAAATCGAACATACTAAACCCTAATTTGTTTAGGCAAGTTAATGCCAAAAGCAGGTTGTAAATGTTGTAACTACCAAGCAAATTTGTTGATAGTTTATACAATTTTTCATTTACTGAAAAAGTTAACTCGGTGCGATTTGCGTTTGTGTTGCAGGCAATGATTTTGATTGTTCCATCCTTGCCTATTTTGGTTATTTCTATATTAGATTTTTTTAGTAAATCTTTTTTGGTTGTGTCCGCCACCACCACACCGCACTTTGCATGCTTACAATCAAACAGGCTGGTTTTGCATTTAATATAGTTTTCCATGGTTATAAAAAAGTCGAGATGGTCGTTGGTTATGTTGGTTAAGCCAACCACATCAAAATTGATGTTATCTATTTTGTTTAGGGCAATTGCGTGCGCGCTAACTTCCATTACGCAATATTCACAGCCGTTGTTATACATATCTGAAATTAATTTGTGCAATACTATTGGGTCTGGCGTGGTGAGCGTTGCAGGCAAAAGCAATTTGTTAATATACACCCCGGTTGTGCCAATTAGCCCCACTTTTTTGCCCATGCGGGATAGGATATCTTTAATAATGTATGTTGTTGTGGTTTTGCCGTTTGTGCCTGTTATGCCAATAAATTTGATGTTTGATTTGTTTGTTTCGTAAAATATTGAACTGATATACGACATTGCAGAACGCACATTTTCCACCAAAATTTGCGGAACAGGTAAATCTAAAAACCGCTCCACAATAAGGCAGACTGCCCCGTTTTTAATGCTTTGGTAGGCATAATCATGCCCGTCCGTCTTTAAGCCTTTAATGCAAAAATATATGCCGTTGTTTACCCTTTCAGCACTTGAACAGGTTAACGAATCTATTTCAACTTCCCTGTAATTTTTTATACCTATAAATTTTAAATTAGAAATAATGTTATATAATTTCATAATTCTCCTTTTAGTTAATCTATCATAAATATTTAATTACAAAACTTAAACTGCAAAATAAGACAAAATATTTTAATTTGTAATTAAAAACACTATTTCGCCCAGATACAGCATGCTGCCCGCAGCCGGTAATTGCATTAACACATAATCGCCCTCGCCGTCAAATATTGCGTTTAGGCCAAGTTGTTTTAACTGTGCGCACGCCTCTGCCAAACTTAAACCCTCCACATTTGGCATTTCTATGGTCGGCTTAAAATCTAGCATGGTTTCATCCTGCGGAGATATTGCTTTGGTTTCAAATATTTTGCTAAACACCTCTTGCCCAATTGGTTTTGCCACCACCCCGCCATAATATGCACCGTTGCTCGGCTCGTTTACGCACGCAATAAGTATTAACTCGGGGTTTTGGGCCGGATATGTGCCAATAAAACTAGAAACATATTTGCCAACTGCAATTTTGCCTGTTTCGTCATACTTTTGCGCAGTGCCTGTTTTGCCTCCAACCTCATAACCAGCAACAAAGGTGGGCTTTAACTCGCTATTAACGTTGTTAAACAGCATTTCATTAATTGTGCTTATTGTTTCCTGCTTTAAATTTAACGGGCTGGAATTTGTTTGATTTAAATATAGCGTTTTGTTTTCCGAATTTAAACTTTGAATTATGTGTGGAGATAAATCCACCCCCGTTGTTATTTTTGCATAAACATTTGCCATTTGCAGTTGAGTTACCGCAATGGCATGGCCAAACCCGATGCGCGCTAAATCCACCGTCCTAACCGATTCTTTGGGCATTAAAATGCCGCTGGACTCGGAATAAATGTCCACCCCTGTTTTTTGCCCAAGCCCAAAAAGATTTAGATACTGATAATATTTTTCAAGCCCGATGCGCAAGGCTAAATTTACAAACACGCAGTTACAACTGTTTTTAAACGCTTCCACAAGTGTTAGGCTGCCATGCCCGCCCGATTTCCAACACTTTATTGTTTCGCCGTCCACCGTTGTTCTGCCCGCGCAGTAAAAATGCTCGTTTACATTGGTTAAGCCCTCGTTTAAGGCGGCTGCCAAGGTTATTAATTTAAAGGTGCTGCCCGGCTCGTACACATCTACAACTGTGGTGTTTTTACTTTTTTCTTGCAATAAGCCAATATCGTTTCTTGGCACGGCGTTTAGGTCAAAACTTGGCAGGCAGGACATTGCCATAATTCCGCCCGTTTTGGCGTTTAATATTAGCCCGCTAACCGATTTTGCTTTATGTTCAACATAGGCTTTGTTTAGCGCCTGTTCTAATATTATTTGCATTTGGACATCTAGGGTTGTGGTTAAATTTAGGCCAGGGATGCTTGGGATGTAATAACTTATTGAATTATCTATTTCCTTGCCCTGCGCATTGGTTTGGGTTAGGCTTTTGCCGTCCACCCCTTTTAGGTATTTATCGTAATAGGCTTCTAGGCCAGATTGGCCAATGTTATCTATTGTGCAATAGCCTAAAACCTGGGTAAGCAGTGAGGAATATGGGTAATACCTTTTAACATTTTGCGATAAATACACCCCGTCAATTTTGGCAAGTTGCAAGGCAATGTGCTCGTCCACCTGCATTTTTATTAGCACTTCGCTATACCCTTTGTTTGTAACTTTGGAATATGCCTTGGCGTAGTCGATATCTAGCAAAGAGGAAATTTCACTTGCAAGCAAGGTTGGATTGGTTACATTTCTTGCCCGCACATACACATCGTAAGTTGTTACAGTTGAGGCAAGGCTTACGCCCGAACTATCTAAAATTTCCCCGCGTTTACTACTTAGTGGTAGGTCACGCAGCCATTGCTCTTTGGCTAGAACTTGCAGTTTTTTGCCGTCTATAATTTGCAAATAAAACACCCGCGCAAGCAGGGCAAAAAAAACAAAAATAATTATTAAAATACACGCTAAAAATCGTTTTTGAAGCGAATAGATGTTGTAAAAATCTTTAAGTTTTTTCATAGTTAATTATATTTAAAAAAACAAGCACAAATAACAAATTTTTTAAAATTGTGTTTGCTTTTTGTTTGACTTTTATAAACTATTAAATTATAATAACTGATAATTGGAGATAGTATGGCTCAGGTTTCCCCTCGCACAAAAGAACTTTATTTAAAATTTAGAAATTGTACCTATTTAGACATTAACAAATCTGTTAAAAAATTAAAAAGCAAAAGTTATGGGTATAAATATTTGTCTGGCATTGCTGAAATGGCAATGGAAAATAATGATATTGGGTTAATTGTTGCCCTTTCCAACGCAGGCTATAATGTATCTAAATTTGAAAATTTTGTTGCAGAAAGTAAGGACGCTGAAAATATTTTATATTTTGCGCAAAATGTGGGAAAATCTAATAAAAATAGGCTTTCTTTGGCCATTGCACAAACTAAAAAACCTAAATATATTTCCGAATTTGCAAAAAAGGTTAATGGCGCAAACATAAAAATATTATCTACTGGCATGGCAGAAACAAAGGATTATAAAGCAATTATTCAATTTGCCGTAGATTTACCCTCTTTTGATAAAACTGCGTCTGAAAAAAGCCTTGCCGAGGCTGAATTAATTTTGGCAAAAAGTGTTGCGCAATCTGATAACGCTGAAATGATTTGGATTTTTTATACCGATGCGCCAATTATTACAGATGAAATTGAATATCTTTTGTATAACGCTATGTACGAAACTCAAAATGAAGAAATGATTAGGATTTTTGATTTTGAAAAAAGCAAAAGGCATTACAAACCTAGCGCAATAGATATTATGTTAAAAGATATTTTATTTGACTAAATAACCAAATTATTGGAATAAAAATCCACGGGTAAACCCGTGGTTTTTCAAATGCGGGTAAAACCCTTTGTTCTAGCGACGCGTAAACGCGT
>CANPWT010000052.1 GCA_947584775.1 uncultured Clostridia bacterium | reverse complement strand
CTATAACTATAATTTGGCCGAGGATTTTAAAAAAATAATTGTAAACAAATCGTTTAAATTGTTTTTGTCAACAGATGTTAAAGGCGTGGAACTTTGCGCTGCTGCAAAAAATGTTTATGGCGGTTTGGCAGGCATCTGCGTGGGCAGTGGCAACAACACATTGCGTGGCTCACTCATGTGCGCAAGCCTAAGCGAAATGGAACAATATTTAGAGGCTATGCAGTGCATAACAAAAACCGCGCGCGGGTTAAGCCTGCTTGGCGATTACGATGCAACAATGTACGATAGCAACAGCCACAACCTAAATTTTGGCATAGAAATTGTAAAGCAAAACACCATTCACCCACAACTTAATTTTAGTTCGGTGGAGGGCAGAGATGCAGTTAGCGGACTAATTAAAAGGATGGAAAATTTTAACGCCCAAGTTAGCGATAAAATGCAACTAAAAGCCCCATTAATGGAAGTTTACAACCAAATTTTACTTGGAAAAATTGCACCAAATAGGGCAGTTAACCAAATTGAAAAAGCAATAAACGAAGTTTATAAACTTGAAGAAAACACTTATAAACTAAATTAAATTATCATGTTTTTGTAAACTAAATTAATCGTATTGCTTGCATAAAAGCACTATTAAAACTTGTAATTTGCCAACTAATATATTAACAAAAACCAACAAACTCACATTTACAAAACAACAATTAAAGAAATAAATTAATAAACAATTCACAAACAATTTATTTATAATTAAAATTAAATAAAAAATATAATTAAACTTTTAATTACACAAAACATAAATCACGGGCAACCGTGGTTTTTTTAATAAAAAACAGGAAGAAAAGTTCTTCCCATTTTTCAATGAATTCATCATTGTTTGTTGTATTTTTTTATTTAAACAACTTTAAAATTGTTTTACTTAAATGAAAATTAGTTAAAACAAAATTATTATAAAGATTTAACTAAAATTACAACACAGTTTTTAGTCAATATAAGATTTTAAAAACTAAAATTACAATATAAATTAAAAATTATTTAATAAACTAATTTCTTTTAATTAATATTTTTTCTTTGCCGGCCATAATTAAAGGCAGGTCTTTGTTTAGTTTTAAAATTTCGTCTGGGCTAATTTTAATTCGCTTGCCAAGTTCCCACATTGTTTCCATTGGTTTAGCAATGTAAATTTGATAATCGTACGCACCAAAATCTAGCGGATTTTTAACGGCAACACTGTCAATTAGTTCAACATTATTGTTGGAGTAGGCACAAACATTAAAACACACTGCATATTCGACCTCAATAATTGTTCCGCGCTTTGCCTTGGCGTGGGTGTCCTCAACCGAAATGGAGGCGTGCGCACAATCTAGTTTTTCCATTTCAATTTTTGTGTTAATAATGTATGGCAGTTCCACATGTTTTTGCTGATATTCTTTAAACTCGTCTATATAAATAATGGTGGAAGAAATAACGCCCTCAAAATATAAATAGTTGTCTTTAATATATTTGTTTGTAATTTCTGGCACAATATCTACATTTGCAACAATGTCGTCAATGGCGCTTTCCTCATCCGTTATTGAAACTTCGCCCGCAATATTATCTGCAAAGGACGAGCAAGCGCTAACCTTGTTAAATTCGCGCTTGGTTTTTGCTAAGTCAACTTCGTAAGCGGTGGAGTATAAATCTTCAACCACTTCAATATTCACCGGCATTAGGCACACACCCTTTGCCTTAACTTTGTAACTTATTGTAACCACACTTGCACCGTCCTCAATAACGGTGTCCAAAACTTCCTTAGATTTATCTATTGTAAAATTTAAATCGGCAACACAATCTGCTTGGTTGGCAACAGGCAGTTCGGCTTTAACGGCGGTTGTGTCCACCAATTTTTTAATTATGTTTTCGCCGTCCTTTTCTGTTTCGTAAACCACAATCGTAAACAATTTGCCCTCAACTTCAATGCAATCGGAACGCGGGGTCAGTTTGTCTGGGTTAAAGGTGGAATTTATCATCAACACCTTAGAAATATTTTCCTTAGTTTCCAAGTTGACGGTGTAGTCAAAAGCGCTGTCCACAAAGCAGGAAATTGTGTTTGTGCTAACTTCTTTCTTTTTGCAAATCATATTTTCCGTGTTAAGGTTGTTGCCCAAACCTAAGTTTACATACATCACAGGCAAAACAAAAATATCGCAATTAATTTTTAAATTGCCCTCTTTGTTTAAAACCTGATTTACAATTTTAATGTCGCTAATGTTTATGTACGAATCGCTTGTAATTGAATTATCTAAAATTGTTTCGCTAAAAGTTAGTGAGTCCGTTATTGTGTTGGTGATGTTGTCCTTATCTACATATAAAACCTTAACGCCAATTTTGCCGCTCATAATTGCTTTTCCGTTGCCACACTCTACCTTTTCATCAAATAGGTAACTATCAATTTGCAAAATAGTTTTTATATTCACATTAGTGTCAATGGGAATACTTATAGACGCCGAAAAATTTTGTTTGTTTAAATTTTTTGCGTAAGTAACCTTGCTTACAGTTTCTTCCATTTTATTATCCTCCATAAATATGTATATATTGAACACAAGTTAAATATGCATTAAATTTTTTAAAAACAAAATAAAAAAATTTGATAAAAAACAAATAAAAAATTAATTTAAAACAATAAAAAACAAATTAATTAAATTTAAATTTTAAATAAATAAAATATTTAACAAATTTAGTTATTAATAAATAAAAAATTAATTAAAGTTACCTTTTTCTATGTTATTTTTTTTGTTTCAACAAAAACCTATTTGATTTTCGACAATAAACTATTTTATAGGTGGTTTTTTCACAAATTTAAGCAAATTAAACTAATATTTTTATATAAAAATTTTACTTTTTATGATATTATTTTTATGTACCAAAAAATAAAAGAAAAGGGGAAATTTTAAATGAAAAAATTAACAATTTTATTTGCAGATGAGGACAAAAATTCTATTCAAGAATTAACAAATATTTTTAGTGAAGACTACGAAATTTTAGGCACAACCACAGACGGAAACGAAGCTATAAATTTAATTAACACGCTTACACCAGACGTTGTTATTATGGACATTGTTTTAAAAAATTGCGATGGTTTTAAAGTTTTAGAATCGGTGGATACAAAAAAATCTAACATCATTATTCAATCTTCGCTTTCGATGGATGGGTTCATTAACAAGGCAATTTCAATGGGTGCAAAATATTATTGCATAAAGCCATTTGATGCTGCAACATTAAAAGATAGAATTAATGATATTTTAACGCCGTCCACACAAAAATCCAACTTAATTTTTAACGGCAAAAGCAACAACCAAATAGAGGAAAAAATAACCAACATATTTATAACCGTTGGCATACCCGCCCACATCAAGGGCTATCAATTTTTGCGCGAGGCAATAAAACTTGCAATTGCCAACCCAGAAATTATTAACTCCATAACCAAAAAATTGTATCCAACCATTGCTATGAAATACGATACAAGCGCGTCCAAAGTTGAAAGAGCAATCCGCCACGCCATTGAAGTTGCGTGGAACAGGGGCAAAATTGAAAACATAAACAACTTGTTTGGCATTAAAGTTTATTCCAGCAACGAAAAACCAACCAATGGCGAGTTTATTGCGCTTGTAGCGGACAAAATGCTAATCGAGGGCGCATAAACAAATTAAAAATGTAAACAACCTCATGGGGTGGGAAGCCGCCCCAAAACCTCCTTTTACAACTGTTTGTTTTTTTTGCGCGCTTTTTGCGTGTTAATAAAGAGATTGTAATAAAAATAAAAAAGGATTTACTTTTTGTAAACCCTTATTTTTTTAATCGTCATCATCGTCAACCGAGTCTAGGTCGTCATCATCATCGTCATCGTCGTCTTCATCGTCATCGTCTAGGTCGTCATCATCATCGTCATCAACATCCAGGTCTTTGTCCATATCGTCATCAAAATCTTCGTCAATGCCGGTTGTGTCCTCGCCCTGACCAAAGTCGTCATCGTCTTCCTCGGTTAGTTCGTCTTCATCGTCTTCGTCATCATCTTCGTCATCATCGTCCGCAATATATTTGTGCCAATCGTTAATTTCTTTGTCTTCTGCCTCGGCGTCATTAATGCCTAACTCTTGCCTGCAACTATCACAAATTTCCTCATCGCTCTGAATAAAGTTAATTTTGCAAATTGGGCATAGTTCAAGGTCGTCAATATCGTCCTCGGTGGATTTAATCAACTTCATTTCCTTTTTGCAAATTGGGCAATAATGGTCAGATTTTTTAATATAATTTAATTCACATCTTGGGCATAAAATCCAAACGGGTTTTGAACTTCTTGGCATAAATTAACCTCCAATAAACATGCTAAATTACAACTTTATATTGTTTTGACATAGTTGTTATGCATATTTTGAATATAATTATAACAATATAATTAAATTTGTCTAGCATTTTTTATATCTTTTTAAAATTTTTTCTATATATTTTATTTCCGCCAACACAAATTTGTGCTAACATTTTTAAATTTAAAAAATTGCCGAAAATTGTATTGTTTTGTTGAAACAGAATTAATTTAAAACTTTTGCCAAAAATATTAGTAAAAAATGGGAGAAATTTTATGAAAAAAATGCCAAACACGGTGGACAACATCAAACAAAAAATAATGCAATTAAAAGGGCAGGAAGTAAATTTATATATCAATCGGGGCAGGCGCAAAGTTAGTTCCATGCGGGCAAGGATTGAAGATGTTTACGCAAGCGTTTTTACCGTTAAAACCTGCAACGAAATATCTAACATTTTCACATATTCTTATAACGACATTTTGTGCGGCGAAGTTAAAATTTCTAACGATTAAAACACCAACAATGTAAACTAAAACATCCTCTGAAATATATACGGCAATAATAAAATCGGAAACAACACGCAACCTATTTTCAATCAACCGCATTGCAATCAATAAATTAAACAAAACGGCACATCCAAATGGGTGTGTTTGTTTTTTTATTTGACAACATTAAACTTATTAATTATAATAAATTTTAATAATAGTTTGCTTTTAAGGAGAAGAAATGAAAAATTTTAACCCGATCCGCGGTTGTGATGATTATTTGCCACGCGAGGCAATGTTTAGAAACGATGTAAAACAAGCAATTTTAAACAGTTATTTAAAAAACGGCTTTAACCTTATTTCCACCCCGGTGTTGGAAAATTTGGAACTTTTAAATTCAAGCGATGGAGGGGACAATCTTCGCCTAATGTTTAAAACAATTAAGCGCGGCGATAAACTAGACCTAACCAAGCCAAACCTCACCGAGCAAGACATCGTGGAGGAGGGGCTAAGATACGATTTAACCGTGCCGCTTTCCCGCTTTTTTGCAAATAATAAGGAAAAATTGCCCACTCCGTTTAAGTCTATTCAAATAGACAACGCTTTCCGTGCCGAGCGCCCACAAAAGGGTAGGTCCAGGCAATTTATTCAGTGCGACATTGACATTTTTGGCGACCCAACAATCAATGCCGAATTGGAACTTTTGTCCACCTGCCTAGACACATATTTAGCACTAGGACTAACCAATTTAACCTTAAAAATCAACCACAGGCAAATTTTAAATTCAATTGTGCTATTTTCCGGCTTTAACGCTGAGGACATTTCTTCCGTTTGCATAACGCTAGACAAACTAGATAAAATTTCGGTTTCTGGCGTGGTTATGGAGTTGATTGAAAAAGGGTTTGACACAACAAAAATTAACAAATTGGTGGACGTGTTGGAAGATATTAGCGCAAACGGCCTAAATTGCGTAACAAACTATGGTGTAAACCCAAAAGTAAAAGAGGATGTTGCCTTTTTAATAAACACATTAACAACGCTAACACAAAACAAAGTTAACATTAAATTTGATATTTCCATTGTGCGTGGTCAGGGCTATTACACGGGCGCGGTTTACGAGGTGTATTGCGAGGGCTTTAACGGTGCAATTGGCGGCGGCGGCAGATATGACAAGATGGTGGAAAAATTTACCGGCATAAATTGTCCGGCAGTTGGTTTTGGCCTGGGGTTCGAGCCCGTTTGTTTGTTGTTAAAGGAAAAACAAACCAAGCAATCTGGCAAGCAGTTGGCGCTTATTTTTGACCAGGATGACGACATTGTGGAAGTGTATAAAATAAAACAACAACTTAAACAAAATTATTATGTTTCGCTTTTTGCAAGGCCAAAAAATATGAAAGCGTTTTACGAAAAAATTAGTGCGGTGGCGGATTTTATCACCACGGTTAAAGACTACAAACAAAACACACCCGTTAAAAGTTTAAATTAACAAAGGAGAAAAATGAATTCCATTTTGCAATATGTGCAAGTAAGCCCAAACAATCCAAGCCTAATTCGGCGCGAAAAAAAGTGCGTAAACTGTTCGCGCTGCAAGGATGTTTGCGCCTCTCGTATGGGCGTTGCCGGTTTTTGGGAAGGTAAATTTAGAGATATTATTTGCATAAATTGCGGTCAGTGCGCAAGCGTTTGTCCAACCGATTGCCTTGTGGTTAAGGACGAAACTGAAAGGTTCAATAACGCGGTTAAGCAAAACAAAACAATCGTTTGCGTGGTTAGCCCAAGTGTGAGAGTCTCCCTTGGCGAAATGTTTAACCTGCCGGCAGGCAGTTTAGTTACAAAACAAGTGGTTACTGCGCTTAAAAAATTGGGCGCTAAATATGTTTTTGATGTTACAGCGGGGGCGGACTTAACCGTTATGGAGGAGGCAAGCGAACTTATTGACCGAATAAACACCAACAAGCCCTTGCCACAGTTTACAAGTTGTTGCCCAGCCTGGGTTAAGTTTGTGGAAACATTTTACCCACAATACATACCAAATTTATCAACTTGCCGCAGCCCAATAGGCATGCTAACAAGTGTTATTAAAAATTATTTTGCAAAACAACAAAATATACCCTTATCCGACCTTTTTGTAGTTGCAATAACGCCATGCACGGCAAAAAAGTTTGAAGCCGCGCGGGAAGAATTATCGATAGAAAACCTGCCTACTTGCGATTTAGTTTTAACCGTGCAAGAGGTGGCAAAATTAATAAAAAGCAAGCGCATAAAGTTTGAAAATTTAAAGCAAACCGAGTTCGATAGCGCCTTTCCAACCGGCAGCGGCGCGGGTACAATTTTTGGTGCAAGTGGCGGGGTGATGGAAGCCAGCGTGCGCACGGCATATTT
>CANPWT010000051.1 GCA_947584775.1 uncultured Clostridia bacterium | reverse complement strand
CCAGCCCGTTTTAAAATCGATTGAATGGAAACACATATAAACGATTGCGCTAACCACACTTATTGGCAAAATAACAAAAAGTGCAGTGGCTTGCGCCTTTTTTTGCTCTAATTTAAACATTTTGGTAAGCAACGGCACAACCACCATGCCGCCACCGCCGCCAAAAAAACCATTAATGATGCCAATTAGTGCACCAAAAAGTACAATATTTAGTTTTTTAACTTTTTTCATAGCAATATTGTTCTCAATTTCGGTAAAATTATTTGCCTTTTTTTTAATATTGTATTATACTTATCTTGAATATTTAGTTTAATTAAGATTTTATAGTTTTATCACATCTTAATTGGCAATAATTATACTGAGGTTAGCATGAAAATTTCTAAGTCAATTAAAAAAATAATTAGTTTTACAATTACAATTGCATTGTTTTTGTGTGCGTTAACAGGTTTAGTAAACATTAAACTGCCTGCATACGCCGAGGGTGAAACGGGCATTTCAAGTGTGTCTGTGCCTAACAAAAACTTTGATTCAAGTTCGGGCGGGGCTAGCCAGCCATACAGCCCAAGCGGTTTTGTTCCAACTGTGGACGAAAAAAATGCAAATGTAACGGCAGGCGTCATTAATTTGGACAATAACGAAACATATTCGGGCAAATACAAACGCAACCCGCTTGCAAGTGAAGATTATGTGCTGATGATAAGTTCAACTGATGAGGACGGCGCAACGCATTACGCCAACTATGGTTATAAAAGTGAAAACCTTATAACTTTGGATGCAGACAGCCATTACAAAATTACAGTGGACGTTTTAACATCCAACAATGACGGCATTGGCACATTTTATTTGTTTGACGGTGAGGACCATGTTTTTGCTAAAATTGACAATATCTCGGCCGAAAATTGGACAACTTATACATTTTTAATTTCCACTAACGAATTGGAAAGTTCTAGCGTCAAAATTGGCATGTATCTTCAAGGCATGGGCACAGTTTTGTTTGACAATATTTCTTGCGACAAATTAAATAGCGCAACCATGCAAAAAATGTTAAGCACATACAAAGTTGACTATAAATTCATAGATAAGCGCGAAAACACGCTAACAACAACCACGGCAGATGCCTTGGCTTTAAAATGCGTGGATGTTGATTATTCTAACAACGTTTCCAGCAAAACCTTGGTTGGTAAGTCGGCGGACAGCAACGCGTTTGACGGCAACAACACAAAAGCAATAAAAATTGAAAATTCGGCATCTAGTTATGTAAAATACGCCACTGAGGATAACTTTTTTACCTTTAAACAAAATTATATTTACAAAGTTGGCGTTACTGCAAAAGGTGTTGGCTTATCCTCTACTGCAAACTTACAACTTGTTCAAACAAATTTAAAAGAGGACGAAACTGAAAATAATAGTTCTAGTTTAAGCATAACCTCTTCCACAGCAACCGGCCTTAATAACGGCTACACACAATACTTGTTTTATGTTAGAACAGGCGTTACGGGCAGCACAAATTATAAACTAGAAATCAGTTTGGGCAGTTCTTCTTCCCCAGTTTCGGGCGCGGTGTATTTAACCGAAATTTCTGTTGGCAAAGTGGATTATCAAACATATTCTTCCGCTTCAACATCGTCTAGCCGTGCTAAATTAGATTTATTAAGCGGGCAAGTTATAACAGATAACGACATTATGTTAAACAACGGCAATTTTAACGGCATTGAAATTGCATCCGGCAAAGATACTTTCCCTGCAAATCCTTCAAATTGGTCGGTTTCTACTGGGAATAACAAACAATACTATGGTGTGGTTAACACAACTCAGTTTGACGAACTAAATAGTTTGGATTTAGACAATGTTGTAAACCCGGGCGACCCAGGCCTATCTAAAATCCCAGGCAACAACAACATCCTTATGATGTACAATTCAACCGCGGACAAGTTGGCCTACACAAGCGAAAGCAAAAGTTTAACTGCAAAATCTTATTACAAATTTAGCGTGGATGTGAACACACAAAACCTTGGCTATCTTACCCTATCGCTAATTACAAACATCAATGGCAACGAATTTAATTTAATTAGCCGCGATGTTAACACACACGGGGCATGGCAAACTGTTGAATTTTATGTGTATGCCGGCTATCAAGATTTAGATGTTTCATTAAAGGCCGAATTAATTAGCACAAGTTACGCTTACGCTTATTTAGACAATGCGATGTTCAATTTTGAATTTGCAGAAGCAACCAGGGGCGACATATTTAACAATTTAGTTGAAACTGAAATAAAATTTAAGTTGGATTTATCAAAATTTGTTAATGCGGACAATAAATTGTTCTCTAACCCAGAAGTGGACAATGTTACAACCGGCTATGTAAATGTTTCTAATAGTGATGCAATTAAAAATTTGGTTGAACCAGACAATATGAATAGTTTTAAAAAACTTGAAGGCGACACCGACATTATTTACATCCGCGCGTTAGATGACAGCGTTTACAGCCTAACCTCTAACCTTGGCTTTGGCTTAAAAGCAAACAGTTATTACGAAATTAAAGTTTCGCTTTTCACACAAAATTTACAATCTATTGAAGGCAAAAAAGTTTATGGTGCAACAATAAGGTTGTCTGGCTTTGACGATGCCTTTAACAATGTGTATAGCGATAACGAGTGGACAACTTACACCTTTTTATTAAACCCATCAGCCGATGTTACAAGTTATTTAACTCTTGGCATTGGCAGCGATGGCTACCCAACCACGGGCGATGCGTTCTTTGGCAAAATTGAATTTAACGATAGCCTAACTAAGGATGATTTTGATAACGCTATGTTAAGCGCAGTTACCAAAAAATTTAGCCAAACCCAAACCACAAACGATGATGAAACGGCGGACACAACCACTCCAAGCGAAAACAATCAGGGCGTGGACACAACCACCCTGCTTTATCAGATTTCCACTTTAATATTTGTCGCTGCCATTATTATTGCCGTTGTTGGCGTGTTACTACGCAAAGTTAAATGGAAAAAATTTAGCAAAAAGACTAAAAATGACTACGATAGGCAAACAACTGTTAGCAAGCAATATTATGATAGAATTGCCACCGCTAAAATTGAAAAAGATTACCGCGAACTAAACAAAGAACTTGAAAATTTAACCAACGAACGCACAAGTTACGAAGAAAATTATAAAGCAGACATTTCTAAATTAAGGCAGTTAAAAATTAAGCGCGCAGACGCGGCTGAAATTGCTAAACTAGAAAGAGATATGAAGAAAAATCAGCGTGTATCTGCTCAAATTGGCGTTAGAATTAAAAGCGTTCAAAGTGAAATGGAATTTATTAAAACTGATGGCTATAAAAATGATTTAATGAAAAAAATGCAACAAGAAGCAAAATTGCAACCAGCAGAAAGTGCCACCCCAGCAAAAGAAACTACCACAACCGCAAAAACAACGCCAAAACAAAAAAGCAAACCAAAAACTAAAAAATAATTGCTAAAATTGAAGGTTTATATAAAAAACAAATGCTAAAAAATTTACAAATTAATAAAAACGCACCTAGTTTTAACAAACAAAAAGCAATTTGCAATAAACCAGCCAAAAGTAAATTAAGATTAAAAAAACACACATTAATTGTGTGTTTTTTCTTTTTACATTTTAATATTTGTGTGTTTTGTGGTTTTTGCTTTTCTTTTGTTAATAATAGTGTTCAAATGTCTATCAAGTTACTTAATTTTTTAAAGATTTATTTATTAAATGTATTTATTAAAGATATTATTTAAATTCAATTTCGTAAATTTAAAATTTAAGCATTTCGGCCTTGTTCGGTTTTAAACAATTAAACTATTTACTTAGTTCCCATTTGTTTGTTGCTTTACATTTTATTTTCTTTTTGTTTTGCTGTGGGCAATTACAAAGAGATTTTAAGGCGTTGGCCGATGAAAATTTTGCTGGTTAGGTTGTTATCTGAAATTAATTTTTGTTTGTCTATGTTATAGGTTGAAGCGATGCCTTCTAGCGTTTCAGTGGGCTTTACAATGTGTATTTTATAGTTTGGGACGGTAATTTTTACATATTCCCCTGCAAAAGGCGGAATTTGGGTGTTGTTGCGAAAAACATTTAGTTCCATGCCATACAATTTGGAATTTAAATTTACATCTGGGTCGGGCAAACGGTATAAAAAATTGTTATTTAAAGAAAGTTTCATATATATTTTTATTATAATAAATTAAAATTTGTTAGAATAATAGCGAAATTTGCCCTATATATTAAAATAGGACAAGTATGAAATCTATTTTTAAAGCAGTTGCTGTTGTTACAATTTTTACTATGATAACCCGTTGTTTGGGCTTCTTTTTTAGAATATTTTTATCTAGGAAAATTGGTGCAGAAGGGCTGGGATTGTATCAAATGGCGACCTCAATTTTGGGCGTTTTTATGACGCTTATTGCAAGCGGGCTGCCGCTGACCACCGCAAAACTTGTTTCTAAATACGAAACTAACAACGAACTTAAAAAGCGCAACCGTGTGGTTGGCTCTGCCCTTGTTATTGCGCTTGCTTTGGCGGCAATTTCTAGTTTGGTTATAATTTTATTAAAATCCGTGTGGAACATTGTGCTTGCCGATAACCGTGTGGTTGAACTTATAATTATTCTTGTGCCAAGCATAATTTTTAGTGCGGTATATGCCATCTTTAGGGGCGCACTATGGGGGCAAAACGACTTTTTTAATTGCGGGCTGACCGAACTTATTGAACAAATTGTTAGGTTTGTTGTAACCATTATTATGCTGCACAATGTTGTGGATTTATTTGTTGCCACTAAATATTCCGCCATTGCGTTTAACATAACCTGCTTGGTTTCTGCTTTAATTACAATTATCATTTATTTTTCACGCGCTAAAATTAACTTTGGCTTTGGCGAATACAAAAACATTTTTAAAAGTGCCATGCCTATAACCGGGGTTAGGCTTGCAAATTCGTTTGTGCAGCCGCTTACCACTTTAATCATCCCCGCCCTACTTATTTCTATTGGCTATTCCACCGCGGACGCCACCAGCAGCGTGGGCATCATTATGGGCATGACCTTCCCTATGCTTTATGTGCCTATGGCGGTTATTGGCAGCATTAGCATGGTGCTGATACCTACAATTAGTTCGATGATGACAAAATCCGACTACCCTTCCATTCACAACAACGTTAAAAAAAGCGTGGATGTTTCCATTTTTGTTAGCATGCTGTTTATTCCTATTTACATTGCTGTTGGCGATTTAATTGGCGTGGTGCTTTACGATAATTTGATGTCCGGCGTGTTACTGCAAGTTGCAAGTTTGGCAGTGTTGCCTATTAGTTTAACCAACCTCTCAGGCAGCATTTTAAACGCACTAAATTTGGAAGTTAAATCGTTTATTAATTACCTAATTGGCTCGGTTGTGTTGTTTGCTTCGCTGTTTGTTTTAACCCCACTTATTGGCGTAAATTCGGTGTGCATTGCTTATTTTATTTCTATGACCACTATTTCCACCCTGAATTTTAAGCGCATTAAAAAGGCGCTGCCAGACTTAAATTTAAACATATTTAAAACCATTAAAAATTACATTTTAATTTTAATTCCGTCAAGTTTGCTGGGCTTGTTTACCGCCAATATTTTTAAAGCGCTTTTAAACCCGTTTTTCGCCTGCATAATTGGTGGCGGAATAAGTGGACTTTGCATGCTAATTTTAACCAAAATTTTTAACATTTATAGTTTAAACACCTTTTTCAAACTTTTAAAGCGCAAGTAATTTTTCCCTCGGCGTCCCTTTTAAGAGATACACTCGACTCGGTTTACACCTCGCTCGGTATGACAACGTCACAAACGGCACTTTTGCTAGTTTGTGACGCGTGAACACCTGAATAAATAAGCAAGAATGCGGTTTGCGACGCAATTTTGCATAAAAATTGCTTTTTTACACAAAATTTTTACATGTTCATTGTATTTATAAGAGTATTGCTGATTTATTTAACGGTTTTGGTGTTTTTGCGCCTTATGGGCAAAAGGCAAATTGGCGAAATGCAGCCTTACGAGTTGGTTATAACGCTTATTATTGCCGACTTGGCAACCCTGCCTATGAGCGACACAAACATCCCTATTTTAAACGGCATTTTACCGCTTGCAATTTTGGTGTTAATTCACTTTTTTATTACTTTGTTAACGCGCAAAAGCATTGGCATACGCAGGCTGATGAACGGCAAGCCAGAAATTATTATTAGCCCAAAAGGAATTGAATATCAAACGCTGAAACAATTAAATATGAATTTGGACGACCTTATGGAAATGATACGCGAAAAAAACTTTTACAGTTTTGACCAAGTTCTTTACGCCATTATGGAAACCAACGGTAAAATTAGCGTGATACCCACCAGCGAAAATGCGCCCGCCACTGCACAGGATGTTGGCAAAAACAACCCGCCTGCACAATTGCCTAAAATTGTAATTTCGGACGGCAAAATTGTTAAAGAGCAACTTAGCGAATTAGATATGGATGTTGAGCAATTAAAAAAACTGTTAAATTCGCTTAAAATTAAAAAAATTAAGGATTTAATTATATTATCCATTGACAACGAGGGCAAAATTTATTACCAATTAAAAAACGAAAATTTTCAAATTGCATACAAAGATTGAGGTGAGTTATGAGAGTTTGGATACCAATTTTAATATTAGTTTTAGCCGTTGCTGGGCTATGCGTTTGGGACGGAGTTTACACCACACAAGTGTTTAACAAAATGGAAAAAGAAACAAACGAAATTTACACCCGCCTAAACAATGACGAATTTTTAGAATTGAGCGATAAAATTAGCGAAGTTAATAATTATTGGACAGAAAAAATGGATATTTTAGCCATATCCATTTCCCGTAAAGATTTACAACCAGTTTCGGATTATTTGCAATATTTGCGCGCCTCGATTATTAACGAAAGCAAGGAAGATGCAATAACCTATTCCCTGCTTTTAAAATACAACGTTGAGGGCCTTAAAGAGTCAACCGGAATAAGCCTTGTAAACCTAATTTAATGCATAAACATAAAAATTATTAGCCCAATTATTAACAGCAAAAAGCATACACTAATAAGCAACTCTTTTAGCGTAGTTCTAAACAAGGGTTGCTTAATTTTTTTGCCATTATTGCTTGAAATATACTCTAACACCAAATTGGTGTTTTGATTTATTTTTTCTATTTCTTCTGCCGGGTCCGTTTGATTATTTTTTGCCATTGCACGCGCAACTTTTATGCGAGTTTTTTGATTGATTAAAACTTGCTCTCGGCTGGCAGAAAAGGGCAAATTTAAATATTCAAAGGCGGAATAAATTTGATTATCCATACTCTAACCCTTTAACATCTTTTTTAAATACATGCCGGTGTAACTATTTTTAACTTTAACAATTTCCTCCGGAGTGCCGGTTGCAACAATTGTTCCGCCACCATCGCCTCCTCCAGGCCCAAGGTCGATGATATAATCAGCTGATTTTATAACATCAAGATTGTGCTCAATCACAACAACTGTGTTGC
>CANPWT010000050.1 GCA_947584775.1 uncultured Clostridia bacterium | reverse complement strand
GGAGGGCGTTCAACTAGCGCTGCTCAAAATTTTAGAGGGCACAATTGCATCCGTTCCACCACAGGGCGGGCGCAAACATCCGCAACAGGAAAATATTAAAATAGACACCACAAACATTTTGTTCATTTGCGGTGGGGCATTTGTTGGGCTAGATAAAATTATTTCCGAACGCACCCTTTCATCCAACCTTGGCTTTGGGGCGGACATTAAAAAACAGTCCGAAGTGGAAAGCAAAAACAAGTTTGAAAACATCCAACCGCAGGACCTTATTAAATTTGGCATGATACCTGAATTTGTTGGCCGCATTCCAATTGTGGCAACACTAGATAGCATTGACGTTAAAGCGTTAGAGCGCATTTTGGTGGAGCCTAAAAACGCAATAACAAAGCAATATATTCAAATGTTTAAAATGGACGGCATCGACCTTAAATTTGAAAAAGAAGCAATAACCGCAGTGGCCCAAAAAGCCAAAGAATTGAACACGGGCGCACGCGGGCTTAGAACAATTTTGGAAGAGCGCATGCTAGATTTAATGTATTCCAGCCATTTTGAAGAAGATGTTAAAAGCATAACCATAACAGCCGATTTTATAAATAAACAGGGCAAGGCAAAAATTGTAAAATTTAGCCCAAAAGCAAAAAATAAAAAGGAAAGCGCATAAATCGTCACAAACGGCACGCGTCACAAACTGCGTTCTTGCTTATTTATTCCAAGTATTCATAAATTACGCCTTCACTTGTTTGCTCCTTTTTCCCACTTCGAAACAAGTTCTCGTGGGAGCCCTTTTGTCCTGTCATACCGAGCGAGGACTATGTCCGAGTCGAGTGTATCTCGCGTCACAAACTGCGTTCTTACTCATTTGCTCAGGTGTTCGCAAATTTCGCCATTTCTAATTTATGAACCTTATGGAGTAGGAGTAATGAGAGAGAACTTTGCGGTCTCCTTATATATAAATTGACTAAACCTAATTTTGTTCCGACACTAAAAAATTAAAACATACAAAAAACAGATGAAAAACATTTGACTAACGATTTAAAATATATTATCATAACAATATAGGAAGGGGGAAATATGAAAAAATTAAAAGTTACCGTACTTGCACTGCTTTTAATTATCTGTTCAGGGTGTTTTGTTGCTTGCGGCGAAAAGGAAGAAAGTAAATACCCTAAAAATGCTATTTATATTAATAGCGTAGACGCGTTATACGATGCAATCAACAACCAAGCAGATGGCCAATATTGGGTTATTCAACAGGGCAGTTACACCCTAGACCCAGAAAAGAACACTTTGGCAGTTAAAATTAACGAAAATGATACCGCTCAGGCAGGCTGGCATATGCCATTAGTTGCCAACAATTTAACAATAGTTGGTGAAAACGCAACAATAACTTACGATTTTACCGAGCACACAGCAAATGGTGCAGAGCGCCTTCAAAACTTAGTTACCGTGTTTGGCGATAACGTAACATTAGACGGCTTAAAACTTGTTTCCAACGGTGGGTCTGCCGTTAACAAGGCTGTTTGCGTATTTGGCAAAAACCTTACCATTAAAAACACCGAAATTACCACAACGGACGAAACCGGTTTTGCTGGCTCAATTTACTTCTCTCAAAACTACAAACAATTTGGTTATCCAGACCAAGACCAAAATATAGGCACAAACCACCATGCAGCCGAGTCCGACATTGGCACAGTAACTTTAACCAATGTAAAACTTAACAAGGGCAGGATTAGTGCAACCGGCGCAGGCACAGGCAAATTTGTTTTCAGCAATGTTCAAATTAATTGGAGTGGCATAGACGCTTCTCACGATGGCTTAGAATATAGCCCTGTTAAATATGTAACCGACAAAAACTTTACCTTTGAAAATGTTGCAGAATTAAAAGTTACAATAAGCAAATTAGTTTACGCCAACAGCGAAGAAGATGTTGCAACTGCAAAAACTTACATCCCAGAGGGCGCAACAATAACAGTTGTAGATTAGTTTATAAAAAAAGCAAGGTCTCCCCTTGTTTTTTTTATTTTTCATTTTTATTAAATTAAAATATTTCTGTTTTTTTTAAAAAACCTATTGACAAAAATGTAGGGGGGGGTAAAATAAATACAACAAATGGAGGTTTGTATGGCAAAAAAGAGTAAATTAGCAAAAGGTATTGCTTCAATAGGCCTATCTTTTGGCATTCTGTTTGGGGCAAATGCTTGCGCTAAGGATGTGGCAAAAGCACCTTACAAAGATTTTAGTAATTCAACCAGCCAAACACAATCGGTTGGGCAAGATTTTAATGCCGATTTTCAAGCGCAACTAGATAGTTTACAAAACGACCTTAACAATACTAAAAAAGAACTTGAAAGTGCTAAAAAAGATATTGAAGGATTAAAGGACGCAGATAAAAAACTTTTAGCCTTAATCAATAGCAATATGGAATCGTTAACCGAATCTTACAATAATTTGCTAAAGCAAGTTAATGATTTGGCCGCATCGCACAAAACCCTTGCTGGCGATGTAACTAATTTGCAAACACAATACAGCGCGTTGCAAAATCAATATAGCGCATTAAACACACAATTGCAATCTTTGGCAGAAACTTTAAACAGCCTGCAAGCCGCAGTTCAAACTTTGCAGCAAGATACTACAACCCAAAGTTTGGCTGAAACAATTAGTGCGTTGCAAAACAAAATTAATCAACTTATTGTTGAAAATGCACTAAATTTAACCTTAAACACACGCTATAACAGCATAACTTGCACTATGGACGGTAAAACATACACCGCATTAACAAATCCTAATGGGGAATATGTTGTATCTTCAGACGATTATGTTTCCGTTGGCAAAGACGGAATACGCTTTCAAAATGCTGGCGGAACAGAATATGCATATTTTGATAATAAACCAATGATTGATAAGATAACGTCATTAGTTTATCCCACAAACAGCATTGTAACAAATTCAGGCTCAACTTACACAATAACTTACCCAAACATGGCGGACAGTGTTGTTATCAATTTAGATACTAATGGTTATGTTGTTGGTTTTTCTGCTCGTTCTAACTCTTTTGGCAATGTTAACGTTATGCATACAAACGAGATTGATGGATTTGAATATTTAAGCGGTTATAATTATTACGCAAGCAGCATTTTGTTGATTGACAAATATGATATCGTTAGTGGGGCAATTGACAAAACTTTTAATTGTCAATATCTTTTATTGACAGGGGAAATGACCGCAGATGGCGGTGTGTCGGGCACGGCAAAAGGTGTTCTTACTAAGGGCAGTTCCGCTCAATATTCAACAGTTGTTACCGGCAATAACAGTGAAACATATTGCGAAATTTTTGGAAACGGTGAAACTTCTTATGTAAAAGAGGTAAATGGCCAACTTGAAACCTCAGAAACATTAAATGCCCCTACAACTTTGTCCCCACAACTAATGGGTAAATCGTTAAAACAATCAATATTTAGTGATAGGTTTACAATAAATTTTGACAATGAAACTAATTTATACACAATAAATAAAAATGGTCAAAGTTTGCAAATCCAAATTAATGAAGGCGGCGCATTTAATGATTTTACGCTTATGACAGGTAATCAAGGTTATTCAAATCAAAGCGTAAATTATCACGTTCAAAGCGTAAACAAGGCAACATTTGATAGTGAATTTCAAGAAATTAAAAATAAAATGGACGAATTAATTGCTAAATATAACTCAAACCTTAATGTTTAAAAGCCTAGTTTTAGGTTTTTTTTATTTGCCGTGGCAGTGTTTCATGAAAATTGCAAAAATTGTTGCACAATATAAATTTAACACAAGCCACTTTTTGTTTTGGATTTTATAAATTTTTGATATAATCTTTTTATGCAATTAATTACATTAGATATAAAAAGTGAACAGCAAACGGTTAGCGAGGCAATCGCTCAATTTTTGGTGGACTTAGATGTATACAAACTGGGCGGCTATAAAGTTTTAAAGATAATTCACGGTTACGGCAGCCACGGCGTGGGTGGGGCAATAAAAGCGGCGTTTTTGCGTAAATGCCAGGAACTTAAAAACAGGCACATAATTTACGATTACACCTGTTGCGACAATTGGACCGACCATAACCCAACCAAAAAAATTGCAATCAACTATTGCCCAGACCTAATTGCCGATAAAGAACTCTATTTGCTTAACCCCGGCTGCAGCATAGTAATTTTATAACTTTATTAGGGACAGCGTCGCAAACGGCGTTTGAACTGTCATCCCGACCAAGCGACAGCGCGTGGAGTGAATCTAATATTCTCATATGAGATACGCTCGGCTCGTTTCACTCGCTCGGTATGACAAGGTCACGAACTACACTTTTACTCATTAACTGCAAGTGTTCGCGCGTCACAAACGGCGCTTAAACTGTCATCCCGACCAAGCGTCAGCGCGTGGAGCGGATCTCGCCCCGAATGAATAATAACCTGTCATAATGAGCCGAGGTTATCTCACTTGCAGATGTCGCAAAGTTGGTTTTAATGTCCAAATTTTAAAAATTTTTAAAATGGTGGCATTTTTGTTTTATTTTTGTCAAAATTTGTGTAATAATAAGGGTAGGAGAAATTATGAGTAAAGATAAAGTTAAAGAAGTTAAAGAAAAAAAGAGCCATGGCGGTTTAAAATTCTTTTTAGGGTCGCTTTTCGGTTTCTTTTTATGCATCGCGCTTATTGTTGGCGTTGGCGCATTTACATATTTCAATGTGTCCGCCTCCTGGCTTAACAGAACGTTTCACGCTGGGGTAAATTTTGGTAACGACACTGCCAACAGCCTAACTTTAAACACAACCGTTCAAAGGTTGATGAATTTGGCAAACAACACAAGCAATTATTCACTAGACGATTTAGAACGTGATTTTGGCTTTGGCATAAGTGATGAACTTATGGGTATTAATATAGAAAGTTTAAAGGCTGTGCCTTTTTCGCAAATCCCTAACGAAGCGCAAAATTTGTTGTCTAAATTAAGCGCGTACGACTTGCGTGAAATTGTGCATCTTGGCGGCATGGATAGGCTGCTAGATAAGCAAAACACATATTATTTAAACCCAGACAATCATCATTTGTATAAGCAAGAAGGTTACACAGATGAAGTTAGTGAATTTGATTACGAATATTTAGCAAGCGAAAATAAAATTGAAGTTAAAAACACCAAATTTGACGTGCAAGATAATGTTGTTAACATAGATTTACGATATCTTCCACTTTCAACCGCATTAAAAGGCTTTGACGATTTTAAAGTTGCCGAACTTTTAGGTTTAAAAGAGGTTAACGGCACTTATTATGAGGACAAAAACAACAACAACACTATGGATGATAACGAGGAAGTTTCCGGTATAATCCAAACCATTGCAAATAAAACAGTAAGCGAACTTTCTTCTTCAATTAAAGATATCAAAATTAAAGAAGTGTTAAATTTAAGTTACGACCAAGATAGTTCACAATATTATCAAGATAAAAACAAAAATAACAGTAAAGATGTGGGCGAAAATATTGCCTCTTTCTTAAATGCTATTGCAGACACTGCAATCTCCGGCCTAACGGATAGAGTTTCTAGTTTAAAAATTAGTGATTTATTCCCAGATAATCGCACCGGCTTACTCAAACTTTTAGAAAATTCTTCAATTGAATCTCTATCAGAGGATGTAAATGGTATAATCACCAATACCTCGTTGAATAACCTTGTTAACGATGGAGTTATAAACATAGCAGAAAACGAAAAATCCGTATTACAAAAAGATTTAGTTGGCGGTGGTTATGAGGGTAAAACCAAAATCGGCGAACTTTCTATTAATGAATTTATGACTTATGCGTTAAAAGCAATAAACGATCCATCAAGTTTGTTAGGCTAATTAATAATAAATTTTATTTAAGTAGGACGGGAAAAGGAAATCGACTAACGTATTTAACCAATTTTAAGGGAACATAAAAAATTCATGTTCCCTTTTTTGTATAAAAAAACCACGGGTTTATCCCGTGGTTCAAAAATCGGTTTTACCCGTGGGGTTTTATTGTATGTTAAGCGTGTGTGAATTTGTAAAGATAATATCCGTCAGATGTTGTTTCTTTAAGTGTTGTTGAATTTACAATAGTGCATATTTCATCCATTTCTTCAGTATCTGAAAAGAATGAAATTTTACCATCTTCATAACGCCAATAATACACACCACTAAATTCTCGTTGGTCAATTACTTCGCCATTTTTCTTTAATTGCCAATACATAATTTCTCGCTCGACTACATTGTCACTAGCATCATATTTTGTTCGTGTATAATAGCCATACTTAAATGGATAAACAGAATATGTAAAAGTTATCGATTTGCCGCGATAAATTATGGTGGCGGTTGCATCATCTACAATATCGCTTGTATTAAATCCAAGCACCATATCCGCTGTGATGTTAATTTCTTTAGTTGAATCATCTTCATATTGAACATATAGTTTAGCAGCAGCCCCAGAAAATTTTTCATTAACATAATATTCGGATTTTAGTGTGCCAAGCAAGGTGATAGATTCAACTTTCTTTTCCTCTTTATCTTTGTCACCACAAGCAAATAGTGCGAATGAAGAAATTATTAAAAGTAAAGCGAACAAAACAATTAATACTCTTTTTTTAGTTAATGCCATTTAATACCTCCTTTTAAGGATTATATAATATTACCCCCCCCGTCAAGTATTTTTTTAAATTTATCTTTTACATTTACCATAATTAAGATAGGGTTAAGGATAAAATTATAAAGTTTTTTTGGCTTTTTAGCGTTTTGCTTATTCATTAAACTTTTTATTTTAGGGCACATTTGGGTAAATTTGGCGGCTAAAAGGGTGGGGAATGGCCTAAAAATGGCTAATTTTAACCAATTTTTTGTTTTTTTACCAAGTTAAAAGGAAAATTTAAAAAAAAATTAAAAAAATTTAAAAAAATTTTTAAAAAAGTGTTGACAAACTTTTTTAGATATGGTATCTTATTCTTGCATTCAGCGTAACAAAGCGCTTGATGCACCGGCAAAAATTTGTCGGTAGAACAATTATATCTTAATAAGTACAGGTAAGAACAACTTGAAAAGTTCTTGCCAATTCCAAGTTTTTTAGACAACGGAAATTTAGCCAAGCAAATGAGCAAGGTTAATTATACAAAGTTTGTTTATTGATGCTTTAATTAATTGGGGTCCCCGCGAGCATTCGTGTGAAGTGGGGCAAACAAAAAATTGGAGTGTCAGGCGAAATTTAAAATTTTCAAATTTTAAATAAGATAAAACGAACAATTTTTTGTAGAGTTTGATCCTGGCTCAGGACAAACGCTGGCGGCGTGCTTTAAACATGCAAGTCGAACGGAGGTTAAGTGTTCCACAATGCGCTCTGCTTAATACATTGTATTAAGATTAACGCTGTCCTTTAATAATTACATATTGTTAAAGGCAATTAAGTTACACAGCAATGTGAGGTCGCGTTGTGGAATGCTTACCCTTAGTGGCGGACGGGTGAGTAACGCGTGAGTAATCTACCTCTATCTGGGGGACAACAGTTGGAAACGACT
>CANPWT010000049.1 GCA_947584775.1 uncultured Clostridia bacterium | reverse complement strand
AGTTCCAGCCGGCATAGATAACGAGCAAGTAATCCGACTTAATGGCGAAGGGCATCAAACCGCCTCAACAAACGGCGTTCCAGGTGATTTGCGCATTGCAATAAATGTTCAACCGCATCCATTGCTTGTTCGCAAAGGCTTTGACCTATATGTGGACGCTTACGCCCCAATAACAACCTTAATTTTGGGCGGGAAGGTGGAAGTTCCAACACTTAAAGGCAGCCAAACAATAGATGTCGCGCCGCTTACCCAATCCAACACAAAATACACCCTTAAAGGCAAGGGCATTAAATACCTTAAAGTCTTTGGCAGTGGCGATATTATTGTAACCCTGAAAGGGGAAATGCCACGCGATATGGACAAAAACACCATAAAAATAGCAAAAGAATTGCAGTCCGCTTTTGGCGAAAAATCCTTCCCCAAAACCAATAACTACAATAAAAAAATAAGTAACACTTAGTATGAGGGCGCACCGAGGGTTCTCCCTCATCCTCCTTCTCCAAGCGGTTGGAAATTTATATAATGAGGGACAACCTAGGGTTTTCCCTCATTACTCCTTTTCCTATAAGGTAGAATTTAAAATATAAGAATAGCGCGTCACACCGAGGGTTCTCCCTCATCCTCCTTCTCCAAGCGGCTGGGAATTTATATAATGAGGGACAACCTAGGGTTTTCCTCTCATAAAATGTCATTCCGACCAAGCGTTGGCGCATGGAGTGAATCTCACAAATAGTCATCATAGGAATTTAGCAACGCGGCAAAACTTTGCGCTTTCGCTCATAACATTATTTTATGTAAATAATGCTTTTACCAAACAAAAGTTTAAATATAGGCCTTAAAAACCTTGGCGCTTTAAAACAATAAATTTTCATATATTATAATATGTACTTAGCACAAATTTGGTTAAAAATATTGACAAAGCAAATTGGCGGTGTTAATATAAAAATATAGGAGGCAAAAATGAGCATTTTAATAAACTAGGGTAGTTTGTTAATGTAACTTATTTTGCATAACAATTATCCTTAAATTAAATTATAAATTTTGGGATAGTTGTTTTTTTATGCTATTTTAACGTTCAACTATCTCGCATAAGGAGGTTGTATGTTTAAAATAACAAATTTTTCAATTAAAATTAAAGATAGATTTTTAATAAAAGATTTAAATTTGGCAATCAATCCAGGCGATAAATTGGCCATAATTGGCGAAGAAGGCAACGGTAAATCCACTTTATTAAAAGCAATATATAACAAAGAATTAGTTAAGGATTACGCTGTTGTTAGCGGAACAATATTAAATACTAACGAAACATTCGGGTATTTAGAACAAAAATTATCTGCTATTTGGCAAAATTGTTCAGTAATTGAATTTTTATTAAAAGAAAGCCCTAAAAGCGAGTTGGATTATAATTTATACAGCCAAATATATAAACTGCATCCATATATTAAACAATTTGATTTACCGGGCAATGTTTTAGATGATAATATAATAATATCTAATTTGTCGGGTGGTGAGCTGGTTAAAGTGCAAATTTTAAAACTGTTACTGCGAAACCCCTCAATACTACTTTTAGATGAGCCAACTAACGACCTAGATATAAAAACCTTAAATTGGTTAGAAGAATTTATAAATTCGTGCGCCTTTCCAATAATCTTTATTTCACATGATGAAACCTTGTTGGAAAATTGTGCTAATATAATTTTGCATCTAGAACAATTAAAACGGAAAACTGAGCCCAAACACACCTTGTTTAAAGGCGGGTATAAAGATTATGTTGTTGCAAGGCAAAACCATATAGAAAAACAAACGCAAATTGCATATAACGAAAAACGAGAAAGAAATAAAAAAGAAGAAATTCTAAACAAAATTAAACAAAAAGTAGAAAACTCGTTGTGTGAGTCAAAAAAGAACCCCTCAAACGGAAGAATTGTTGCTAAAAAAATGGCAAATATTAAAGCGCAGGAAAGAAAGTTGGAATCAACTAATTTAACAGAAATTCCAGAGGTGGAAGAAAATATTAAGTTGCTTTTAGACAACAAAATAGCCATTCCTAATCAAAAGGAAATAATAAACATTCACTTAAATTCATTAAGTGTAGGCAATAAACTATTGTCTAATAATATTAACTTATGCGTAAAAGGGCCGCAAAAGGTGGCTATTGTTGGCGATAACGGGGCAGGCAAATCCACTTTATTAAAACATCTTTTGCCAATTTTAAAATCTACTATTGGGCTAAACGTTGGTTATTTTTCTCAAAACTATTTTGAAACTTTAAATTATCAAAACACGCCTATTGAAGAATTGTCTTATTCAAACTTAAATTTTAATCCGCGTACGTTTTTAGGTAGTTTAAAATTCACAACCGAAGAAATGGAACACAAAATTATCAATTTAAGCGAAGGACAAAAGGCAAAATTGCTTTTACTAAAACTGATAGTGGAAAAGAATAATGTTTTAGTTTTAGATGAGCCAACAAGAAATTTAAGCCCGTTATCAAACCCTGTTATAAGAAAGATTTTAAAAGAGTACAATGGGGCAATAATTTCTGTTTCTCACGATAGAAAATATATTCAGGACGTGTGCAACATTGTGTATAAATTAGATAAAAACGGGCTGCATATAATAAATTAAGCAAGAAAAAAAGGGCTTGTAACCCTTATTTTTCTTTTTTCATAGTTTTTAGGCAGCCGGCACAAATGTTCTTTTTGCCTTTTTTGCCATTAAGTTCCACATCAACTTTTTGGATGTTAGCGCCAAAAGTTCTTTTAGTGTGGCGCATGCTATGGCTAACATTGTTACCAGCGGTGCGGCCTTTTCCGCATACTTCACAAACTTTCATATTCCCTCCATTTATTATTAAATCCCTTTTAGGGAGATTGTTTTCTAAAACAGTTACAATAATATCACACTAAAAACAAAATTGCAAGTAATTTTAAAAAATTGATAAAAATTGTTTGCATAATTCATAATATTATTATATAATACAATCGGAGAGACTGATGAAACTAACCACTTTCAACTCATTTGGTAAAATTTCAATAAGTGAAAAAGCAATCAGTAAGGTTGCTGCAGTTTCCGTTTTAGAGTGCGTTGGTGTAGTTGGGCTTATGTCGTCCCGCAGTTTTTTCAAAGGCAACAAATTAACCACGGCGCATAAGGGTGTTGTTGTAACCACTCTCGGCAATGATAATATGAAAATAGATGTCTACGTAATTATGAGGCATTGCGGCGTATCTGCTTCAGCAGTTAGCGAGTCTATTAGGCAAAGCGTAAAATATTCAGTAGAGCGCTTTGCAGGTATGCTTGTTAAAGATGTAATTGTCCATATCGTAGATGTAAGATTATAGGAGTAATTAATTTAATATGGGTAAAACAATAGATGCTTCTACGTTAAGGAAGATGTTTTCAAGCGCATATTCTTTAGTGGAAGAAAATAAAAAAGGTATTGATGCATTAAACGTATTCCCCGTTCCGGACGGCGATACGGGCACAAACATGAGTTTAACATTAAAAAGCGCTGTTGCGGAAATGAACAATAGCGATTCTAACACAATAGAATCTATTTGTATGTCATTTAACCGCGGTGCTTTAAAGGGCGCAAGGGGTAACAGTGGCGTTATAACTTCGCAAATTGTTAAAGGCATTTGCTCTGTTTTAATGACTTGCAATTCCACTATCGCTATTAAGGACTTTACAAAAGCCATCCAAGCAGGCGCAGATATGGCATATAAGGCAGTAACTGTACCTAAAGAGGGCACAATATTAACAATAATAAAAGCAATGGCAGAAAAAGCAAAACAAGCGGGTAAATCTGCAAAGTCTTTCGAGGAGTATTTTACGGAAATCCTCTCTCACGGCGAAACCACTTTGCAAATGACGCCGGACATGCTTCCTGTCCTTAAAAAGGCAGGGGTGGTGGATGCCGGTGGACGTGGCTTAATGTTCGCTTTTAGCGGGTTCTATAAGGCATTAACAGGCGAAATGGCAGGTGTGGAATTCGTTGATAACGTTGAAAAGGATGTTACAAGTGAGGATTTACATATTAATTACGAATCCCTTGCGGACATTAAATATGCCTATTGCACAGAATTCTTTGTAATAAACATCTATGAAAAAACAACCGATGCAGATATTAACACCCTTCGTTCAAGATTGCTAGAAATTGGCGATTGCGTTCTTTGCATTGGTGATTTGCAATTAATTAAAGTGCACGTTCACACCAATGAGCCTGATAGGGCATTAGGTTATGCTTTGCAACTTGGCGAGTTAAACGGCGTTAAAATAGAAAACATGCTTGAACAAAACCGTCAATTAAGGAAAAAGCAGGAAAAAGAACCTGCCAAAGAATATGGCATGATTGCAGTTTGCGCGGGGGACGGGTTAAACAGCGTGTTTAAAGATATTGATGTGGATTATATAATCAGCGGCGGACAAACCATGAACCCAAGCGCCAACGATATTGCAACAGCAGCGGACAAAGTTAACGCAAAAACAATCTTTGTTTTCCCTAACAATAAAAATATTATTATGTCTGCCCAACAAGCAAATGACATTACTAATAAAAATTTAGTTGTAATTCCAACAAAAAGCGTGCCAGAAGGCGTCAGTGCAGTGCTTGCTTTCGATTCTTCTTGCTCAGTTGAAGAAAATAAGGCAAATATGCAGGATGCAATTTCGTCAGTAAGGTCAGGCTCGGTTACTTATGCGGTTAGAACAACTAATGTGGACGGAATTAATGTAAAAGTTGGCGATATCATGGGTCTGGACGAGCATTCTGTGCTAACAACAGGCAAAAATGTGGCCGACACAACCATAAATTTAATAGAAAAATTAATTTCAGTGGATTCAAGCAATATAACCTTATTCTATGGCGATGGGGTAACTGAGGAGGATTCTTCAATTTTACAATCCAGACTAGAGGAGCGCTTCCCAGAACTAGACATTTCAATGGTATTTGGTGGCCAACCGGTTTATTACTACATAATTTCAGTTGAATAATTAACCAAACAAAACGGGCAAATTTGTCCGTTTTTTTAATATTTAACACAATTTTGCACATAATAACAGTGTAGAAAACTACATAAAAGGAGTGTAAAATGTTTGGTAGAAAGAAAAAAGAAAAAGCAGTAAGCACCACACCTAATGAAAAAGATTCATGTTCGGACGCAAAATCTTGCAGTGGCAAATCTGCTAAAAGCGTAAAGGCTTGTTCAGGCAGATCTAGTTCGGCTGAAAAGGCTTGTTCTGGCAGGTCCAGCACAAAAACAGTATCTGATAACTGCAAATGCGCAAAATAACAAAAAAATAGGGCAACATCGCCCTTTTTTTCTTTTATATAATTTTTTTATAATTCAAGCGCTTAAACAAATTTGTTTTGTCTTTTCTTAGTATATGTATCTTTTTAACATTTTTTGTAATAAATAAAAATTCCGCTTTAAATCTATTGACTTGTATACTAAAAAAGATATATAATAATTAAAACATAAGAAAAGGAGTTTATGTACTATGGCATTTTGTCCTAAATGTGGTAAAGAAGTTCATGAGGATGCAGAAATTTGTGTTAATTGTGGTTGCAGAATAAAAAATCCGCCTAAAACTGCTAATGATGGCAACAATCTATCAAGGTTTTTACTTACTTTCTTTTTAGGCTTTTTAGGCAGTTTTATTATAAATCATACCGGTTTAAAACCTGATGGTTGGAAATCAAGAACTTGCGCGTACTTTTTCTTAACTATGTTAACCTTTGGTATTTATCCGTTGGTTGCTTCAATTTGTAACTTTTCTTTCGACCCAAACAAAAGCTCAAATATAGGTTATTTTAAAGATTAATATTATCTAAAAACAAATCTAAACTTAAACAAAAAATCTAACCCTATTGGATTAGATTTTTTTGTTGCCTTTGTATGCAACATGATTTTAGTAAATAAAAAATTAAAATTTATTTAAAACAAAGCAATAAAAAAACCACTATAAATAGTGGTTATATGGAGCGGAAGACGGGGATCGAACCCGCGACCTTCGCCTTGGCAAGGCGACGCTATACCTCTAAGCCACTCCCGCACACGTCGCAAACTGCGCTTTTTCTCATTTGCTCCAAGCATTCGCAAATTTCGGTTGTTACTTGTTTGCTCCTTTTTCCCACTTCGAAGTAAATTCTTGTGGGAGCCCTGTGATTTTAACTGCATTCTTGCTTATTTGCTCCAAGTTTTCGCAAATTACGCTTTCATTTGTTTACTCCTTATATGAGGGCGCACCTATGGTTCTCCCTCATTACTCCTTCTCCAAAAGGACAAATTTTAACTGCGCTTTTTCTCATTTGCTCCAAGTATTCGCAAATTTCGTTTGTTGCTTGTTTGCTCCTTTTTCCCACTTCGAAGTAAATTCTTGTGGGAGCCCTTACTTTCTATGAGGGGACAAACCAAGGTTTTCCCTCATAACTCCTTTTCCTGTAAGGTTGTTATTGAAACTTTTATAACTGCATTCTTGCTTATTTGCTCCAAGTATTCGCAAATTTCGTTTGTTGCTTGTTTGCTCCTTTTTCCCACTTCGAAGTAAATTCTTGTGGGAGCCCTTACTTTCTATGAGGGGACAAACCAAGGTTTTCCCTCATAACTCCTTTTCCTGTAAGGTTGTTATTGAAACTTTTATAACTGCATTCTTGCTTATTTGCTCCAAGTGTTCGCAAATTTCGGTTGTTGCTTGTTTGCTCCTTTTCCCCACTTCGAAGTAAATTCTTGTGGGAGCCCTACAATGTCATACCGAGCGAGGTGATAACCGAGTCGAGTGTATCTCGTGTCATAGACCGAGTTTATTTGCTAATTAATTTGCGAATTTTAGCCTCGAGTATTCGTTAGTTTTTCTATTTGAGATTCACTCCATGCGCTTCGCTTAGTCGGAATGACATATCGCAATACTTAATTGCAAATGTTTATGGGCGGATGTTGAAATTTAAGCATCTTGCTTTATTATATGTTATTTTTTCATGTTTACTTTATAAAAAAATAAAATTTATAAGCAAGTGGTGGGAGATATAGGACTCGAACCTATGACCCTCTGCTTGTAAGGCAGGTACTCTACCAACTGCGCTAATCTCCCGTAAAGATTGCAATATAAATATACCACAATCATTCACTATTGTCAAGAATTTTTTAAAAGATTTAAAAAATTTTTAAAAAGAAATTTGCTCAACACTATTTTTAATTTCTGTTTTAATGCCATAATTGTTTAAAGCGTTCAAAATGTCATCGCTATGCAAATTTATTCTATTTTTTCCAACTGTTGGCAAAATCAATTTATCGTCAAATTCAATCACGCCTTTGAAAGCAATTTTCATCATTGGTTCATTTGAAATATAGTTAGGTTTGTCAACAAGCACATCTTTATAAGCGGAAAAAGTGGGATATTTTAAAATCATTTTGCTTTTAATTTCTGGGTAGTAGGAGCAATGAGTTAGTTGTTTCTTTTTAGAATCCTCGATTGCGTCTTCAAGCACATATTGTTCGCGAGCAAACCAAAATTCTTTTGCCTTTCTTGGCTTCTCGTGTGGTTTAACATCTATAAATTCCACCACATTATACATTATATTCTTTTCTTGAAGATAACGCTCAGCATCTTCAATTTTAGCTTTTCCATCGCGTTGGAGAAGAATAAGTGTGTCGCTCCCTTCACTATAAATAATATTGTCAAATTGAGTTGTTTCAATCTTTTTATCCCCAACTATGAATTTGCATATAAGATTTTTAAAAATTAAAACATCGTGCGTGATGTTCTTCAAAGCAGTGTATAATTCTTCTGGATAATTTTGAATTGCCCAAATATCTAAAACTGTTTTTATCATAAATCTATTATATATCAAACCGCGAAAATTGTCAATAGGCATTGAATTAAAAAAATCACCCATAAAGGTGATTTGGTGCCGGTGGTCGGGGTCGAACCGACACGTCCTGTTACGGACCCAGGATTTTAAGTCCTGTGCGTCTGCCAT
>CANPWT010000048.1 GCA_947584775.1 uncultured Clostridia bacterium | reverse complement strand
CCTTATCAGGGTGGTGCTCTAACCTGCTGTGCTACATCTCTATATTAAATTTGCGCTTGTTTTGCTGTACATTGGGCAATTTTTTATGCTCCCATAAAAGTTTAGTTAAACTTGGCCGTTTTGTTGGCAACAACTATTAAAAAAAAGTTAAACATTGCCCTTATTGTGTTTGCAAGTTACTTCATACAAGAATTATCCTACAAACTCTCTTCGCTAGGAATTCACTTTGTATAACTCCCCCACGTGGAACATCCAACGAATATCTCACCCATTGGGATTTATACACGAATAACTCCTCCACTAGGAGTGGTGGAGAATATCGGATTCGAACCGATGACCCCTTGCTTGCAAGGCAAGTGCTCTAGCCAACTGAGCTAATCCCCCAAAAATGAACGCATATTAATAATATCAATAAATAAACCATTTGTCAATAAAATTTTATAAATTTTTTAATTTTTTAAAAAAATTTGGATTTTTTTATAAAGTTTTAATTTTTTAAAAAAGCAATGTTTTGATTTTTTATAAATTTTTAATTTTTTAAAAAAGCAATGTTTTGATTTTTTATAAAGTTTTAATTTTTTAAAAAAGCAATGTTTTGATTTTTTTATTTAGTTGTTTGCTAATTTAATTAATGTGTGATAATATAAATTTCATAACTAAAGAGGTTTTTATGGGAATTGAAATTATTGGCATTGTGGCAACTGTGATTATTTTGGCAAGTAATTGTTTTAAAACCATGACATTTTGGGGAAGTTTTTGGCTAAGGTTATTAAATGTAATTGGCTCAGCAATTTTTTTAGTTTACGGAGTGTTGCTGCCCGCAATAAGCACGGCAATTTTAAACGGTGCTTTAGTTGTGATTAATCTTTACCATTTAATTGTTTTAATGATAGCGCACAACAAAAGCAAACATGCATAAAAAATTTTAATCTTGACAAAATTGCGGTTTTAATATAGAATTATATTATTGTGAAAAAAATTTGGGAATGGATTAAATCTCCACACGGGTTTTGGATGTATTTCAGCATGGTTTTAAGTGCTGTTTTAATTGCTGGCTCGTGTGTTAGCCTTGTTAACGATTCGGACAGCGCACTAGCATACTTATCTTATCTTTTAGCGTCTGTTGCGTTAATTGTGTTGATATATTTAACTGCAATATTAATTAGGCGAACGCGTAAACAGGTTATAAATTTGGCACGCAAAAACGAATTTACCCGTCAGTTTGTTGAAAATTGGAGTTTTAGAACTTTTATTTTTACCATTTTTGGCTTTATTGTTAACTGCATTTACGCCGTTTTTCAACTTATTATGGGTGTTAAGGCAAGTTCTAGTTGGTTTATTGTGCTTGCAATTTATTACATAGTTTTAAGCGTTATGCGCGGGATTATTGTTTTTGGTTTCCACCGTGGCAAAACCAAAAGAGAAAACGAAATTAAACGTTATGTTATTTATTTATTTTGCGGCATTTGCTTTTTAGTTTTAGCGGTTGCCTTGATTATTGCAATTGTGTTTATGGTGCGAGATAACCATGTGTTATCTAGTTACTCGGGCATTATGATTTACGCTGCTGCTGCCTTTACTTTTTACAAATTGACGGTTGCAATTATTAGTTTTGTTAAAAGCAAAAAACAAAGCAATTATGCAGTTAAAGCGGTTAAAAACATTGGCGTTGTTGAGGCATGCTTTTCCTTGCTTTCGCTACAATCCGCAATGTTTTTGGCGTTTGGAGCATCCACTAACCACGCAAAATTTGATGCCATTTCAGGCGGAATTGTAACCGCAATAACACTTGTTTTAGGCATTATTATGATTATTAGCGCAATTGTGCATTTGAAAAATATAAGCAAAACTGAATAATATAAGGAAAACCGCAAAAAAAAGACGCCTTGAAAAGCGCGAGATACACTCGACTCGTCCCACTCGCTCGGTATGACAAAACAGACTTTAACCTGTCATTCCGACTAAGCGATATAGCGCACGTGTGAATCTCTTATAAAATATTTACATTTTAAATAAATGAGGGAGAACATTTTACGTGGTCCCCGCGAAACTAAAAGTTTTAAGGAGCAAACAAGTGAAGGCGTAATTTGCGAATGCTTGAGCAAATAAGCAAGAATGCAGTTTGTGACGTGGAGTAGGAGCAATGAGGGAGAACTTTGCGGTCTCCCTCTTCAAAAAATTTATTCCTTACAGGAAAAGGAGTAATGAGGGAAAACCCTGGGTTGTCCCCTATTCGTATATATAAATTTTATTTCCTTGCGGAGTAGGAGTAATGAGGGAGAACTTTGCGGTCTCCCTCATACACTACATTTCATCCTTTGTTTCAATGGTTTCTGTTTTGTTGTCCGAAAGCATTTCCACGCTTGTTGTGTCGGTGTGCGGAATTGTTTTCCAAGTTAGGTTTCTGCTAAACAGCGCCACCACATCTATTGGGAATTGCAGACCCATGAATATTGGGAACAACAAAACGATGGCAACTTTTTTTATAAATGAAACATTTTTTATTCTTTTTCTTTCTAATATAAACAACAAAATTGTAGACAAGGCAAGCGTTATATAACTTGTAAGCAGCGTCCACCCCAGGCTTTTAAACAGGTTTAGCATGACTGGCCCGAGCGGGATACCAAACAGAGGCGAAAACAACAACATTGCAAATTGTGCTAGCCACAAGAATAAAAATATTAAACAAAATGGCAAAATATTTGCGGTGTAATCGTAAGTGGAAACTTTGTTAGAGCCCTTTGCAAAAATATGTTTAACTAAATCTTTAAGCCGTGTTTTGCAAACTAGCAAATGGCCTTTTTGCCACCTTACCCTTTGCCTCCACATAACTTTAAACGAGGTTGGTTGCTCGTCGTAAAACACTGCATCGTTGCAAAATTTTATTTTTTTGCCCTGAATAATTTGGTCGGCAGAAAATTCCCAATCCTCAGTTAGGGTTACGTATGGCCAACCGTCCTTAACAATGTCGGAATTTATAACATAGCCTGTGCCCGAAACACGAGTTGAACAATTTAGCGCTGTTCTGCCAAGCATTTCGTACCTGCAACCGTAGGCAAAATACATGCCGTATAGCCCGCTCATAACATTCGAGCCAAAGTTTTTAGAATTTCTAAACGAGGTTATAACATCTTTGCCGCCGCAAGCATCAAAGGCATCGTTCATTTTGTCAAAATAATCGCTGCTTACAATGTTATCTGCATTGAATAGGAAGAAACCATCGTAACTTTTTATGCCCCAATCTTTTTTAATGCAATCGAACAGATATCTAAACGCATAGCCCATCGTGCACTCGTTAGGGTTGTTGTATTCATAAACGGTTGCGCCAAGGCTGCGGCAAATTTCTGCCGTTTTATCTGTGCAGTTATGCGCAATTACAAAAATTTGAAGTTTATCTTGCGGATAGTTGCTTTTTTGTATGCTTTTTATTAAATTGCCCACAACTTTTTCTTCATTCCTGGCGGGAATTATTAACCCATATTTGTGCTTAACTTTGGCTTTTGGGTAGGTTTTTTTGGCAAAAATGCCCACTATGCCAAATATGATAAAATGCACATATAACAATGAAACTAATGTGGTTATTATGTTAAAAACAAGATTTGTAATGTCTGCGTAATTCATTTACCCTCCAAGGAAATTAATTTTTTTCTGTTGCATTTAAATAATTATTGATGTGGTTTGATATTATTTCCGCCCCATCCAAGCAAGTTGCTTGTTGTGTGTTTTTAAAGTAAGTGTTGATTTTGCCGCTAGATATAATGCTCTCTATGGTGGCTTTAATCTTTTTAGGGTTTTCGCACCTTGCCCCAAAATTATTTAATGTTATATGCTCATGATTATGTGCTTCCTGCCCGGGGATGTGGTCGGTGACCACTATGCACGAGCCACTTAAAATGCCCTCCATAAGCATGTTTGGCCCCGCCTTTGTTAGCAATATGTGGCAGGAGGCAAGCAGTTCGTTCATATTAGTTACAAAGCCCAAAATTTGAACGGATTTTAATTGTGGGTCGGATTGTTGAATGCTTGTTAATTTGTTAAATAAATCCTTATCTAGGCCGCAAACAATTGTTACATTTGCGCTTTTAATTTGGCTGCATTCTTTAACAAATTGGATGTTCTTTTTTATGTTTATGGACGGATTTACAAGCAAAATATTAACTTTGTCCGTTATTTGTTTTGGCGTTTTTGGCCTGATTATATCTTTTCTAATTGGAAAGCCGGAAACCACCAATTTGTTGGCATCAAAGCCCAATTTTATGTATTGCTCCTTAACAAGCGCGGTGGGAACAAAGGTGGTTGTAGCGCTTTTATCTCGCCAAACCACGGGTGGGTTAACAAGGTCCACCACGTCTATCATAAAAGGAATATTCAATTTGTTTTTTTTAAGCAATTTAGTTATTGCTTTTGTAAACATGCAGTGAACAGAAATAATTAAATCTGGCTGGTAGGCTAAAATTTGATTTAGCATTTGTTTTTTACATTTTTGGTAAATAAACCAATGCATTAGGCCAGGGAAAATTTGAGTAAAACTGTGGGCAATTTTCCAAACGCCTGGGTGTTTGGTGGTTATTGGAATATACGAGTTTTCCATACTTTCGCCCAATTTGCCCATGGTTTTAAAGCATTGAACTTTTTTAACATCGTAGCCCATGCCAACTAGCCCTTTTCCAATTGCGTTAGCCGTTACCCTATGCCCGTTGCCGGTTTTGTCGGCTGTTAAAATCATAATTTTTTTCATCAGTCACCTAAATTTATTTTAACTTAACAAATAATAATTGTCAACTTATAATTTATTAATATGCGCTCTTTCTCTATTTTAGGTAAAAAAAGTTAGCGTTACACTAACTTACATTTCCCTTCTAGAATTTATTGCGCGAGATAAGGTTACGGCATCGGTATATTCAAGTTCGCTACCCATAGATACGCCCTGCGCAAGGCGGGTAACTTTTACGCCAAGCGGTTTTAACAAATTTGCAATATAAATTGCTGTTGCCTCGCCCTCCACGTCCGGATTTGTGGCCACAATAACCTCGGCAATTTGCTCGTCTTTAACGCGGGATAAAAGCGAGCGCAAATTAATGTCGTTAGGGCCTTTATTTTCCAGCGGATTTATAACGCCATGCAAAACATGGAAACTGCCACTAAAATCTTTAACCTTTTCCATGGCCAAAACATCTTTTGGCTCTTTAACCACACAAATAATTTTATCTTTGTTGGGTTTAGCGCAAATATCGCAAATTTCTTTATCGGTAAAATTGGCGCAAATTTTGCAGTAGTGCACTTTTTGTTTTGCCTCCAAAATACTTGTTGCAAATTCTTGCACATCTGCCTCGTTCATAGTAAGCAAAAAGTAAGCGTATCTCTGCGCCGTTTTTTTGCCAACTGCGGGCAATTTTGTAAACTGGTTTATTAATCTTTCTAGTGCTTCAATTTGGTTCATTACATCAATCCGCCAAGGCCGCCCATAGCACCCATTTTATCTTTGCTTAGTTCGTCCGCCTTTGCAGTTGCATCCTTAATGGCAACCAAAATTAAATCTTCTAGCATTTCAATATCGTCTGGGTCTACCGCCGCTTTGTTTAGTTTTATAGAGGTGATTTCCTTTTTGCCGGTCATGGTAACTTCAACCATATCGCCCCCGGCCTTGCCAACTACAACCGCATTTTCAAGTTCCTCTTGCGCTTTTAACATTTGTTCTTGCATTTTTTTGGCTTGTTGCATAAGTGCGTTCATGTTCATGCCGCCACCAAAGCCGCCACCAAAATTACCGTGATATGCCATAAATACTCCTTTTATTTAAAACTGATTTTAGATTTAAATGCATCCTTTAATTTATCTTTAATATCTTGCGTGGAAGCATATTTACTATCATATTCCACTTTTACTTCGCTAATGTCTTCATCAAACATTTTTGCTAATTTTAATAATACATCAAGCCTATCCTTATTGTCAATCATTTCAAAACTCATTGAATCGTTTGTTGTAATTATTAATGTATTTTGTGCCCTTTTAACATTATTAACCGTGGTGAGCGCATTGGCGAGCGCAAAAAGATTATTTTCCTTAACTTTTAAAAGCACGTTGCCCCACAATTTTTCTGTTTCGTTTATTGGTTTGTCCGCAACAGGGGGGTTGGTTTGCGCTGTTGGTTTTGGTTGAACGCTGGGCGCAGTCCCAACATTTTCAATTAAACTTAGGCAGGCCGCTTCAAACAAGTTTTCTGGGTTTAAACTATATTTTAAATCCAATTCAATTTGTGCAAATTTAGAAAAGGCAAGTTTTAAATACCCAATGTCAAATTTGTTTGCAAGGTTTAAATAATCGCTATATTCGCCCGGCAAAATGTCTAAAACAGAATAGTCCTCTATGCCAGATTTTATCATAACAAGGTTTTTAATAAAATCCGCCATCTCTTTACACAAAACTTGAATATTTTTGCCCATGTTTAAACTTTTTTTAATGGTAATAAACAGCGAATTTATATCTTTTTGATTAATATTTAAAAGGATTTCCTTAATGCTATCTCTATCGCTTAAACCTATAATTTTTTCCGTTGCTTCTTTGGTTAAGTTTCCGTCCGTGTATGAAACTACACTGTCCGCAATTGAAAGCATATCTCTAACGCTGCCCTCGCCCGCCTTGGCAATTAAATATAGGCTTTTTTCGTCATAGGTGATGCCCTTAGTGTCAAAAACTTTTTTAAGGTGTTCCACCAACACGCTCATTGGCACTAGCCTAAAATCGAACCTTGTTGCGCGGGAAAGTATTGTTGCAGGGATTTTGTAAACCTCGGTTGTTGCCAAAATAAATATTACATGTTTAGGTGGCTCTTCCAAGGTTTTAAGCAGTGCGTTAAAGGCACTGTCGGTTAGCATGTGCACTTCGTCTATAATGTACACTTTATATTTGCCAATAACGGGCGGAAAATTAACCTTTTCCCTTAGGTCGCGGATTTCCTCCACGCGGTTGTTGGACGCTGCGTCTATTTCAATTATATCGGTGTTGGCCTCACCTAACGCCACGCACTCGGCGCACATTCCGCACGGATTGCCGTCAAACGAGTGGGTGCAGTTAACCGCTTTTGCAAAAATTTTTGCCGTGCTGGTTTTACCCGTGCCACGCGGCCCGCAAAACAAATATGCATGCGTTAACCTGTTAGATTTTATTTGATTTTTTAATGTTTTTATAATGTAATCTTGCCCAATAACTTCATCAAAAGTTTTTGGCCTAAATTCCCTATACAATGCTAAATTCATTAAATTTCTCCTTTTAATCCGCGCAACTTCTTTTTAATTGCCTGCAAAATATTATCCACATTTTTTGTTGTAATGTTAAGTTTTGTGGCAATGTAGTTGTAACTTTGGCCATTAATAAAAAGTTTTAATACGGCGTATTGTTGCTTTGTTAAAATTTCTTTTATTTTGCTTAGCAAAAGCGTGTTTAACTCTTTATCCATGTAATTTTGCTCGATATCGCTACTATCGTCCACTATTACAAGGTTTATATAGTCCTCGTCTGTGCCGTCATAATATTTTATTGGCAAATACGAGTTCAGCGGCAAATTTTTTTTCCTGTTGTTTAATTTTACCGCATTTTGCAACTGCCTATGTATGCAAAGCGAAGCAAACGAACTGAAATTATTGTTTTTATCTTTATTGTACACCTTTATTGCCTTGTACAAGCCAATCATGCCCTCTTGCAAAAGGTCGTCAAAATCGGCACCAATTAAAAAATATTCACGCGAGATGGCTATAACTTTGGGTTTAAAAATGCGCAATAAATTTTTTGTTGCGTCCTCATCATTATTTTGTGCTTTAAGAATTAAATCTTCAATATCTTCCAATTATTTACTCCTCTGCCTTACCACCTCATAAATGCCAATTGCGGCCGCGTTTGAAGCGTTTAGGCTATTTACCAACCCGTACATATTGATAGATAAAATTTCATCACAATTTTGTTTAACCAGCCGGGAAATGCCCTTGCCCTCACTGCCAATAACAAGCGCAGTTGGG
>CANPWT010000047.1 GCA_947584775.1 uncultured Clostridia bacterium | reverse complement strand
ACTCCACAACAACGTTCGTACAACAATGTTTGGTTAAGGTCGGGCGCGCATAGCGGAACATATCACTATGGTTGCTGCTTGGATAACACCGGTAAAATTGCGGATGGCAGCGCGTCAAGTATAACCGGGCAAAAAGCAGTTGCACCAGCATTCCATTTAAACTTAACAAAACTAGCAGAAAATTTGGTGGTAAAGCCAACAAAACCAAGCGCGGAAAGTTTAAATAAACAGGTTACATATAGCGGCGAAGAGCAAAGTTTTGTTTTGCCGTTAGAACAAACCGATAATTTAGAGTTTACAGCCTCTTCAAACGCAACATTTAACCAGCCTAGTTTAACACTTAAAGGCACGGACGCAGGCGAATACACTGTTAAAGTTAAGCCAAGCGAGGGCAACTTTTGGGCAGACGATAGCCAGGACGAAATTACTTTCACTTTAACCATTTTGCACAAGCCAATTAGCGTTACAATTGAAGATAAATCTAGCGAAGTTGCAATGCCGGTTGCTAATTTAACTTTTGCTAACCCTACCGGCCTATTAAATGGCGACACGCTTGAAGATATTGGTGTTAGCGTGGCTTTATTAACTTTAAGCAAGGAGGGGCAAACCTACCCGCTAGATACCAATCTTGCAGTTGGCGAATACGAAATTGTTGCAACAAACGGGGAATTTGGCAACTATTATGTAACATTTGTTAGCGGAACATACACCGTTAGCGAGCACGTAACTCACGTGTGGGGCACAACCGCCAGCCATAATGACGGCGAAAACACACACTCGCTGCATTGCACCTTCCCAGGCTGCCCTGAAACACACATTGAGGAGTGTACAAAAGCCAACCCAAATGTGACCGACCCAACCTGCACCGAGCAGGGCTACACCGAGTACACTTGCGATAAGTGCGGCAACAGTTTTATTGACGATTATGTTGAAACTATCCCACACGTTGGGCATCACCATAGCAGGGTGGAGGCAACCGAAAATTCTAACGGAAGCATAGAGTATTGGCAATGCGAAATGTGCGAAAAATATTTTGCCGACCAAGAGTGTGAAACCGAAATTGAAATGGCAGATATTGTAATACCAAAACTTGTTCCTGAACAAAAAGAGGACGATGGCCAAATCTTTTCAATAAAGGATTTTAGCAAAGAGGACATAATTAAATTAAGCATAATTTCAGGCGTTGCGGCAGTTGTTATAATTTGCTTGTTAATTTTAATTGCACTTAAACTAAAACGCAGAAGAAAACGCAATTTAATTGTGCGCACCTTTGAAAAGAATATGTTAGACGAAAACGGCAAAGTAAAAGTAAGGCCGGTTGAACAAATTGAAGACATTGAAAACGAAATCTTTAAAGAAAATGTTGAAAACATTTTAAGCCCAAAAGAAATTGAAAAACAAAAAATTAAAGCAGAAAAATTGGCACAAATTCAAAAAATTAAACAACAAAAAAGGGATATTAAACAATTAAAACGCCACAACGCAATACAAAAAAAGATTGAAAAATTAAATAACTTGGACCGACTAAATAAAATAACAGATAAGCAAGAAAGAAAATCATTTTTAAACACTGTAAAAATTAAAAGTAATCAGGAAAAACAGCAAGAAAAACTTACTAAAAAGGCACAAAAAATAACTAAGGCAGAGCAAATTGCAGTTGCAAACAGCAAAAAAATAGCGCAAAATGAAATCAGGGCAGAACAAATTGCCGAGCAACAAAAACAAGAAAAAATTCAACGCTTAAAAGAGGCAAAACGAAGGCTTAAACGTATAAAAAGGCAAAAAGCAAAACAAGAGTTAATTGAAGCACAAAAACGCGCGGACGAATACGATGCAAAACTACAAAAGCGCGAACAATTACGCCTTCAAAAATTAGAAAAAAGGGCGGAAAAAATTAGGCTGGCCGAAAGTAAAAAAATGCAAAAAATAAAAGCCGAACAACTTGCTGAGCAAAACAAACTAGTCCCAAAGGAATTAAAAAATAAACCAGACAAAGCCAACAAAAAAGTTAAGGCGCAAGAAAATAAACAAAATTTGTTAAAGCAAAATAAAACTAAAAAGGAAAATAAAAAAGCCGAACGAAAGCAAGAAAAGCAACCAAAACAAGCGCAAGAAAAACAAGTCAATCAACAAAAACTAGAAAAAAAGAAAATGCGCGAAGAACAACAAAAGCAAGCAAAATTAGAAAAATTGGCAAAGCAAAAAGAGCGCCTTGCAAAGCAGAAAAAAGAGCGCAAACAAAAAGAAAAATTAAAACAAAAACAGCAGCAGGCAAAGTTGGCACAACAGCAAAAGTTAGAACAAGATAAAGCGGCTAAAAAACAAAAACTAGAACAAGAAAAATTAAAAAAACAACAACAAATTGAGCAAGCGCAAAAAGAAATCCAACAGAAAAAAGAGCAGGCCCAAAAAGAAAAACAACAAAAGTTGGCAGAGCAAAAAGCAATTAAACAACAAGCAAAACTAAAAAAGCAACAACAAAGGGAAAATTTGCAAAAAGCAAAGCAAGAAAAACAAGCGCAAGCAAAACTGCAAAAAGCACAAAAACAGGCGCAACAAAAAGCCCAAATTGAACAGCGCAGGGCAGAAAAGCAAGCGCAAATTGAACAGCGTAGAGCAGAAAAATTAGAGCAAAAACAAAATAAACAGCAACAGGGAAAATAGCCCGGAGATGAAAAATAAGCAAAACTTATTGGCAAAAAAATGCGCAACAAAAGTAAAATTTAAAATGGGCGTAAAAAGTGCGTGCAAAAATAAAAAAAAGAGGGAAGCAATTTCCTCTTTTTATATTGACAAAATACATATGTGTGATAAAATGAATTAAGGAGAGAGTATGGACAAAAAAACTAAAACTGTTGAAAACACAGCATCCTTTGAAGAAATGAATTTAGAATTTGCAAAATTTATTAAACAAAACAACCTAAAAACCGTGGGAGGCAAAAATGCTAAAAGAGTCAAATAAAGTTCTTTCTATCGATTCAGATATTTTGCGTTTTATGGCCGAAATCGAAGAATTAAATAGTTTAACAAAAAAAGAAAAGATTCACAAAATAAAAAATGCAAAGGATGCATCTTGGGATAGAATTGTTGCAGTAAATGCGCCTGACATGACCTTGCAACATTTAATTGAATTGCTTTTAAAAAGTGTTAAAGAGGGCAAACTTTCCCTATTTGTAAGCCCACCCGTTTATTACGAATGCAGGCACAATAAAATGGCCTTAGAATTTATAAAAAATTATGCAGTATGCCCATCAATTAAGGAAACTAAACCAGGACACTTTGAAATGCAAGGCGCAGCAGAAGTTGAAAAACTTGCGCAACTTTACACCACTGGGCGCAGCGTTACAAAAAATGCAGATAAAGATGCCGGCGTGGGCGACAAGGCCGAAACAGCAACGGTTTGGGCAATGCAGCAGGAATTTAATGCGCAAAATTTATCGTACAAGCCAACCAACGATGCCTACATAATGGCGTGGTCAACTGTGTACGGCTACGATTTACTAACAAACAACACTCATGATTATATTCAATTTCCAAAAGAAATGACGCGCACTCACTATGACATGGAAAAGGAATACGCTAAAATTAGGCCAAAACAAACCGGTGGTTACAGCCGCATAAATTATAAATACGATAAAGTTATCACACGCAAAACATCCAGGCGAGATTTAATTAAAGAAATAAATATTGAAAGCGGATATAATTGCACACTCCCATATGACTTATTTGATTTAGCAGTGCAGTGTTACGATGCCCAAACCGATAATTTAATTTTTGATAATAGAAACCCTAACATTTCACTTTTGTCGCAAATGACGGACGCGTTAGATAAACTAGTGCCTGTTCGTGGCAATGAAACAGATGAGGAAGAAAATTTAGAGGAAAGCAATAATTTAACAATTATAGAAGAATAAAAAATGCGTTTATTCAACGCATTTTTTTCTATTTAGATTTTGTATTTTTATTGTTTTTAGTTTTTTGGGCTTTGGCTTTTTGTTTTTCCTTTTCCTCTTTTTTGTGTTTTATAAGTTTGGTTATGTCCACCGTTTCTAGGTCAAATTTTTCTTTTTCGTTTCTTACTTTTTCAACACGGGCAGGCAAGGCTTGTTTATTGTAAGGCATAACAACAGCATCTGTTCTGTTCCTCACCTCTAATTGATTGTATGGGATTGAAATGTTGTTGCGTTTAAATTCGTTATAAACATTTTCAACTAAATAATAGTAAACGTCCCAATAATCTTCGTTATCGCACCAGCAGTTTGAAAAGAAGTCTATGCTGCTTGCGCCCAAGGTTTTTAATCGGCAAAATGGTGCTGGGGTTTGATAAATTTTGCCGTTGCTGTTCATAACATCAATAACTATTTTTTTAACAAGTTCAACATCGGTTTCGTAGGCAACGCTAAATGTTAAATCAACACGCCTAGTTTTGTTTGCACCCGCATTTACAACCGAGTTGTTTACAATTGTGGAGTTTGGCATGGTTATTTTTTTATTGTCCACAGTAAGCAAGGTGGTGAATAAAAAGTTTATGTCCACAATGTTGCCTTCCACGCCGTTAACAATAATGTAGTCGCCTTTTTTAAACATATGTGTGGCAACAATCACAATGCCGTTTGCAAGGTTTGCGATGTTGGATTCCAACGCCATGCCAACTGCTAACAAAACTGCACTTAAAGCGGTTACAATGCCAGAAATTTGCACGCCAATCAAATTCAACAAAATTAACACTAAAATTAAATATAACAAAAATTTAAGTGTACCCATTAAAAATTGTTGAGCAATTTTTTCCATTTTAGATTTAGAAAGAATTTTACGCATAACATTTAATAGGATTTTAACTAAAATTATGCCAATAATTAGCACTGCAACAAAGCGTACAATGTTCCAAATATTGGTTTTAAAAAAGTTGGTGATAGTGTCCCATATTTGATTCCAATTCATAATTTCTCCTTTTGTTCAAATTTAATTTTATATCTTTTAAAAATTAATTGCAATCGTTTTAGGGTATTTTTAAAAATAAAAAAACCATATAGCAACTATATGGTTAAATTTTACCTTTCATTTTTAAATATACAAGCAAAACGCTTATGTCGCTTGGGCTAACGCCGTCTATATGTTTTGCGCTGCCTATGGTGGCGGGCTTAAATTTGTTTAATTTTTGTCTTGCCTCTATGCGCAGGCCAGAAATTTCATTAAAATCCATATCAGGCAGTGGAATATTATCGGTTAGTTTATTTTTTTCTATTTGCGCATTTTCGTTTTTAATGTAGCCCGCGTATTTAATTTCGGTGTTAACATATTCCAACACATTTTTTGGCATATCTTTTAAAATATTAAACTCGGCCACCACATCAAAAATATCTATGTTGCTGCGCTTAATAACATCGCGTAAAGTTAACCCATTTTTTGGCAGGCTTTCATTTTTAGCAACAAACAAATGTTTAAGGCTGGATGGATTTTTAACCTCGGTTAAAGCGGAATTTATTTGTTCAATTTGCTTTAATTTGCGCTTGTAAATTTTGTATCGCTTTTCGCTAACCAAGCCAATTTTATGGCCAAGTTCGGTTAGGCGAATATCGCAATTATCTTGCCTTAAAACTAGGCGATATTCTGCGCGCGAGGTCATCATGCGGTAGGGTTCGGTTATGTCTTTATGCGTTAAATCGTCAATCAGCACGCCAATGTATGCTTGGTCGCGCCCAAGCACAACGGCAGGGAGGTTATCTAATTTGCGTGAGGCGTTAATGCCCGCCATAATGCCTTGTGCGGCGGCTTCCTCGTAGCCAGATGTGCCGTTAATTTGCCCGGCAAAGAATAGTCCGTCAATTTTTTTGCTTTCCAGGTTGGTTTTAAGTTCGGTTGCCGCTATGCAATCATATTCAATTGCGTAGGCAAAGCGCATAATTTTAACCTGTTCAAAGCCCGGGATTAAGCGATACATCTGTCGCTGCACATCGGCTGGCATGCTGCTGGAAATGCCCTGAACATAAACCTCGTCCGTGCTGGCGCTTTCCGGCTCTAAAAAAAGTTGGTGGCGCTCTTTATCTGCAAAGCGCATAATTTTATCTTCAATGCTAGGGCAGTATCTTGGGCCAATGCCGTGAATTTTGCCCGAATATAGGGGCGCGCGAGAAATGTTTTGGCGTATCACATCGTGCATTGCCTCGCTTGTGTAGCCAAGGTAACACGGCAACTTGTTTTTAACCTTTTTGTTGGTTGCACTAAACGAAAAATTAAGTTCGTCCCCCGGTTGCAGTTCAAATTTGGAATAGTCTATCGATTTTCCGTCCACGCGGGCAGGCGTGCCCGTTTTAAAACGGCGGATTGTTATGCCTAAATCCATTAAAGATTTTGTTAGCATTGTGCTTGGCTCGTAGCCGTTCGGACCGGTGAGTTTTGTAAAGTCGCCAATAATAATTTTACTGTTTAAATACACGCCCGTTGCAACAACAACCGCCTTGCAACCAAACAGTTCGCCCATGCTGGTTTTAACGCCAACAACCTTGTTGTTTTCGGTTAAAATTTCGGCAACTTCACACTGCAAAATGTCCAAATTTTTTTGCCTTTCAATGGTGCGCTTCATTTCGGTGTGGTAGGTAACTTTGTCCACCTGCGCGCGCAACGATTGTACGGCCGGGCCCTTGCTCATGTTAAGCATGCGCAACTGCAAAAGCGATTTATCTGCATTTATGCCCATTTCCCCGCCAAGCGCATCCACCTCGCCAGCAAGTTGACCTTTTGCCGTTCCGCCAATGCTTGGGTTGCAGGCTAAAAATGCAATGCTATCTAAATTTAATGTGGTTAGCAAAGTTTTTTTGCCAAGCCTAGCAAGAGCAAGGCACGCTTCACTGCCCGCGTGCCCACTGCCAATTACTATTGCATCATATTGCTCAACCATATTTTTCATAGTATTGTTATTATATCATATAATTAATAATTTTCAACAAATTTTTTTAAATTTTTAGTGCATAACTTCAATGTATAAATAATTTTTAAATTTTCCACCAGCGTTTTTATATGCTTATATCAAAAATATTACACAAAAAATTCCACCTTGCCGAAAAAGGAACAACGAGAGATACCTTTACACTCACTTTCATAAAATATCATTTCGAGCGAGGACTTGTCCAAATCGAGAGTCTCTCTGAGATTTACTCCATGCGCTGTGCTTAGTCGGAATGACGCACCCAAAACGGCGTTTTCTTTTTGCAAAAAGTTGGCAGTTTTAAGATTAATTTAAAATTTTAAATTGTATCATTAAGGCAACAGGGAGGAAATATGAGATATTTAGACACCGTTAAAATAAACACAACCAAATACGAAAGGGACAACATCCCTTACGGCGCAATGGGTATTATTTGCGCAGCCCCTATTTGGAACAACTGCTTTCAAGTTGAATTTTTTAACAACATTAAGGAAGAGCCCGTTTCTATTGACATTGACGACCTCGACCTTGTGCAGAGTTCGGGCGCGGACGAGGACGAACTTATTGAAAACTTGCCAAACTATAACCCCCGCCTTTGGTGCATTGTTGAAGACGGCTTCATCTATAACCTCCTAGGCGAAAAGAAAAACGAGTTTGCCTACGATTACCGCAACGACCAATAAACCGTTTCATCGCCTGCAATTTTACTCTGTATGCGCTAACGCTTATCGGAAATACAAGTAAAAGTTAGTTCTCAGTAAAATTTTTTGCGGCATATAGTGGTGGGCGGATAGAACAAAACTCAGATTACAGATATTTATAATAATCCTTTTGTGCGTCAGCACCAATCACGAAAAAATAAAAACTGATTGGATTAAAATTGTTGAAATGCTTAATTGAGATTCACTCCGCTCACTTCGTTCGGTCGGAATGACAGCTGAAAGTTAGTTCGCTGTCGAATTGTTAGCCGTAAGGCTACAGCCGTGCGCAGACGCGTCACAAACTGCACTTTTACTCATTTGCTCAGGTGTTCGCAATTTCGTCATTTCGAATTAACCAACCTTATGGAGTAGGAGTAATGAGGGAGAACTCTGCGTCTC
>CANPWT010000046.1 GCA_947584775.1 uncultured Clostridia bacterium | reverse complement strand
CCTTAACAGTTAGTGCAACGGTAAGTTCACCATTGCCTAAAATTTTAACGCCGTCCTTTTCTATTTTAGACAAAATGCCATACTCTAAAAGTTTAACAGCGTCAACCTCTGTGTTAGCCTCAAAGACGTTAAGGCTAGAAACGTTAACTGTTGAATAAACCTTTTTGAATTTAGCATTGCTAAAACCACGAGCAGGCAACCTTCTGTATAGCGGATTTTGACCACCTTCAAAACCTGGGCGAACGCCACCGCCAGAACGGGCATTTTGACCTTTATGGCCTTTGCCGGATGTTTTGCCAACACCACTACCAATACCTCTGCCTAGGCGTAACTTTTTTTGTTTTTCACCATCAGCATTTCTTAAATCGTGTAAATACATAATTTCTCCTTTATGCTTATTCTTCCACTTCTAACAAGTGTTTAATTTTGAAGATGCTACCTCTGATACAATCGTTATCTGGGAGGATTCTGGTTTGACCAACTTTTTTAAAGCCTAATGCTTCCACAATTTTGGCTTGGCGCTTGTCAAAACCAATTGCACTTTTTTTAAGAGTTACTTTTAATGTTTTTTCTTGTTTTTTAGCCATGATTTCCTCCTATATTTCTTCAACTGATTTGCCGCGAAGGAAAGCAACTTGTTCTTTTGTCCTTAAACTTTTTAAGCCGTTTAAAGTTGCCCTAACAACATTAATTTTATCAGTTGAACCATGGATTTTTGCAGATATATCAGTGTAACCTGCCAATTCAAATACGGTACGCGCAGCGCCACCAGCAATTAAACCGCTACCTTTTTTGCTAGGCATCATAATAACTGATGTTTTTGCAAATTTGCCTATAATTTCATGCGGAATAGTGCCTTCAATTACAGGAACATTGATTAAAGATTTTTTAGCCGCTTTTGTTGCTTTTTCGATGGCTGCTGGAACTTCACTTGCTTTTGCTAATCCCATGCCAACTCTGCCTTTTTTGTCGCCAACTACTACAAGGGCAGAAAAACGCATTGTACGTCCGCCTTGAACAACTTTGGTAACCCTTCTCACAGCAAGCATTTTCTTGTCAAATTCGTCTTTTTCTTCAATTCTTGGTTTTCTAAACTCACGTTTTTGTTGTTGTGCCATAATTTCTCCTTAAAATTTTAAGCCAGCGGCCCTAGCGCCGTCAGCCAATGCTTTTACTCGACCGGTGTATAAATAGCCACCTCTATCAAAAACTACTTCTGTGATTTTCTTTTTTAGGGCAAGTTTGGCAATTTGTTCACCAACATATTGCGCTTGCTCTATGTTTGTTTTGCACTTTGAGTTGTGTTGCAACTTACAAGTGTAACACCCTTTTGGTCATCTATAATTTGCGCATAGATGTGATTTAAACTGCGGTAAACGCACAATCTTGGACGAGCGGTAGTTCCAGCCAAGTCATGTCTAATCCTGATGTGGTGTTTAACACGATTGCTATTTTTATTAATCTTTTTTAGCATAACTTAACCTCCTACTTCTTCTTGCCCGCGCTCTTACCAGGTTTTAACAAAACAGTTTCATTTGTGTATTTAATGCCATAACCATGATAAGGTTCAATTGGGCGTAATGCTTTAATTTTTGCTGCAACTGCACCAACAAGTTGTTTGTCTGCACCTTTAACAAGGATTGTGTTATTGTCTGGTGCTTCTAGGGTGATGCCTTCAACTTCGGCAAATTCAACCGGATGGCTTAAACCTAAATTCATAACAAGTTTGTTGCCTTGTTTAGCAAGTTTGTAACCAACGCCTTTAACAGATAAAGATTTTGTAAAGCCGTCCTTAACGCCGGCAACCATATTGTGGATTAACTGACGATACAAACCTTGCTTCATGTTGCTGTCTGTTGATTCGTCATTGCGAACAACATACACATGATTATTTTTAACTTCTACTGTTACGTTTTTAGAAAACTCTTGTGTAAGAGTGCCTTTTGCGCCTTTAACAGTTACTATGTTTCCTGCCACTTCAACGCTTACGCCGGCAGGGATAGAGATAGGTAATTTTCCAATTCTTGACATAGTTCACCTCTACCATACATAGGCAAGCACTTCGCCGCCTACATTTAATTTTCTTGCTTCTTTATCAGTTACAATACCTTTGCTTGTAGAAACTATTGCAATACCAATACCGTTAAGAACCTGTGGCATTTGTTCGGCATTTGAATAGATTCTAAGACCTGGTTTACTAATTCTTTTAAGCCCTTGAATAACTTTTTCGCCGTTAGGGCCATATTTTAGTGTGATGACAATCATTTTAATGCCATCAACTTCGGCTTGTTTATATTCGCTTATAAAACCTTCATTTTTTAAGATTTCCGCAATTGCTAATTTTGTTTTTGATTGTGGAACATTAACTGTTTCGCACTTATTAGCGTTAGCGTTACGAATACGAGTAAGCATATCTGCGATTGGGTCTAAAACTAACATATTCTTCTCCTTTTACCAACTAGATTTCTTAACACCTGGGATTTCACCATTGTGTGCTAAATTTCTAAAACAAATCCTGCAAATACCATATTTCTTCAATACGGCGTGTGGACGGCCGCAAAGCGAGCATCTGGTATATTCACGGGTTGTAAATTTTTGTTTTCTTTGTTGTTTATTTATCATTGCTTTTTTTGCCATAATCCACTCCTATTTACCTTTCCTAAAAGGCATGCCCATAAGTTTTAATAACTCGTAAGCCTCTTCATTGGTTTTTGCAGTTGTAACAATCATGATGTCGAACCCACGAACTGTATCAATTTTATCGTAAACAATTTCTGGGAATATAATTTGTTCTTTAACGCCGAAACTGTAATTGCCGCGGCCATCAAAAGATGTTGTGCTTAAACCTTGAAAGTCCCTAACGCGAGGAAGTGCAACCGAAATTAATCTATCGTAAAATTGATACATTTTTTCACCTCTTAGTGTTACTTTTGCACCAATTTTTTGACCCTGACGCAACTTAAAGTTTGCAACAGATTTTTTTGCGGTTGTGATAACCGGTTTTTGACCAGCAATTAAAGATAATTCTTCAACTGCGGTGTTAAAACTTTTAGCGTTGTCTTTTTCCTTGCCAAGGCGAAGGCTTAAAACAATTTTTTCAAATTTTGGGATTTCCATTACATTTTTGTACCCAAATTTTTCTTTTAATGCATTTTTAACTACTGTGTTATAGTATGCATGACGCCTATTAACTTCTTTTTCCATTTGTCATACTCCTTTACTTTTTACTGCCTTTTGCTGGCTTTTTTACAACGTCCAAGGTTGCGCCACATTTTTTGCACGCGCGTTTAGATTTTCCGTCCACTTCAACATGGGCAACTCGGGTTGTTTTTTTGCAACTTGGGCACACTAATTGAACATTGCTTATATCGATAAAGCCTTCGGATTTAATTATACCGCCTTTATCGTCCTTGTTCCTTGGTTTTCTGTGGTGTGCTTGAATGTTGACGCCAGCAACTGTAACCTTGCTGTCTGCAACGGCTAAAATTTCACCTGTTTTGCCACTATCTTTGCCTGTGATAACTTTAACGTTATCGCCTTTTTTTAAATTTAATTTCATTTTCCGCCTCCTACAAAACTTCTGGTGCTAGAGATATAATTTGACTAAAACCTCTTGCACGAAGTTCTCTTGCTATTGGACCAAACACACGAGTGCCTCTTGGGGCCTTTTGTTTGTCTATGATAACAGCAGCGTTTTCATCAAAACGGATGTAACTGCCGTCTGCACGTTGCAAACCCTTTTTAGAGCGAACAATAACTGCCATAACTACATCGCCCTTCTTAACTTTGCCGTCTGGGTCGGCTTTTTTTACAGAAGCAACAATAATATCGCCAATGTTTGCAAATTTTCTAACCGAACCGCCCATACAACGGATGCACATAATTTGTTTTGCACCGGTGTTGTCGGCAACATTTAATATTGATAATGGTTGTATCATTTTTGCCTCCTATTTAGCCCTTTCAACGATAGTTAGAAGCCTGAAATATTTATCTTTACTTAGTGGGCGAGTTTCTTCAATAATGACGGTGTCGCCAACGTGTGCTTCGTTCTTTTCGTCATGGGCTTTATATTTTTCTGTAAAAGTCATATACTTTTTGTATTTTGGGTGTTTTTTCTTGCCGGTTACTAAAATTGTTATAGTTTTGTCCATTTTATCGGAAACAACCACACCTTGGATTGTTCTACGAGCAATTTTTTTCTCTTCCATAACTAATTATTACCTCCAGCAATATTTTTTAATTTAAGGGCTGTTTTTACCCTAGCGATATTCTTTTTAACTGTTCTAATACGCGCTGTGTCCTGCAACTGACCAACTTTGTTTTGGAAAGTTAAATTGAATAACTCACTCCTTAACTTGTTTTCTTCATTGTTAAGTTCTTCTATTGATAAATTTGCGTAATTATTCTTCATTGTTTTCACCGCCTTTTTCCTTGCGTACTATTTTGGTTTTGCAAGGAAGTTTATGAGAAGCGAGCCTTAAAGCCTCTAAGCAAACTTCTTCGCTTGGGCCGGAAACTTCCAATATAACTCTATCTCTTTTAACAACGGCAACGTGCCCGACTTGCGCACCTTTACCGCTACCCATACGAGTGTCGGCTGGCTTTTTGGTTATAGGTTTATCTGGGAAAACTTTTATCCATACCTTACCGCCACGTTTCATATATCTGTTGATTGCAACACGCGCAGCCTCGATTTGGTTAGAGGTCATCCAGCAAGGCTCAGTTGCTTGAAGGCCATAATCACCATAAACAACTTGGCTACCACGGATTGCTCGTCCGGTCATACGACCACGAAATTGTTTTCTTCTTTTTTCTCTCTTAGGCATTAACATATTAGTTTTCTCCTTTCTTGTGGTTTACAGTGCTTTGAGAAACTTTACCTAAAATTTCACCTTTATATATCCAAACTTTAACGCCAAGCACACCAAATGTTGTGTGGGCTTCAACGCAAGCGTAGTCTATATTTGCTCGGATTGTGTGTAGTGGAAGTGAACCCTCGTGATAATGCTCACTACGCGCAATTTCAGCGCCGTCTAGCCTGCCAGAAACCATGGTTTTAACACCCTCAGCACCAGCACGCATAACTCGTTGCATTGCCGATTTCATAACGCGCCTAAATTGAGCACGTTTTTCAAGTTGGCTAGCAATAGATTCTGCCACCAATTTTGCGTCTAAATCTGGGTTTTTAACTTCAACCACATTAACATTAACTTTTTTAGAACTGGAAAGTTTTTCAACAGCCTTTTTTAATTGTTCAACACCAGCACCCTTTTGACCAATCAAAACGCCTGGTTTAGCGGTTGAAATTGAAACGGTAACACTGTCGGTTGTGCGTTCAATAACAACGTTGCTAATTGCACAATTTTTATACTCTTTAAGGATGTATTTACGGATGACGTTATCTTCCTTAATGTTTTTTGCTATATCTGCTTTGTTTGCGTACCAAAATGAATTCCATGTTTTGTTGGTACCTAGTCTCATTCCATTTGGATTTACTTTTTGTCCCATAACATTACTCCTTTACATCTAGCACAACTTTAATGTGGCTAGTTCTTGCTACAATTCTTTCTGGGCCATGACCGCGACCTCTGATGTTGTAAGTTGCCGTTCTGGTTGGGCCTTGGCCAAGGATAACTTCTGCAAGGTATAAATCGTGAACGTTCATACCCTTGTTATTTTCAGCGTTAGCGCCAGCGGATTTAACAACTTTTAACAAGATTTCAGCCGCATCGTGAGGCATGTTGGAAAGTATTGCAACTGCATCATCATAACTTTTACCCCTAACTGCATCGATAACAATTTTTGCTTTTGTAGGAGATAACCTTACAAAGCGAACACTTGCATACGGGCGAGTATCTTTATTTGCGTTAATTTTTTCTGTTTTTTCTTTTAAATTTTTTGCCATAATTTAACTCCTACTTTTTAGTAGCAGGTTTTGCTACTGCTTCTTTTTGTTTATGACCCTTAAATGTACGAGTTGGAGCAAATTCGCCCAATTTGTGTCCAACCATATCTACGGTGCAATAAACAGGGATATGTTTTTTGCCATTGTGCACAGCAATTGTATGACCAACAAAGTCTGGATAAATTGTGCTAGCGCGCGACCAAGTTTTGATTGCTTTCTTTTCGTTTTTAGCGTTCATTTCTTTAACGCGTTCCATCAATTTTTCTTCTACAAAAGGTGCTTTTTTCAAACTTCTACTCATAACCTCTCCTACTTAGCCCTCTTGACAATAAGTTTGTCAGATGCTTTTTTATGTTTTCTTGTCTTATAACCAAGAGCAGGTTTGCCCCAAGGTGTAAGTGGGCCAGCATGACCAACTGGTGATTTACCTTCACCACCGCCGTGTGGGTGGTCAACTGGGTTCATTGCCGAACCACGAACAGATGGACGGATGCCCAAATGACGTGTTCTACCTGCCTTACCAAGGGAAATAATTTCTTGCTCGCCGTTACTTAGTTCACCAATAGTTGCGCGGCAAACTGAACGAACTTTTCTCATTTCTCCACTAGGTAAACGAAGGGTTGCATATTCGCCCTCTTTTGCCATAAGTTGAGCAGATAAGCCCGCACTTCTTGCCATTTGTCCGCCCTTGCCTGGTTGCAATTCAATGTTATGAATTCGGCTACCAAGTGGAATTTCAGATAATGGTAATGCGTTGCCTGGTTTAATTTCTGAACCAGCGCCACTCATAACTTTATCGCCAACGCTTAAACCTTTAGGAGCAAGAATAAACTTCTTTTCGCCATCGGCATAAGTTAACAATGCAATGTATGCTGTTCTGTTTGGGTCATATTGGATGCTATCAACTTTTGCAGGGATGCCATCCTTATTACGTTTAAAATCTATAACCCTATATTTGCGCCTATTTGCGCCACCAATGTTTCGAACGGTAATTTTACCTTGAGCGTTACGGCCACCTGTCTTTTTAACGGTTGTTAATAAAGATTTTGGAGCAACTGCATTTTTGGTTAATTCTTCATAGGTGTTGTATTCAACAAATCTGCTTGCGCTAGACCTAGGTTTTAATCTTCTTTTAGCCATCTTTTACTCCTTTTAGTTCAAACTCTCGAAGAAAGCGATTGGTTTAGAATCAGCCTTTAAGAATACAACTGCTTTTTTGTAATCGCTTGTCCTGCCCGTAATTTGACCACTTTTAGTATTTCTTGTTTTTTCTTTGCCTTTAATAGAAATTGTGTTAACACGGTCTACTTTAACTTCAAACAATTCTTCAACTGCCTTTTTAATTTCTATTTTGTTGGCATTTTTGTTTACTTTAAAGGTGTAAACTTTGTTTGGAGTGCCCGCATATGATTTTTCTGTCATAATTGGTTCAATTATAATTTCTTGTGCTATCATTATACGTATGCCTCCTCTAATTTTTTAATAGCGCTTTTTGTAAACACTACATTTTTATTTTTTACAATTTCGGTTACATTAAGTAACATAACATCAGCCACGCTAACTTTTTGAATGTTTGATGTTGCGCGAACAACATTTTCATCTTTGCCGTCAGTTACAATTATTGTTCTTTTATCAAAACCAAAAGTTTTTAAGAATTCGCTAGCCTCTTTTGTTTTGGCATCTTTGAAGTTGATTTTATCTAAAATTGTAACTTCGTTTTGCCTAATTTTTTCAGACAATGCGCTAGCAAAAGCGATATCGCGCATTTTTTTGTTGATTTTTTGGCTGAAATCTCTTGGCTTTGGAGCAAACACCACGCCACCACCATCAAATTGAGGTGCGCTTTTTTCGTCATGACGTGCTTGACCTGTGCCTTTTTGCCTATATATTTTCTTTTTGCTTGCGTTAACTTCACTTCTTGTTAAGGTGGATTTTGTGCCTTGGCGGGCATTGTTGCCTTGCGCAACTACCACTTGGTGAATAAGCGCTTCGTTATAATCTGCGTTGAACACCGCATCGTTTAAATTGATTGTGCCAACCGATTCCTTTTTCATATTATAAACATTAAGTTTTGCCATAATTTAACTCCTCTTACGCCTTAACTGCGGTGCGGATGGTAACTATGGATTTTTTAGGGCCTGGGATTGCGCCCTTAATTAAAATCAAATTCCTATCAGCATCCACGCGGACAACTTTAAGATTTTGAACAGTTACAGCCTCACTGCCGTAATGCCCAGGCATATTTTTGCCTTTGAATACTCTGCTTGGGGTTGAGTTAGCGCCCATTGAACCAACTTCTCTGTGGACAGGGCCAACACCGTGGGTCATTTTAAGC
>CANPWT010000045.1 GCA_947584775.1 uncultured Clostridia bacterium | reverse complement strand
CCATTTATTCTTCTCCTAACACTGAAATTATATCATACAACTAAAACTCTGTCAATGGGTTTAATTTATACCAATTTACCTTTTAATACTTATACTTTACCGCAAAATAATTTTGATTAAAAAATACGAACCCAGACTTAGAGTTCGTATTATTACCTATTGGCGGAGGCTTAGGGATTCGAACCCCAGGATGCTCTCACATCAACGGTTTTCAAGACCGCCGCTTTCGACCGCTCAGCCAAACCTCCGCATTATTTATTCCTCACAAGAGGACCTTTATAGTATATATGACCGTTCGCCAAAAATCAAGGTTTTTTAATAATTTATTTTTTAAATTTTTGCTAACATTTTTTCTTGGGTTTCAATATATTGTTATGGTATAATTTAGTCACTAGGGGGATTTTTATGAAGGGTGTTATTTTAACGGCGGGTGGGGCAACAAGGCTTAAACCCATAACCGAGGTATACGGCAAGGTGCTCGTGCCAATTTACAACAAGCCAATGATTTACTACGGCATCAGCCTTATGATAAGGAGCGGCGTTAAGGATATAGCCATAGTTTGCAGCAAGGCAGATTTAGCAATGTATAAAAAACTTCTCGACCGCTTTAAACCGCTTTCGCTAAATGTTGAGTTCTACGTTCAATCTAAGCCGCTTGGCACTGCCCACGCACTTAAATCGGCCTTGGATTTTATCAAAGATGACGACTTTTTGCTTCTTCTTGGCGATGGGATTTATGTTTCAAAAGATTTGCCTAAAACCATCAAAAATGCGGCAAAAAACAATACGGGAATAACCATTTTTGCGAAAAATGTCAGCGACCCGGAACGTTATGGCGTCATTCTATATGACAAGGATTTCAACATCTTTAATATGGAAGAAAAGCCGCAATTTCCAAGGAGCAATAGTGCAATAACGGGGCTATACATATTTAAAAAAGATGTTGCAAGCAAATTGCAAAAGCTCAAAAAATCGGTAAGGGGAGAGTATGAACTCACTGAGATAATTCAAGACTATGTTGAAAATAAGAGGGCAAAGGCGGTAATTCTGCCCGATGGTTGCGAATACCTCGATAGCGGCACGTTTGATTCGCTTTTGCAATGTTCAAACCTCATCAAAGATTTTGAAAGAGAAAACGGACTTTATGGCTGCATTGAACTTGAACTTTATAAAAGCAAACTTATAACCAAACAGCAGCTTTTGGACTTTGCCAGTCACTATGCAAAAGACTACCAGAATAGGGTGATTGACAGCATTAAAAAATAAGCCTTTTTCGCAAAAAAAGATATAAAAATATAAATATTTCACATAAAAAACGCCAAAATTGTGCAAAGTTTTGCGTATCTTGCAAGATTTTGCACTTTTTTATGCTTTTAATTAAGTAGTTGTTACTATTATAATTTTGGCATAAGGTGAAATATGAAAAGAGAAATTAAGGATGTTTTAAACGCAGATGAAACAACCGAAATTTTAATAATGCAATGTTTTGATGAGGCAAAAAGATTAGATGACTTGGTTGAACTGGATGTTCGTAAGGCAATTGTTGGTGTGGGCAGAAAAGACGAGTTTTTAAAATTTTATTTCATAAACAAAAATAGCGAGATTTATGTTAAGTTCAAAAATCGCCCCAAACCAGATGCTCTTAAAGACTTGAACAAACAGCTATTATTTAAATTAATCAATGAGGTTAGTGTCAACTTCAAAGAAAAACCGCAAAAGAGAATAAAGAGCGGCGTTAAATGCTTTATGGTTAGCCAATCAAGGCACGATTTTCTTTCCTCACTTGCCAATGGTATAGACCCGCTATCTGGCCAGAAAATCTTTGAGCCTAGCCAGAGGTTGGCCCAGTCGCTTAAAAGTATTGCACTTTTTCTTTTAAGGTATGAAAAAATAGACTCAAACGGATTCAGGGTCATATCTAACAATGAAGAAATTGAGGCAATGGAGAAGAAAGTCATAGAGGGCAAACGAGCAAAACAGAACTTAGACGGCCGTATGGGAACAATCTGGACAAGCGAGGAAGATGCAAAACTCATTAAGGAATATAAGTCCAATATGTCTATTGAGGAGATAGCAAAATTGCACGGCCGAACTCGCTCAGGTATTGAACGCCGCATCTTAAAAATATTGCCAGTTGAACAAATTAAAAAGTAAAATGTAAAAATATTGGTATTTTAAGCCGTTTTTAACATTTAAAAAATTGATTTTGCTTTTTAATTGTCGAAGCCTAATGAGTTTTAGGTTGGTTTTTTGCAAGCGTTGTTAAATTGTGTCTTGTCGTTGAAAGGAACAGCAAAATTAATTTTCCTTTAAATATTTATTTTGTCTTTTTAATAATTAAGGACACGTCTTATTTTATGAGTCATTATTAGCTTTGCGTAAAGAGAGAAAGACAACGGACATTAAGTAATATGGCATTTTTTTAGCGTGCTGCTCGGGAAAGAATGATTAAAACAACTATATTTTCAATTTTTTTTGAACAAAACACTTTTATTTTTAAAAAACGTATGATATAATGAGGAAGTTCTTGTGGAGGGATACTCAAGAGGCCGAAGAGGGCACCCTGCTAAGGTGCTAGTACGAAACTATTCGTAGCCCGGGTTCAAATCCCGGTCCCTCCGCCACAAGGGAATTATACGAACCCTGAAAATGGGCTCGTATTTTTCTTTTTGCGAGATTGTTTTGGAGTTTGGTTTAAAAGGTGATATAATTCAAATATGGACAAAAAAGAGAAGAACTTGGTTAACACAAAGCCTATTATTGGCATCGTCGCAAAATTTAATGATTTTGATGACCCTAATTTTTTATGGCGTAGACAGGTAATTGATGGGCTGACGAGATCTATTCTTATCAAGCATGGAGCGCTTGTGATTGGAATATTGCCGCAAAATAAAGGCGTCGACTTCAATGACAATGACGAAGGAAAGTATAAAATCAAAATGGATCAAAACGAAACACAAGACTTTATAGAAACGCTAAAATTGTGCGATGGAATAGTTTTGCAAGGTGGCACTAATAGTGATTTTTATGAAGAGTTTGCGGCACGATATTGTTATGAAAATGATATTCCACTTTTAGGAATATGCGCGGGCTATAACAACATGGTGAGAGGGTTAGGCGGCACTACAAAAAGAAGCAACGAAAAGATTCACAACCAGTTTGGGAAGGATTTGGTTCACAAAATCACTATACAAAAAGGTTCACTATTAAACAAAATTGTAGGCTCGACGAAACTTGTTGTCAATTCAATTCACGGCTTTGAGGCAGCTGATTTAAAAAATGTTGTTGCAAGTTCTTTTTCGAAAGACGGATGTATAGAAAGCATTGAAAATACTTCTAAAAGATTTTTTCTAGGTGTGAAATTTCACCCAGAGTTGTTGGCAAGCAACTCACCTCAGTGCAACAATATTTTCAAGTTTTTCGTGGAAGAATGCAAGAGCGCAAAAGCAAAAAATTTAGGGTGCGAATAAGCGCCCTGGAACTCCGCCAGAGTTAAATAAAACGAACCGCAACAAGTTCGTTTTATTTTTCTTTATAATTGTTTTGGAGTTTGGTTTAAAAATATGGTATTATTATATAAGGAGATTTATTTATGAGTAAAATAATCAACATGATTAAAAATTATCAACCATTTAATGAACAAGAAGAAAAGGATAAGCAATTTTTTATAAATTGTGAAAATAAAGAACAAATATTGACAAGGGAAAATGAATTGGCACATTTGTGCGCCTCTGCTTTTGTTGTTAACAAGCAAAGAACAAAAATTTTGTGCACATATCATAAGATTTATGATTCATGGACTTGGACAGGCGGCCATGTTGATGGTGATGACGATGCCTTATATGTTGCGACAAAAGAGCTTAAAGAGGAAACTTCCTTGCAGAACTTTAAATTACTGTCAAAAAGTCCTATTTCTATAGAATCTATACCTGTTTTAGGACACATAAAAAGAGGTAAATTCATCTCAGCACATGTGCATTTAAATATAACATATCTTTTCGAGGCAGATGAAAATGAACAACTAAAAATTAAAGAGGATGAAAATAGCAGCGTTAAATGGCTGAAATTCGAAGACCTTTTGATGCTTTCAACTGAAAAATATATGATTCCCATTTATAAAAAGATTATCGAAAAATTAAATTACTTTAAATTTTGAGGATATGATGCCCAAAAAAGATTTAACAATAAAATTTAATGAATTAAATTGAAATACGGTTCTCCGACAAAAGGCTCATACGAAACTAGGTAAGAAGAGTTTCGTATTTGTTTTACAAAACTGTTTTGGAATGGTTATCCTTTTCAAAGAGTATTGATTTTCATTAAAACATATGTTATAATCAAATCATGAAAAAAATTGTTAAAGATTTATGCTTTGAAATTATGCAAAAATGCCCTAATAATTGTTTGTTTTGTTCTTCAAATAGCGACATGACCAAAACTTGTTTCGTACGATATGATGATTTTAAAAGAACAATATTACATATTCTTTCAAAGGCAGATATAAAGGAAATATCTTTAAGCGGCGGTGAACCATTGCTTCATCCCGAGTTGCATCAAATGGTAGAGTTTTGTGCAAGTTTAGGAATTAAAACAACTTTGTATACAAGCGGAATAGTTTTAAGAACAATTTTCCCCAAAAGTGAAAATTCACATATACAAAAAATGATTGACCAACTTGGAAAATTTGACTGTGTAAGTCAAAATGAATTCGCTGAATTGGAAAGGCTTGGATTAAATAAGGTGGTGTTTGATTTGCAAGCAGCAGAAGTGGACGAATACAACAATTTGATGGGGACGAAAGACAGTTTTACTTATATTTTAAAATCTATACTGCATGCTTCATACTGCAATTTTGAAATATCTATACATTTTATTCCAAACAAAATTAATATTCATCAATTTAAAGATGTTTTGGAAATAGCAGAACTTGCGGGAATATCAGAATTAAGGATTTTGAAATTTGTTCCGCAAGGAAGAGGAAGAGAAAACCGCAAAGATTTGGAACTGACTAATGATGAATTGATATCTTTCTTAAATGAAGTGCAACAAATAAAAAGCAACAAAACAAAAATAAAAATTGGCATTCCTTTAACCAAAGATGATCAGCATTTATGCACCGCAGGGAATGATAAACTACAAATACGCTTTGATGGTCAGATTTTGCCATGTCCGGCATTTAAAGACATTGACATTTCACTTTTACAACAAAAGGGATTTTCTAATATTAATATTTATGAAAATCTTGACGATTTAGAAATTCATTCGGGCGCAAACGAAAAACCATTGTGCCAAGAATTTAAGCGTTTTGAATAAATTCTCATGTCTCTTCGCCAAAAAGGATTGTACGAACGCCAAATTAATTTTCGTACAATTTTTTTTTATATTGTTTGTTGGCAAGGCTAAATTGTGATATAATAAATTAGAAAAGTTGAGGTGGGTATGAAAGTAAAAATTTGCGCTTGTAAAACTCTTGACGATATTGACATGTGCATTAATGCTGGGGTGGACACAGTTGGACTGTTAGTTGGGCAAGAGCATTTTAGCACTGATTTTATTACTAAAACTACCGCAAGAAAACTTTGTAAATATGTTAACGGGCGATGTGATGTGTCGTTAGTAACTCACCTAACGGACGGGCAAAAAATAATTGAACTTACAAAATTTATTGGCAATAATTATATTCAACTGCATTCAAAAATTAAAGAAAGTGAAGTTAAAAAAATTCGCACGTCTTTACCAGATGTGAAATTGGTATGTACTGGCGATATTCTGTTTGGGAAGTTGGAAAAGTAGGCAGGAGTTGAAAAGTTGTTGTTTTTAAAACTATTTTACATTTATTTCATAGTTTGATATAATGAACACATGAAAAATTCGACTTATTTAATGATTCATAGGCTAATTAAATCCATTGCCGAATCAATTATAAAAGTTTTTACGCCAATTCTTATTTTTCAACGGACGGGCAATTTAACCCTTTGCTTTATTTATTTTTTGGCAAATTTTGCTTTTACTTCGCTATTTTTCTTGTTAGGAAGAAAAATTGTGCAAAAAATACCTGTTGTTTCGGTTATAATAAGCATATTTTTAATGATGTGTGGAAATTTGTTGCTACTTTTAAACCTTAACATTTGGAGTGTGCTTTTAATTGCATTTGTAGAAGCGGTGTATGTTGTTATGTATTATGGCTCAATAAATTTAATATTTGGGCTATTAGATAAAAACGCAAACACCGCTAAATTTGAAGGTGGAGAATATATTGGCAAAATTATATTTATTATTTTAAGTGCTTACATTTTGGGTGAATATCAAAATTCACTTCCATTTGTTGTTATTGCCTCAGTTGTGATGTATAGCCTTAGCCTAATCCCTCTTTGCATAAAATTTAAAGACATACATGTGCAAATTAAATCCTTGCCAAACCAACCTGCCAAAGCAACATTTAAAGACATAAAACGGTTTAATATTTATCATGTTACATATGGCATAATAAATTATTTTTTACCGTTATTTTTGTTTGTAAAAGGTTTTTCGTTTTCAAACACAGGATTTTTGATTGCGTTGCAAAATTTAGGCTCGCTTGCAACCGGATTTTTAACAAATTTTACCGAACAGAAAAAAATTACCAAATATTTTGTTATTACTTCTGCACTGTTAATGATACCTGCATTTATTGTAATGATGTTTGTAAATAATGTTGTTGTTTGCTATATACCTACCTTTATTTTAACCGTTACAAGCAACTTCATTTTTATCGCACTTTACAGAAGATATGTTTTAGATCAAACAAATAAAAACTATTTTCAGCACTCGGTGTTTTATAGGGATGTGTTTATAAATATGGGTAGGGCGTTTTGCCCAGCAGTGTTTTTAATTGTGCCATTTTTCCCTGTTATATTTGGCATAAGTGTTGCCTCGTCCGCGGCAATTATGTTTTCAGCAAACAGTTGTTTAAAACAAACGAACAACCTGGCGTATGGAATATCGAGCCCTGAAGAAAACAATAAAAAAGCAAAAAATAACATTAATTAAGCAAAAGTCTGTTTGCTTCGCCAAAATTATTGTAAGTAGACAATTTTAATTAAAAAACACTTGAAATAAATCAAGTGCTTGTACTTTTTATAGTTTTTATTTTATCAGGCTTTGGAGTGGTGGGTTAAAAATCAATTTTGCATTTAATTATTGGCTTGGCGTCTTTTTCCAAAACAATTAAATCTTGATTTGCATTGCTAGATTTTAAAATGAATAAGGTGTCGTTTTCAAAAGATTGGCTAATGTAATTTACTTCCAATTCTTTTATAGATTTTGTTTCCAATTCGTTAACTGAGTAAGTGTTCATTATAAATCTAAGATATTCTAAATTATTTGTGTGGTGGGACATATCTATGTTTGTGGACCTAACTAAAACCTTTTCAATCAGCGGCAAATTTTCATAGTCGAATTTAACAAAATCCACCTCCATATTTGGCTGCTCGGCAACAATTTTGTCCATGCCAAGGCTGGAAAGTTTTAATATGCGCATACTTGCAAAATCCAACGCACACGCCTCAACGCGAGCGTAAAAAATTAACTCGCCTTGCATGTTTTTAACCTCAATATCAAAGTATATTTTGGCAAGAGATTTATTAGAAATATAGCAGCAAACGTTAAATTTTTCGTTCCATTTTATCTTTTTAAAAAATTTAATTTTATTTTTAGTAAACACCCACAAAGCGTTAAATTTTTCACGCAAACTAAAGCCGTCAAGTTTAAATTCGCCCATATGTTCAGTTATGGCATTTTCAATAATTTCAAAGCAGCCAATTACAGACAAATTGCCGTCCGACCCGCAATTCGTGGCAGTTAAAATTTCATTTTTTATTAATCTCATTTTCCCTCCAACAAAACATCAAGTTGTTATAATTTTAACAAACATTTATAATTTTGTAAATTAATCATAATTAATTTAACAAATATTTTTGTAAACTAGTTTTGGCTATACTATTGACAATACTTGTAAAAATTGATAAAATCCACCCTAGAGGTAGTTATGTTAAGTGTAAGAAATTTAACCAAAACTTATTCGTTGGGCAAAAAGAAATCGGGCAAAAAAGTTGTAGCGCTAGATAACGTGTCCATTGATTTCCCTGATAAGGGACTAGTTTTTTTGTTGGGTAAAAGCGGCAGCGGCAAAAGTACGCTTTTAAACACCATTGGCGGGCTAGATACATTTGATAGCGGTGAAATTATTATAAAAGGCAAATCTAGTAAAGATTTTAAACAAAGCGATTTTGATAGTTACCGCAACACCTTTATTGGCTTTATCTTTCAGGAATATAATATTTTAAACGAGTTTACGGTTGGCAAAAACCTATCTTTGGCGTTGGAATTGCAGGGCAAAAACGCCACAAAAGAGGAAGTGGATAAACTTTTAGACCAAGTGGACCTATCTGGCTATTACAAACGCAAGCCAAACCAACTTTCGGGCGGGCAAAAACAGCGTATTGCCATTG
>CANPWT010000044.1 GCA_947584775.1 uncultured Clostridia bacterium | reverse complement strand
TGAATCCGACAATCGCAGGTAAGATGTTTTTTAAAACTTTAAAATATAATAAAGTGAAAAAATATTATTTTAATTAAAATGTTAAATGAAAGTTGATATACATACTATCAATGAAAAATATGATATAATTTGTATAGACCAACGTTGGGTATAAAAACTGGCGGAAAATATTTTTAATTGCAAATTTTTGTAGCTCTGGCGGTCAGGTCGAATTAATTGAAAAACAACTCTTAAAATTTTGCACGAAAATGGCATAAAAACATTTGCAAGTTTTGAGCCGACCATTGAGCCTGAGGAAAGTTTAAAGTTAATTAAGAAAACGCTCGAAATGAATTGTGTTGACCATTACAAAATTGGCAAATTAAACAATTGCGGGAATGAAGACAAGTGGCAGGATTGGGGGAAATACCTGCAAGATTGCCTAACCCTACTCCGCCCAACAAACAAGCAAGTTTACTACAAAGCCTGCCTGCGTGCCTTTGCTCCAAACCTTGAATTGACTCCGCAAGAAAAAGACCCCGACGCTTACATAGTCCGCACCACCAAGCCCGAACAATTAAGTTTGTTTAAGGATAATAAAAACGCAAGATTTTGAATTGACAAAAAATTGCAGAAATGTTAAATTATTTAAGGGTTTTTATGGAAATAAAAGTTTGTGTGGATAAGAAAACAGAACTTATGGGCGTTTTGCTTTTGATTAGTGATTATGGCAAGTTGTATCCTGAATTGGTGGAAGTTTGCCACAATGAAGAATATAGGGAAAAAGTTTATAAACATTTTGCAGCTTTTAAAAACGAAAAGGCAGTTAAACTTTTAAATGAAATTTGCAACAAACTCAATTTTTGCTATGATGCACCAATCGCTTTAATTTTGCAATTGGATGAAAATTTTAAGTTTGATGCATTGCTTCCATATCCGTTTGAAGAGAGACTAGAAAGTTCAAATTTAGTTATTGAATTTTTAAATGAATTGCCTCATTTTGTTGAGGTTAGCAGGTTTGAAGAGTTTTATAATTCTAACCAAAAATTTTACAGCAAAATTCTTGAAGAAACAGAGCGATTTATTAACCCAGATATGATAGAAGAATTTTTTAATGAATTTTACAAAATGGATATTTCCACAAAGTTTGTTATAAATCTGCTTCCACACAGCACAAACGGGAATTATGGCGTTGGCCCTAAGGGAGAAATTGGGTGCAATTTGGGTGCAAAAGAAGTTGACGGCAAATTGGCATTTGTTTGGGATGATGTTGGCGATTTGTTTGTGCATTAATTCAGTCATTCAATTATTAATCCGCTTGTAGATAAATATGCACACCTTCCTAAAAATTATTTTAAAAGAATTTACACACAAATGGCTGGATTGGCATATGACGATGACATAACAATTTTGGACGAATTGATTATACGTGCGATTGTCTATGTTTATATAAAATATTACTACAATAACAAATTTAAAGGCAAAACGCCTGCCGAACTAGCAAAATATGTTATCGATGGCGAAAGGGAAGAAGGATTTATTTATATAGATATTTTAACAAAACTTATGGAAACATATTATTTAAATAGAAACAAATATACAAATTTTGAAGAGTTTATGTCACCCTTAATTAAAGAATTTAAAAAAGAAAAAGCATTGATGGATAAAACTGCAAAATTAAGTATATAGTATTTTACAATAGTTATGAAATGTAAAGCAAGAAAAGTAAAGAAAATAAAAAAACAACTCTTAAAATTTAAGGGCTGTTTTTTTGACTATTTAATTTATAATCACTTCAGTAGGGCAAAATGCCTTGATTGAAGATAAATTTTGGTATAGCGGTGGGGTTGCCCACTTTTAAAAAAATCGCCCACGCGTGAATGTGAGTTACGCTATCTTTGCACACATTTGAATACAAGTTCACGCACAATCCAAATGTAGCCTGGTGCCGGTGGTCGGGGTCGAACCGACATGATGTTGCCATCGCAAGATTTTGAGTCTTGTGCGTCTGCCATTTCGCCACACCGGCATAAATTTATTGATGCTTATTTATTCAATAAATTTACAATTAAGTTTTTGGAAAATTTTTTGTTTACACTTGCCTTAATTGGCTAAAATAAAAAGCACTTGCTAAATTGACAAAACAAGTTTAACACATTTTTTTAATTCTAGCAAGAGTTTTTAAAAAATTTTTTCTTTTTTTAGCAAATAACTTACATTTGCCAAATTCATTTTGGTTGGGGCAATTGGTTTGCTAAATTTGAAATTTGTGTTATAATAATTTTATGGAAAAGTTTGTTATAATTGATGGCAATAGTTTAATTAACAGGGCGTTTTATGGGTTGCCAATGCTTAAAAGTTTGTCGGGCAAGCCGTGCAACGCGGTGTTTGGCTTTTTAAACATGATGATGAATGTAATTTCCACTGAAAAGCCAAAATATTTGGTTTGCGTGTTTGATGCGGGCAAGCATACTTTTAGGCACAATCTTTACCCCGATTACAAGGGCAAGCGCGATAAAATGCCGGAAGATTTAGCCGAGCAATTGCCTATGTTAAAGCAGGTTTTGCGCGCCATGAACATTTTAATAATTGAACAGAACGAAATAGAGGCGGACGACATAATTGGCAGTTTAACCCGCAAATTTGATGAAGATTTTATTTTAATTTCAGGCGATAAAGACCTGCTTCAATTAATCAAGCCCAACACAACTGTTTGGCTAACCCAAAAGGGCATTTCAAATGTGTTAAAAGTGGACGAGGCCACGCTAAAATCCCACTTTAATTTAGCGCCTTATCAGGTTATTGAATTAAAGTCGCTTATGGGCGATAGTTCGGACAATATTCCTGGCATCCCAGGCGTGGGCAAAGTGGGTGCGCAAAAATTGATTGATGAATTTTCAAGCCTTGATAATGTTTACCAAAATTTAGATAAAATTGCTCCTAAACTGCGGGAAAAACTTATTGCAAATAAAGAGTTGGCTTACCTTTCCAAGCAACTTGCAACCATAAAATTGGATGTGGAAATTGAAAAAAATTTGGAAGACTGCAAATTGTGTTTGCCGTTTGGCGGGGAAGCGTACGAACTCATGCGCGAACTAGATTTTAGGTCAATTTTAAATAGGCGAGAGTTATTTGCTCCGCACCAAATTAAGCAAATTACCGAGGAAACAATAACCGCGCAAATTATTGAAATAGATAGCCAGCAATCGTTTGACGAAATGCTTAAAAATTTGACGGGGGATTTTTCAATTTACCCAGAAAATATGTCGCTAAACATAGGAACGGGCGAAGTTGAATATGTGCTATACACAAGCGGGGAAGTGTTTAAAAATAATTTGGCGAAATTTAAATCCTTGTGCGAAAACGATAGCCAAAAAATTTGTTTTGACGCCAAGTTTTTGATGCACGAATTAGATGTTTTTGGCATAAACCTAAACAATTATTTTGACTTGTCAATCGCAATTTACATTGCAAACGAAAATGATGCGGAAATTAGTTTTTCAGACGTGCTAAAATTGAATAAAATTTCCACAAATTCCAACGCCAACACTTTAATTAAATTAAAGGAAAGATATTTAGCAAAACTTTCCAGCGCCAACCAATTAAAATTGTATAACGAAATTGAACTTCCACTTGTGCAAGTTTTGTTTGAAATGGAAAAGGCGGGCATAAAAATTGACGTGGAACAAATTAGGGCATTATCTAATTTGTATCATGACGAGTTAAATGTTGTTACCGCAAAAATTTATAGTCTGGCTGGGGAGGAATTTAACATAAACAGCCCAAAACAACTGCAATATATTTTGTTTGATAAACTAAAAATTGAATATCGCGGCAAAAAAGGCACATCAATTGAAGTGCTTAACGCAATAAAGGAAAAACATCCAATTGTTGAATATATTATTAGATATCGTAAAATTGCAAAATTAATCAGCACGTATTTGGATGGAATGCTGAACTGCGTTAAGGAAGACGGCAAAATTCACACCAACTTTATGCAGCGCACAACTTCCACGGGCAGGCTAAGCAGCCGTGAGCCAAATTTGCAAAACTTGCCAATTCGTGATGACGAGGGCAGGGCACTAAGAAAAATGTTTACGAGTTCGTTTGCTTCCGGCTCTATTGTAAGCGCGGATTACAATCAAATTGAACTAAGGCTGATTGCAAATTTTAGCGGGGACGAAAACATGATGCACGATTATCTTTCCAATAAAGATATTCACACTGCCACCGCTAGCAAAATATTCAATTTGCCAATAGAAAAAGTGGATAGCGCGCACCGCCGCTTGGCAAAATCAGTCAACTTTGGCATAATCTATGGCATAAGCGCGTACGGGTTAAGCCAAAATGTGGGCATAACGCCAAAAGAAGCCGCTAATTTTATAGAAAAATATCTTCAAATTTACCCTAAAGTTAAGCAATATGGCGAAGAGTGCATTGCTTCCGCCCGAGAAAAAGGCTATATCACCACAATCATGGGCAGAATTCGCCATATTCCAGACATAAATTCCAACAATCACACCGTGCGCGGGTTTGCTGAAAGGGTGGCAAAAAACACTCCGTTGCAAGGTAGCGCAAGCGACATTATAAAACTTGCTATGATAGGCGTTTACAACCGCATAAAACAAAACAATTTAAAAAGCAAATTAATTTTGCAAATTCATGACGAATTGGTTGTGGATTGCTATAATGGCGAAAGTAAAATTATAAAGCAAATTTTAAAAGAAGTTATGGAAAATGTTATTCACCTCACCGTTCCGCTAATTGTTGAAGTGGGCGAGGGCAAAACGCTTTACGATGCAAAATAAAAAAATAATATAAAAAACAGGCTAAAAATGCGTAAAATAATGCAAATTTAGTTTGTTTTTTTAAAATTTTTATATAAAATAGTAAAAATGACAAACGAAGAACGCAAAAATTATTACATGAACAGGAATATAAAATTATACCCATTTTATTTGGCATTGGTGTGGGATGTTCTTTTTGTTTGGACAATTTCAACTTTATTTTACACAACAGTTAAAGGCCTAACTTTTTCACAGGCAATAATGATAGATTCCGTTCAAACTATAGCCGCTTGTATTTTAAGTGTTCCGCTAACAAAAATATTTGCCAAAGTAAATTCGGTAACTGCAACCCGAATTTCATCTTTAGGGTATATTGGTTTTTTGTTATGTTTAATATTTGGCAAAACATTTTTTTCTTTTGCAATTGGTGCAATTTTTTTAGCATTTGCATATAGTTTAGCCTCAGTAAAAGTGCCCGCAGTTTTAAACAAAAGTTTACGCTTAATTCAGCGAGATAAGGATTACGAGCGTGTGTACGGTAAAGGGCTTTCAATATATTATTGCTTGGAGGCAATTGCTGCAATTGTTGCAACCTATCTTTTCGATTTAAACCCATATTTGCCAATATATTTATCGTTAGGCTTTGTGTGCTTATCTGAACTGTTTTCATTTCTAATTAAAAATCCAGAAAAATTTCAGGAAAGTAACATCATCATAACCCCTGAACACATTGAACAACAAAAGATTAAAACAGAAAAATCTGATTCATTTTTAAAAATTTTATCTTCGTCATTTGTGCTGGTTTTGTTGTTGTATGATTTTGTTTTCCGCGGCGCACTTTGCGTTGATTCAACCGAATTTAGGCTGTATTTACAGCAATTGGTAGATAACGGCAGCATGCCAATCTGGCTATTTGGTTATTTATTTGCAATTATGCGCATATGTATGGGTTTAAGTTCGCGCTATCAGTTTAAATTTAATTTAAAATTTGGGTTAAGAAGTTTAATAATTTTTGTTGGCACATTTATTTTAACCTTAATTTCAACCTCGCTAATTTATTTGTTTATGCCGCAATCCATATTTAAAATGGTGCTATTAATTGTTATTATGATTATAACCTGCATGCTAAGGCAGCCAAATAGCATATTCTTAAGCAATTATATGCAAATATGCACACCTAGCAAAAATCACGAAAAATTATATGCCCTTCGCACAATTTTTGAATATCTTGGCATAGCAATAATCAATATGCTTTATGCTCAACTTTTAAGCGTGTTTAATAACAACCTCGGCTATGCAAATTTGGTTTATTTGTCCATTTTAGCCTTGCCAATAATTGCGCTTTTAGTGTTGTTTATTAGGGTTTTAATTAAAAAATACACCCAAAAATATACAATAATTAAGCCAGAATACACCGAGGACGAATAATGATAGCAATATTTTAGCAAAAATTAATATAAATCGTTAACTTATGCACAAAAATAAATATGTAAAAAGCAACACGAAAATATGCAGCCCAACGAACTAGAATAAGCAAACGCACTAAAAAACATTATGCATTAAAGTAAATAGACAAAATTTAAAATTTGCACACATTTTTAAATTTTAAGCACACAAAAAAGAGGTGAAATTTTCACCTCTTTTTTGTAAGTTGCACGCCATACATTGAAACAAGTTAATTGCTGGCATAAACAAAATGCACTCCATCAAAGCAACCTCATAGCACATACTGTATCCTTCTTAATGCTGCTGCCTTCCGGCCCTGACATGGTTCGTAGGGCAATATTGTATAAGACCTTGATTTCAACATACACCTTGCCTACTCAACACAATCTTCTTGCCCCGCTGTATGTATTCGACCCCACTGTAGTGGATTGTGGGCAACAGGGCACCACTAGCTCCCCGTCTAGTACAACTTGAAAATATTATATATCAAAACAAAAAAAAATTCAACTGTTACGGCTAAACTTTATTATAAATATTTTAAATAGTTAAAAATATTTGTAGAATTATTTTGTTTTTGGTATAATAATGTTGGAGGAAAGTATGAAATCCAATGCAGAAAGGTTTATAACCGCATTTAATAACATAGATTATTCGTTGCGCATTATTCACGATTTTAAAAGAAGTATGTCTTTTAGTGATGTTATAAGGCGCAGCGTTGTGTTAAACTCGGTTGTAAGGAAATATGAAGAGGACCTTATCGATTATGGCAGATTGCGTAACGCCATTGTTCATCAGGGCAACAGCAAATATATTATAGCCGAGCCGCACGATGAAGTTGTTAACAAAATTGAAAAAATTGCCGAACTAATCACACAGCCTCCGCTTGCCATAAATCGGGTTGGCAACAAAGATGTTATTGTAATAGACCAAAACATAAAAATTGCCGATTGTATGGAACTTATTCATCGCACAGGCTACTCAAATTTGCCAATTTACGAGCAAGATAGGTTAATAGGTGTGTTAAATGCCCGCAAACTTTTAAACTTGCTTGGCATGAAAGTGGGCGAGGGGGTAAACCTGCAGGATTTTGTAACAAATGTTTCTATTGGGGAAATTTTGCAATATTTGGGCGATGATTACTATTATATTATTGCGGACGAAAACCTAACAATAGATTCAGCCATGAACTATTTTGAAAATAATAGGAAATTGCTTGTAATTTTAATCACACGGGACGGCAAGGAAAACGGTAAACCATTGTCCATCATTTCTGGCTCAGATATTATAGATATGCAAAGGATTTTAGATATATATTAATGAAACTAGCAACGAATTGGAACGATTATAAAATTTTAAAAACTGCAAAAGGGGAAAAGTTGGAACGCATTGCAGGTTACACTTTTTTGCGCCCCGACCCACAGGTTATTTGGAAAACAGATAGCCCAATTTCAGCCAAGGCAGATGCGGTGTATAAGCGGACGGAAAATAAGTCTGGTGAGTGGAAAATTAACCCAAAAATGCCAAAAAATTTAACAATTTCGCGCAAAAACGTGAATTTTTACATCGAGCCGATGAATTTTAAGCATATTTGCCTTTTCCCCGAACAAGCAGTTAATTGGGACATTATGACAAATTTAATAAAATCCAGCAAGCGTGAAGTTAAAGTTTTAAACTTGTTTGCTTACACGGGTGCGGCAAGCGTTGTTTGCAGTTTGGCGGGCGCGCTTGTAACCCATGTGGACGCCTCCAAAAGCATGATAGAAATTGCAAAAACCAACGCAAAATTAAACAACATCACCAACATTAGGTTTATTATGGACGATTGCAAAAAATTTGTGGAGCGCGAAATTAGGCGGGGCAATTTTTACGATGCAATTATTATGGACCCACCATCGTTTGGCCGCGGCCCAAAAGGCGAAACATGGAAAATTGAAGACGACATTTATTCTTTTGTGCAGTTGTGTGCAAAAGTTTTAAGCAAAAACCCATTGTTTGTGCTAATAAATAGTTACACAACCGGCCTGCAACCCACCGTTATGGCCAACATTTTAAACGCGGTAATCCCAAACGGCAAAACCGAAAGTTACGAGGTTGGCATCCCAACTGAGGAAAAGGGGATTGTTTTGCCATGCGGATGTAGTGCAATAAAAACTTTTTAAGGATTATTATGATAGAACCAAAAATAATTTACGAAGATAATCATGTTATTGTGGTAATAAAACCGCAAAATATTTCCGTGCAGGCGGACGACAGCCAGGACCCAGACATGCTTACAATTATAAAAGAATATATCAAGCAGCGCGACAAAAAAGCGGGCAATGTTTTTTTAGGCTTGGTGCATAGGTTAG
>CANPWT010000043.1 GCA_947584775.1 uncultured Clostridia bacterium | reverse complement strand
ACATCTATACACAAAAAAAGCCACATTAGATAAATTAAATTTTGAAAATAGTTGGATAATGGTTGACGATAAATATGCAGACGGAGGATATTATACTGCGCGATTAAAATATAACATTGAAAAAGCCGGGGAAGTGATTGTGCCAAGGATGCATGGCGGTAGTTTAGTAACATCAGTTGATTTGGAAGGCGATAGCGATTCCTTGGCAAATATTACTTATGTTTTTGTCCCTAACACTATATTAGGCATACATAATCACGCATTTGAAAATGCTACAAACGCAGTGATAAAAATAGAAGAAGGTGCACAATTAAGGCAAATTGGCACTGCCTCATTTAAAAATTGTAAGCAGGTTACTGAATTTACAATACCAAGTTCAGTTATGGTTATTGGCGATGGCGTTTTTGAAGGTACAAGCCTAAAAACAGTAACTTTTGAAGATAATTCTAACTTGGAAATTATTCCAGAAAGGTTATTTAAAGATTGTGTAGACCTTGAAACAATTAATTTTGGCGATATTAATATTAAAGAAATACGCACCGGCGCATTTAGGCACACTGCAATAACTGAGTTTATTGTGCCAAAATCTGTTCAAATAATAAACAAACAAGCCTTTTATAGATGTGATAAACTTAAAACTTTTGGCTATGAAGAGGGTTCGCAACTATTAATTGTTGGCTCGGAGGCATTTAGCGGCTGTAATTCGCTAGAAAAAGTTAGTTTCCCAGAGGGGTTAGACCAAGTGGACGATGGCAGCGGAAATTTAAATGCAATGTTTAAAGATTGTTCAAGTTTGATAGAAGTTAATTTGCCAAGCACCATCACTAAATTTTCAGGTTTTGGCTCATTAGACCAATATTTAAAAGATAGGTCTCATGAAAAGCCAATAAAAATTAATTTTGCCGGCACACTAACACAATTATTTGATGCCGATTTAAACTTGCAAGTTAATTCAATATATTATTTGGGCGTAGGCACAGGTGTAGATAGAACAATCAACTTTTTTGATAAAATTTACTTTAACAGCATCGGCGGGCAAACTAATATAACCGAATTAGAAATCCCTAAAACAGTTACCACAATAAAATCTTATGTTTTAGCCTTGTTTAAGGATTTGAAAAAAATAACTTTTGCAAAAGATTGTGACATTACTATAGATAACTATACATTCGCAAACTGCCTTAATTTGGAAGAGTTAGAGTTGCCAGAGTGTATAACTTCGCTAGACTCGTATGATATGTTCTATAATGATATAAGTTTAAAAAGGCTAGTTTTACCTACAACTATGTCTTCAATAAGCAATGGTGTTTTTAATGGGGTTGGTGGCAATGCCCAAAGTGAGGCGGAAATTGTTTTGCAAAATGACCAACTTTTAAAAAGCCTAACCAGCACAAGCGCAGGTGGCGGTCTGTTAACTCAGTTTAAAACCGTTTCTATTGATTATGCATATATTTTGGAAACTACACGTTCTTGGAATTTTGCAAATTACACATATTTATATGAAAATTACACAACCGTTCTAAAGGACTATTGTTATGTAACTTTACAACCTAAACAAGCATAACACCCACATTTGTGGGTTTTTGTTTTTAATTAAATTTGACAAAGCAAAAAAATGTTGTTATTATTTTGTTATGGCAGACTTAAATAAAATACGCAATTTTTGCATTGTAGCGCACATAGACCATGGCAAATCCACCTTGGCGGACAGGCTTATGGAAGCAACCAACACTGTTGCCAAGCGCGATTTATCTGAGCAGATGCTAGATAGCATGGATATCGAGCGCGAGCGGGGCATTACAATAAAACTTACCCCCGCAACAATGAAATATAAATATAACGGTGAGGAATACACATTAAATTTAATAGACACTCCTGGCCATGTGGATTTTTCATACGAGGTTAGCCGCTCACTTGCCGCTTGCGAGGGGGCAATTTTGGTTGTGGATGCTAGCCAAGGCGTGCAGGCGCAAACGCTTGCAAACGTATATCTGGCGCTGGATGCTAATTTGGAAATTGTGCCTGTAATAAATAAAATAGACTTGCCAAGTGCGGATGTTGCTGGTACAAAAAAGGAAATTGAAGATGTTATTGGCATCCCGTGCGATAACGCGTGTGAAATTAGCGCAAAAACCGGGTTGAATATAGATAGCGTGCTACAAGCGGTGGTAAATTATGTTCCTGCGCCAAAAGGGGACGAAACTAAGCCGCTTAAAGCACTAATTTTTGATAGTTATTACGATAGTTACAAAGGCGCAGTTAGTATGGTGCGCATTTTTGACGGCAGGGTAAAAGTTGGGGACGAAATTTTGTTTATGCAAACCAAAAAATCCTTTGTTGTAACCGAGGTTGGCATCTACACGCCGTCCGCTACCCCTAAGGACGAACTTTCCGCAGGCGAGGTAGGTTATATTGCCGCCTCAATTAAAAATGTGTCCGACACCAAAGTGGGCGATACAATAACCCACAAACTCAACCCAATTCAAAAGCCGTTGGACGGGTATAAAGAGGCAACAAGCGTGGTTTTTTGCGGCATCTACCCGCTAGACGGCGATAAGTATCAGGAACTTAACGATGCTCTTGAAAAATTAAAACTTAACGATGCCAGCATCCATTACACCAAGGAAACATCTTTGGCGCTCGGCCACGGGTTTAGATGCGGTTTTTTGGGCTTATTACACATGGAAATTATAACCGAACGCTTAGAGCGCGAATTTAACCTAGATATTATTACCACCGCGCCAAGCGTGGAATATAAAGTTTACGACAATTCGGGCAAAGAGTGGGATGTGACCAACCCAACCGAAATGCCAAGTTTGGCAACAATCTCCCGCATGGAAGAGCCTGTTGTTAAAATGGAAATTATCACCCCTAAGGACTATCTTGGCGGAATTATGGATTTATGTTCAGATAGGCGCGGGGTGTATCACGATATGCAATATATAGACGCTAACCGCACAAAATTAATTTACACCATGCCTTTAAACGAAATTGTTTACGACTTTTTTGACAAAATAAAATCCATCAGCAAGGGCTATGCCAGCATGGATTATGAACTTTCTGGCTATCAGCAGAGCGAACTTGTTAAGATGGATATTTTACTTAACGGCGAGGTGTGCGATGCGCTTAGCATAATTGTGCATAAAGATAAGGCATACGCTCGCGGCAGGGCACTGTGTGAAAAATTAAAAACGGTTATTCCTCGCCATTTGTTTGAAATTCCAATCCAGGCAGTTATTGGCGGCAAAGTTATTGCAAGGGAAACAATTTCAGCAATGCGTAAGGACGTTTTGGCAAAGTGCTACGGCGGGGATGTAACGCGCAAACGCAAATTGCTAGAAAAACAAAAGGAAGGTAAAAAACGCATGCGTAGGCTAGGCAGTGTGGAATTGCCAAGCGAGGCGTTTGTAACCATTTTAAAATTAGACGATTAATGTGCGCCATGGGGATGTATGTTCATATACCATTTTGCAGTAAAAAATGCGATTATTGCGATTTTACTTCTTTTTGCTTGGGTAAAAACGAACAAGAACAATATCTTAACGCCCTAATTCGCGAAATTGACCTTAAAAAACAGTCCATGGCCAATATGCAGTTCGACACCCTTTATATTGGTGGCGGAACGCCAAGCGTGGTGTATCCTGGCTTTATTTCTGCGCTTGCCAAAAAAATTTTTTCCTCGTTTAATTTTTGCAAAAACTTTGAATTTACCATAGAGGTTAACCCAAACTCTTTTAGCCAGCAAAAATTGGACGAATATCTGCTAATAGGCTGCAATAGAATAAGCCTGGGCGTTCAATCGCTAACAAAAAAAGTTTTAAACAAAGTTGGGCGCAACCAAACAAAAAAACAGGTTAAAAACGCCTTTAAAATACTAAAAAACAACAATTTTACAAACATTAGCGCGGATGTTATAATTGGGCTACCATGCCAAACACTGCATAGCGTAAAATCCACCCTAAAATATTTAATTAAGCGCACAAAACACATTTCTGTTTACGCCCTGCAAGTGGAAGATAACACCCCGCTAAAACAAAATATACAAAACAAACTTTTAACTCCAAAGACGGATGAGCAAACACTAAAATATTACAACTCAGTTTGCGCAATTTTGCAAAAACATGGCTTTAATAGGTACGAAATTTCTAATTTTGCTAGGCAGGGCTATCAAAGCAAACACAATCAAAAATATTGGCAAGGGGTAGAATATGTTGGTTTGGGGCTAAATAGCCATAGTTTTATAGACGGGGTAAGGTTTTATAACACCAAAAATTTAAACGAATACATAACTAAACTTACCCAAAACAAATTGCCAATCGAATACACTGAAAAACTAACACAGGAAGAAGAGCGCACCGAGCGCATAATGTTAAGTTTGCGCACCAGCGATGGCCTAAACCTTGCCAAATTTAAACAAGATTTTAACGAGGATTTAACAATAACCAAAGCCCAACAAATTAAAAAATTGCAAGCGCTAAATTTAATAACAATAAAAAACGGCTTTTTAAAAATTACCAGCCAAAATTTTTATTTGGCAAACTCTATAATTTTGGAACTTGCTTAACTAAATTAAAAAAAATAGTTGACAATTTTTTGTTGGTGTGATAACATACAAACTCGCGGAGAAAAACAAATGAAAGATAAAAACACAAATTTAATAACCAAAATGGCCATAACAAATAAGGCCAATAAAAATAATTTTTACAAAACCATTGTAAATAGCAAATTAAATTATACTGAGTGGGCAAAAAATAATATTAAATTAACTAAAAACGACATTATAACTTGTTGCATAAACAACCCTAAGTTTATCAATAGGATAGACGATAAAAAAATGTTTTACTACATTTTGGCATTTATGAACAGGGCACAAATTAAAACTTTTGTCAAAACAGAAGGGGTAAAAATGTCAGTTAAACTTGCAATAATTTCATATTTAAACAACAATTCGGCAGTTTTGTCCAGCCCAATTAATTAATATTGACAATTTTACTTTATCATGATAAAATAAAATTATGGCAACACTAAATTTTAAGTTTAAAAGCATTTATTCCCATATTTATGGGGCGCTTTAACTTTAATTTAGTGTTTTTTGTTTAAAATAGGAGTATTATGGCAGAAAAAATCATAACCAAAAATAAAACCGGTTTAGTTTCTAAATATTCTAAGGTTTTGTCCCAGCGGGATGATATTTTGTTGCATCACAACCTAACGCCATATTATAATGTTTGCGCGGCCTTTGATAAGGGGGATAAGCGCGTGGCCATAGTTCACGCAACCGGCACTGGCAAATCTTATATTGCCATACGCTGGATTAACGACCAAATTAGCGGTGCAGTTGTCCACTCGGGCATTAAACCTATAACAATCAACGCAAACAGCAACTGCAAGTTTTTATACATTGCGCCAACCCGCGCCATAATGCACGAGTTTAGGGAAAATTTAAAAGCGCTTAACAAGCAAAATTTAATGGAAAAAATTGAATTTGTAACATACGCCAAATTGCTTAAAATGTTAAAAAATAGCGATAAAGATTTTAACGAGAAAGACCTTAAAAATGTAACCCTCACCCGCCCAGAGCAATCGCGTTTTAACCAATATCTAAGCAAATTTACCCATATAGTTGTGGACGAATTTCACCACGCGGACGAAAACAAGTGGGGTCAGGCGGTGCAAATTGCCTTAAATAGCAACCCCCGCATTCAAGTTTTGGGCATGTCCGCCACTCCAATAAGGTCAACCGGCAAAGATGTTGCCGAAGCGGTTTTTGGTGGCAATGTGGTTAGCGTCATAACCTTGGCTGATGCAATTAATGCAGGCATTTTACCCCTGCCAGACTATCACACGGCAATTTATTCGTACGATAAATACATTTCCAACCTAGAAAAACGCATAAAAAACAATAAAAATCATAAATTAAGCGTTGAATTAACCAACCGTGTGGAGGAAATTAAACATCAAATTTCCGATAGCCAAACCGCAAAAGATTTAATTAAAGAAAATTTAAAAAAATTTCCAAACGGCAAGTTTATTGTCTTTTCCGATGATATCAAATCCTCAAAACAGAATATGGAAAAAATAACCAAGCAGTTGGACGGGTTAAACATTTCTAAGTTGTATTTAATAGATTCGTCCGTGCCAAACGTCACACAAGTATTATCCGATTTTAAAGCGGACAAATCCAACGGCATAAAAATTGCCTTTGCGGTGGATATGATAAGCGAGGGCGTGCACATTAATGACCTGGACGGCGTTATAATGATGCGCTCAACCCAATCTTTTATTGTTTATCAGCAACAACTTGGCAGGGCGCTTTCTGTTGGTAAAAACAAAAACCCGCTTGTGCTAGATATGGTTAACAACATGAATTCAAACTTTGAATATACAAACATGGTAAATAGTATTCGTTCATTGTTTAAAGGCATTGCAAAAAATAATTACAACACAGAAATTCAAAATATTATTGCCCGTTTGCAAAAAGAGGATAAATTTATTTCCGCATTAAAAGAGGTGGAAAAAAAGTTAGATTTTGTTTCCTGGCGGGACAAATTAACAATTTTTGAAGTTCTAGTTAACGATTACAATGTGGATTTAAACAAAATTAAGCAAAAAGATACGCTTTCAAAATACATCCCCAACCCAGAAATTGATTATAGAATAGGCGCTTGGCTAGCAACAGCCAAAGCATTAACTGTTGAAAATGATTACACAAGGGCATTGGTTCAACTTGGCCTTAAATTCGAAAAAAAATTAGACACACTAATCGATTTAAGAATAACCCAACTTCGTGAACTAGCAAAAGTTGTTAACCTAAACGAAATTAAATTCAATGAGAAACTAAGTGATTATTTGCCAAAATATAAGGGTAGCGATGAAGATATTATAGTTGGTAATTTTATAAAAGGTTTCAGGTCTGGCCGAAATGACAACCCTAAAATATTAGAAGTTTTAAAAGAACTAAATTTCGACCTAACAAAAAAAATAAAAGTACAAACCGATTTTAGAATAGTGCAACTTCGTGAACTAGCAGAAGTTGTGGACATAAACAAAATTAAATTCCTTGATAAACTAAGCGATTATCTGCCAAAATATAAAAACACCGATTTAGATTTTGCGGTTGGCGCGTTTTTAAAAAATGTTAGATATGGCATAAATAACAATCCAAAGATAGTAGAAGTTTTAAAAGAATTAAATTATACCTTTACAAATAAATTTGATATGCTAACCGATTTAAGAATAACCCAACTTCGCAAACTAGCCAAAGTTGTGGACTTAAACGAGGTTAAACAGTGCGAAAAATTAAGCGATTATTTGCCCGAGTATGTTGGTAGTGATGAAGATTTTGGCGTTGGTGCATTTTTATGCAATGTTAAAAATAAAAATGAAAAAAACAGCGAAAAATTACTAGAAGTTTTAAAAGAGTTAAATTTTAGCATGGTGCACAGGCTTGATGCCCAAACCGAGTTAAGAATAACTCAACTTCGTCAACTAGCAAAAGTTGTTGACTTAAACAAAGTTAAAAACGATGATAAATTAAGCGATTATTTGCCAGAATATAAAAATAGTGATGAAGATTTTTACATTGGTTCTTTTTTAAAAAAATTTAAAAGTGGCAGAAATAACAATCCAAGAATACTAAAAGTGCTAAAACAATTAAATTTTGACTTATCAGACACATTATATACGCAAACCGAGTTAAGAATAACTCAACTGCGTGAACTAGCAAAAGTTGTTGACTTAAACAAAGTTAGTGGGTCTAAAAAACTAAGTGATTATTTGCCAAAATATAGGGATAGCGAAAAAGATTTTAATATAGGCAGGTTTTTAGTAAAGGCAAGGGCCGGAGTAAAGGAAAATAAAAAAATATTAGCAGTGCTAAAAGAGTTAAATTTTAGCATGTCAAACAAAACAGATACTGATGCTATTTTTAGGATAGAGCGCCTTAAAGAACTAGCAAAAGTTGTTGACTTAAACAAAGTTAAAAAGAAAAGCAAATTAAGTGATTATTTGCCTGAATATAAGGGTAGCGATGAAGATATGGCAGTTGGCTCGGTGTTAAATAATTATAAATATGGTTACAGCACCAATGAAAAAATTGTTGCCTTCCTAAAAGAACAAGGGTTTAAATTCAGCATAAAAACGGATGAAACTAAACCAGATTAACATATAAACACACTCTAACGGGGGTGTGTTTTTTGTTTTGCCAAAAAGCAAAAAAAAATTAAAAAAATTTTTAAAAAAGTGGCAGAAATTGTTGACAATTGTTAGCAAACTGCATAAAATAGAGTTAGCAATCATATAATAATAGTGCTAAAAAATTAAAAGGACGTATGAAGGAAGATAAAAACAAACGCAAGCAAGAAATTGTGCTAGTAGCGGTAGATGAATATGTTAAAACGGCCCAGCCAATAACCAGCGCTTCGCTTAATTTACATTTTAAGCAAGTTAGTTCGGCCACTTTGCGTAACGAACTTAACGCGTTGGAAAGCATGGGCTATTTTAAGCAACTTCACACCTCGGGCGGGCGTGTTCCAACTGCTTTGGCGTATAAAGAGTATGTTGCCAACATATTAAACAATAACAAAATTAATTATAAAAATATTAATAAGGTTATTGATTCGTATGAAGATAGGTCAGTAAGTTTAATAAGCACACTATCTAGCCTGGCAAAACGCCT
>CANPWT010000042.1 GCA_947584775.1 uncultured Clostridia bacterium | reverse complement strand
TATAATTGGCGGCGGAGATAGTATAGCCGCTATAAAATCACTTAATATTTGCAAAAAGGCCTGCCATTTGTCAACGGGCGGCGGCGCTTCACTAATGTTGTTGCAAGGTAAAAAGTTGCCTTGTGTTGAATTGATACAAGATTTATAAGGGGTGCTATGCGCAACATAGTTGCTAATTTTAAAATGAATGGTAACAAAAAATTTTACCAAAATTGCAATAAAATTTTTAACCAAAGAAAGTTTAAGGACACAAATTTAGTTTTGTGTCCACCTTTTATTTATGTACCATTTATAAAGGCAAAGAATCTCAATTTAGGGGCGCAAGATATTTCCTCCTTTAGTTCGGGTAGTTACACTTCGCAAATTAGCGCAAATATGCTTAAAGAATTTGGCGTAACCTATGCAATAATAGGCCATTGCGAAAGGCAAGACGGCAATAACGAAATTGCTTTAAAGGTTAAACAAGCGTGCCAAAATGGCATAACGCCCATTGTCTGTGTTGGTGAAACGGAAAAACAGCAAAACCAATCTGTAATGGAAAGGCAAATAAAATCGGCGCTTAAATTTGCAAGCGGAAAAGTTATTTTTGCCTACGAGCCGGTTTGGGCGGTTAAAAGCGGGAAAACCGAAACGGCAAAACAAATTCAAACCAAAATTAAATTTATTAAAAATACGGCAAAATCGTGCGGGTTTGAAGTGGAAGTGCTTTATGGTGGCGGCGTTAATGAAACAAATTTTAACAAGTTACAATGCGCCGAACTAGATGGCTTTATGCTTGGCGAAGCGTGTTTAGTTACAAACAAATTTTTAAAAATAATAGAGGGGTAATAGGGGTATGAAAAATGGTATTTTAATAATTTTAGACGGTTACGGCGAGGGCAAAGTTGGCCCTTTTAATGCGGTTAAAAACGCAAAAACTCCAACGCTAAATCAACTTAAAACCACCCCATATTCGCTGTTAGAGGCAAGCGGAGAGGCGGTTGGCGTTATGAAAGGGGAACTTGGCGGCAGCGAGGTTGGGCATTTAACCATCGGTGCGGGCAGGATTATTCCGTCCACCGTTAAAAAAATTACAGATGATATCAACAACAATAAATTTAAAAATAACAAAATTTTAACAAAAAATTTAACCGAATTAAAAGCGCGCAAGGGCAATTTGCATTTAATTGGCATGATGAGCGATAAAAATATTCATAGCAACATTTTGCATGCCTTTCAAATAATAGACATGGCAAAAAATAAAGCCAAAAACATCTTTTTGCACCTGTTTACCGATGGGCGAGATACTCCGCCACAAGATGGCATAAAATATTTAAGAAAAGTTAAGCAAAAAATTAAAGATATTGAAAATTGTGAAATTGCAAGCCTGGGCGGGCGAGGCTACGGCATGGATAGGGAAGGCAATTTAGACCGAACAACTTTGGCGTTTAATGCAATGTTTTCATGCACTGACGAAATTGAAAATAAGGACATGGAAAAATATATCAAACTGCAATATCAGCAAGGTCAAAATGACCAATTTATAACGCCTGTCCATGTAAAAACACAAGCAAAATTTAGCCTGTCTAATAAAGATATTGCGCTTTTCTTTAATTTTAGGGAAGATAGATTGCGCCAAATTGTTAAAATGACGGAAGAAAAAACTCCGTTAAAATTAATTACTATGGCAAGCGTGGATACTAGCGACACAATTCAGTTGTACCCGGTTGAACAAACGCACGACACGTTAAGCGAATATCTATCTAGTTTAAATTTAAGCCAAATAAAAATAAGCGAAAGCACAAAATATGCGCATGTCACCTATTTCTTAAATGGAGGCAGAGAAGAGCCATTTGAGCGCGAAGATAGGATTCATGTTCCATCATATAAAGTTAAGAATTTTGCAACCAAGCCAAAAATGCGCGCAAAGGCAATAGCGGCCGAGGCGGTTAAGGCAATAAAACACAATTACAATGCCATTTTTGTAAACTTTTCCAACCCAGACATGTTGGGGCATACAGGCGATTATTATGCAACAGTAAAATCACTAGAATTTATGGATAAATGCCTAAAAAAGGTGTTGGATGCGGCGGAAGAACACGGCTATGTTGCGCTAATTACGGCCGACCATGGCAATGCGGACGAAATGCGAACCAAGGACGGCGAACCACACATGGCGCACACATTGAGCAAGGTTTTTTGTGCGGTTAAAACTAGCGGCGAGTATTACATGAAAAAACTTGGCGGACTAAAAGATATTGCCCCAACCTTTTGCGATTTAATGGGCATAAAACCCGCCAAATCATTTGAGGGCGAGAGTTTGATAATCAGACCTTGACAAAGCAATGTCGTTATGATATAATTAAACTATGATTAAATCAGCATATTATCAATTTGTAAATTTTATTCAAAATATGAACACCGCTGTGTTTTCAATTATTTGGCTGGCAATTTTTGGCGTGGTTCTGCTTTTGATTATGAATTTCTTTAAAAAGTATAATGGGGAGCAAAAAAAGTTTGAAAAATTAGGGCTAATTTTGCTTGCGGTTGTGTTAGTTGCTGTTTTAATTTATTTATCGTATATTAGAAAATAAAATTGTTAAATTTAGTTGTAAAGTTAAACAAATTGTGGTAAACTTTGTTGTAGTTTTAACTTTACTTGGAGGAAATAATGTATAATTTTTTAGCAATCCCTAATTGGATTACAACAAGTTTTCCGGTTTTTGAAAGAATTTGTTTGGTGGTTTTAGCGCTATTAAGCCTTGTTTTGGTTGTGCTTGTTTTTATGCAAATTACAGGCGAAAGCGACTCGGGCAATGTTATAACCGGCAATCAAGATAGTTATTATTCGCAAAACAAAGGCGGCAGCCGTGAGGGCAGAATAACTCGTTTAATTTACATCGTTTTGGGTTTAATTGCCTTGTTCTGCGTTTTGTATTTTGTGTTCTTAAAAATACCAAAATTGTTCTAAAATTGGCGGGCTACCCGCTTTTTTTTATTGCCTTTTTTTAAATTGTAAAAAAAATATTTTGTATTAATTGCCATTCGTGATAAAATATTAATATGGATTTAATAGAAATTATACGCAACAATAAATTGATGTATTTAAAGCAAAGCAAATTAACAAAACGCCTTGCAGAAATTTGCAACGCTCCTGAGGGGGAAATTAACACACAAATAATTAACTTTATTAATGATGGCACGTTGTTTGTTGACGAACAAGATAGGGTAATCATTTCGCGAGATAAAGGCTATATTAAGGCTAAGTTAGAGTTAAACAAAAAAGGCTACGGCTTTGCTAGTGTTGAAAATTTGCCGGATGTTTTTATTCCGTCTTACGGGCTTAAAGGGGCGCTGGACGGCGATGATGTTTTAATAGAAATTACCAATCATAAATCGGATGACGAATTTGAAGGAGTGGTTGTTAAAATTTTAAAGCACAACAAAACGCTAGTGGTTGGCACATATGTTGAAGGCAAAAGCAAAAATGTTGTTTTTTCAGACGACCAAAAATGCCCAGAAATCCGCATCTATAAAGGCAGAAGCAAAAATGCCAAAAATAACGATAAAGTTTGGGTTAAGTTAGATACAAATTACACCAAAAACTTAATCACGGGCGAAATTATAGAGGTTTTGGGCGTGGCAAACACTCCAAAAGCAGAGCAACTTTCTATTATTAGGTCGTACAATCTGGTGGAAGAATTTAACGAAAATGTTAAAAAAGAAGTTAAATTAATAAACCAAAATGTAGATATAAAAAAATATAAATCACGCGCGGATTACACCATGCACAAAGTAATCACCATAGACGGCGAGGACGCACGCGACTTTGACGATGCCCTGTCCATCCAAAAAACCAAAACCGGCTACACGTTGTTTGTGCACATCGCGGATGTTTCTAACTATGTTATCGAAAACAGCGCGCTAGATAAAGAGGCGTATTCGCGCGGCACAAGCGTGTATTTTCCTAACCAAGTTATTCCAATGCTACCAAAGGAAATTAGCAACGGAATTTGCTCGCTAAGCGAGGGGGTAAATAGGTTGGTTTTAACGGTGGAAATTGAAATGGATGGCAATTTTAACCTTGTTAAATCTCGTATTCGTGAGGGAATTATTAAAAGCAGCCACAGGATGACCTATACCGAAATTAAAAAGATACTAGAAAGGGACGCGCTTTTAATAGAAAAATATGCCGATGTGTATCCGGACATTTTATTGTATCAGCAAATTTCTAACAAACTTAAACAAGACAAACGCGCGCGCGGGGAAATACGCTTAGATTTGCCCGAACCTTACATTTTGGAAGATGCTAACGGAGAAATTGTAAACATAGAAAAACGCATGCAGGATGAATCGCACGAAATAATAGAAAGTTTAATGGTGTTAACAAACGAGTGCGTGGCAAAAACTTTTTACGACCTAGCCCTGCCTTTTGTTTACCGCGTGCATGAAAAACCAGATGCAGAAAAAATTAATAAATTAAGCCAAATTTTAACCAATATGGGTGTGGGTAACTCGCTAGAAATAGACGGCGATAAACCAATAAGTTATCAAAAAATATTGGACCAAATTAAGGGCACAAGCAAAGAAAAAGTTTTGTCTATGATGATACTTCGCAGCATGATGAAAGCCAAATATTCGCCTACTTGCTTAGGGCATTTTGGCTTGGCCAGTCCATTTTATTGCCATTTTACCAGCCCAATTAGAAGGTATCCAGATTTATTAATTCATCGAATAATTAAAAGTTATATTCATGGCGTGCCTAAGGACGATATTAAAAGCAAATTCAATTTAGTTGTTGAACGCGCCAGCGAACAATCTAGTTTAACAGAAAAAAATGCGGACGAGGCAGAGCGCGCAGTTGACGATTACAAAATGGCAGTATATATGCAAAAATTTTTGGGCGAGGAATTTGTTGGCAATATTTCAGGCGTGCAAGAATTTGGCATTTTTGTGGAGTTAGATAACGGCGTTGAAGGTCTGGTTAGATTAGACGACCTGCCGTTTGATAGTTACACTTATGACGAAATGAACTTATCGCTAATCGGCGCAAATAATCATTTTACAATCGGCGATGAAGTTAATGTTGTGGTGGCAAATGTCAACACACAGTTGCGCCAGATAGATTTTGTGTTGGCGGGTGTAAATAATGTTGTGGGCAACAAGTTGGCAAAATCTATAAAAAATTTATCAAAATCTACAAAAAAACAGGCAAAAAATAATAAAAATCAACAAAAAAACGCCAAATTCGACAAAAAATCCAATTCAGCAAAGCAATATTACAAAACAAAATTTAAACATAAACATTGACAAATTTAAAAATTGTGCTACAATATTACGCATAGGAGTAAAAAATATGAAAATTAAAAGACCATTATTAACCGACCCAATCAGGTTAAAATATAGCAAAAAATTATTAAGTTTAATTTCGCAGGTTTATGGCAAAACAAGTAATGCATACACAGAAGCGTTAAAAGGCAACCAAATTTGGATTTATTTAGACCAAAATCCAAAAGATGTTAGTTTGGAGGAAATTAATAAGCCTAAACTTCCATTTGCCGAACTTGTTGAATTGCAAACCAAAAATGAAATTAATAATAAAAAACACCAAATTAATGAGTTGTACGAAGCAGAAATTGAACCACAAGTTAAAAAGTTTTATGAGCGTTGTGCACAAAGTCAAAAAGAGATGTTCTAATCTCTTTTTTTTTATTAAAAAAATTAAAAAATTGCAAAAAAATATTAAAATTTAAAGCATTTTGCATTAAAAATTAAAAATTTTTAAAAAATTTATTTAAAAAACAAAAATTTTATGCTATATTTATAATATGAAAAAATTGGTGGCGGAAAATAAGCGCGCTAGGTTCGAATACGAACTTTTAGATAGTTACGAAGCAGGCATCGTGCTCACCGGGGACGAAATTAAATCGGTTCGCGCCGGGCATCTTTCCATTGTTGACACTTATGGCTTTATCAAAGCGGGAGAGTGCTTTTTAAGGAACAGTTATATTAAAGAGTATGAAAACTCGTTTTACGCCTCTAACAAAAATGACTTAACTAGGCGCGATAGAAAATTATTGCTCCACGCCGATGAAATTGCAAAAATTAAAAAGAAATTGGAAACCGAACACCTAACACTTGTGCCCACAAAAGCATATTTTAGCGGCAGCAATTTAAAAATAGAAATTGCCATCGCTCGCGGCAAAAAATTGTACGACAAGCGCGAAACGATTAAAAGTAGAGAACTTAATAGAAAGTTAAAGGTCTAATTGTTTTGCGCTTGTTGCGACAAATTCCTAATTTATTGCTCAATCCGCGAGTATCAAGGAAAGAGAGTTGGATAGAAAATTAAAGTAATCGCGCTTGTTGCGACAAATTCCTAATTTGTTGCTCAATAAATAGGCTTTGAAAAAGCGAGAACTAGAAACTTAACTAAGCCTCGCGCTAGGAAATCCTTGTGGCAGTTTATAGATAAAAAGTCAATAAATGTAGTTAAAATAAAAAGGAGAATTCTTATTTTGAAAGTTGAAGATGATTCTTCAACTTTTTTAAATTATTGATTTAGAATTCAAAGGGAGAAATTATGAAAATTGAAAATTTATGGAAAAATTTTAAATTCCCTATTTGCAAAAATTGTAAAAAGGACTGTGGTGGACATTTGGACTATAATAACTTATGTTCAAATTTAAATTATTTAAAAGAGTATGGTGAAAAAAATTACGAAAAAAATAAAGAAAGTTTTGTTGAATTAAAAAAATATATGGGCAAAAAGACGCCAACTATCTTTTCTTTTGGTTGTGGACTAGGATTGGATTTCATAGGTGCGACTGAAATTTTTGGCAATATTAACTACTGGGGTATAGACGATTGTGAATGGGCAATAAAGGAAACTGAAACTTACAAAAATTTTGAACCTAAACTACCTAAAACAATAAAATACGATGTTGGAATTTATATGTTAAAAGGTAAATACCAAAATTTAGTTGTTTGTTTTTTTAATTCTTTGTTTACAATATCTAATAATTCCAATTTAGAAAAAGAATTGGTTGAAGCTCTGCGACGTCAAGATAGTTTTTACTTAATTTGCGATTTTACAATAAATAATAATTATCATATGCCCAAAGAAGAACAAGATTTTTTAAATAAATTGATTAATAAATTAAAATCGGTTTTTAAGTTTAAAAAGTTTGACATCTTGGAAGGAAGAGGTATAATAATTTATGGAGTGAAATAATGATTTTAAGCGTTTCTAGGCGAACGGACATCCCTGCCTTTTATAGCGATTGGTTTTTTGATAGGTTGAAAGAGGGTGCTGTGCTTGTTCCAAATCCTATTAATCCAAGCAAAGTTGCAAAAATACAACTTTCGCCGCTTAAAATTAAAAGTGAAGAATTTAACCTGTTGGGAGATAAAAAAGTAGAAACCACAGGCACAATTGAAGGCATTGTTTTTTGGTCAAAAAATCCTAGGCCGATGCTGGACAAAATAGAAAAACTTAAAGATTATACATATTATTTTTTATTCACACTAAACGCTTATCCGCAAAAAATTGAAGGTGGACTGCCACCGCTAAATGAAAGGATTGGAACATTTAAAGAGTTAACCAAATATTGCCCAGTAATTTGGCGTTACGACCCTATTTTGTTAACAGATGGGATCGATATCGATTGGCACATAAAGCAATTTACTTTTTTATGCGAGCAATTAAAAGGCTACACAACTCATTGCAAAATAAGTTTTGTAATTGAAAGTTACAAAGGTTGTTCAAAAACAGTTTTTGCCCCAAATTTGCAACAAAAACACGAGATTTTGGCAAAATTTTCAGAAATCGCAAGAAAGAACGGCATCCAAATTGAAGCGTGCGCGGAAAGCGGAGATTGGAGCCGCTATAACATTTTTCCAAGCAAATGCATAGGCGGCGCGATTTTTGAAGGACTTTTAACAGAAAAATTTAAAGATGAAAACATAACAGTAAAACGAAAAAACAACAAAATAGACGGGCAACGAAAATATTGTGGATGTATGCCCGCCGTAGACATTGGCCGCTATGACACCTGCCGCCACAACTGCAATTATTGTTACGCCCGCAAATCTACACCCAAAACCATGCTTGAAATCCCGCAAGGCGAAATTTACGAGCGTAAAACTGAACTAGAATTTGAATATAAATAAGGAGGTGTCAACTGCTTTTTTGATTGTTTTGTTGTTTTAATTTCAATGCAAAAACACAATTTGCGAAAGATTATCAAAGATTAAAAATTGATTTATTTGACTTGTAAGATTGTTTTAGTTAACATAATTGTGGAGAGGTTATGTTGGAAATTGTTAAAGATAAAATTATGTATCAGGCAACAAATTGGGATTACAAAATTGGGCAAAAAATTTATTTTGGCAGAAAGCGAAATTTTCAGGCCGTGCGTGCATTTGAAAAAGAAAATATAATGCAAAATGGCGAAAATGCAATGCTGTTTTTAAGCAACAGAGCGCAAAACAATAAATTGGTTAATTTATACGAATTAAAACAACTAAATGAGGCAATGCTTTCTTATGCGTATAGTTTGCGCGAAATTGGCATGGAGTGGTGCAGAAAAAAGTTTTACCCAACACTTCCTTCCCGCCTTACATGCATGTATTTGTGCGAAAAAGAAAGCGAGGCAAAAGGCTATCTAGCCACCGCCCAAACAAAGAATAACAATGGCACACCAAAAGTGATTAAAGTTAAACTAAACGGCAAATTGTTTAAAACAAGCAATAAGTTTAACAGAAGAGATTTAACCTTTGACGGTTTTGTTAAAAACGCACATTTGTATTGGCAGGGTGTGGACAAAAAATTTAACGAACCTACCACCGAATTCCTTTTTGAAGGTTGGGCAGAAATTGTGGATATTATAACTTATTAGCCAACAATGAAAAATTTAAAAACATTAAAAAATTATTAAAAAAAAGGAGGGGATTTTCCTCTCTTTTTATTTTAATACTTTGCATCCAAGATATGGCACAAGAACATCTGGAACGGTTACTGTGCCGTCTTCATTTTGATATTGTTCTAATATGGCAGGGAAAATGCGGCTTGTTGCAATTCCGCTGGCGTTTAGTGTGTAAACAATATTCCTTTTTGCCGTTTTTACGCAAAACGCGAGTGTTTGTGCGGCGAGCCTGATAGTCAAACGCGGTGCTTATGCTGCTGACTTCTGTGTATCTGTTCATGCTAGGAATATAAATTTCAATGTCCCAAGTTTGTGC
>CANPWT010000041.1 GCA_947584775.1 uncultured Clostridia bacterium | reverse complement strand
ATATTGAAACAACCGGCAGTCAATATCTTGTTGTGGACTACATCCCAAATGCCAACACTTCAATAGAAGCCACCTATATCCGCACAAAATTTTCAGGCGAAGTTTTCTTATTTGGTGCAAGGCAATATTATCAAAAAAATGCATATGCATTAGATATTGGCTCAAATTCAACCACAGCAATCTTTTATTATAAAAACACATTGTACAGCAATAGGCTAACCTATACATCTGAGGATAAAACAAAAATTGTGCATGATTATTTTGACCGCAATGTTTATATACACAACGGCCAAGTTGTAAAATATTATCCATTAGAGGATGAAATTCCAACAAATTGTGAACTTGCAATATTTTCCTGCCATAACGCGGAAACAACGTCTGCTCACCCAGACGAATTTTCAACTGCAAAATTTATCGGCCGCCTTTATAGTTTTATAATTAGCGAAAATGGCGATGTTAAACTTAACCTTATTCCGGTGCTAGACAGCAATGGCGTTGCTTGCATGTACGACACAATCAACCAAAAATTTTATTATAACGAGGATTCAAATCAAACCCCATTTAATTACACCACGCAAGAAGTTGCGGGCGAACATAATTTATTTTTCGATGCCAAAAACGCTTTTGACTCTAACTACCAAAAAATAGACCGCATAGGCGTCCACAATTTTACCGGGGATTTTACTCAAACAACCGAAAACAACATTGTAACAAGCAATGTTAAAGTTAACAGTTTCACCTCCGGCAGCACATGGGATGGCTTTTATCTAGTAGCCCCAGACCCCATTTGCACCGAGGGCGAGGAATATGTTTGGACAATTGAAATTAAAGCCAGCACCAACCTAACAATAGACCATGTTGGCGATGGGCAAGATAAGGACGGCATTGTTGCAAATCTCACAACCGATTGGCAAACCTTTTCACATAAATACACCGCAACAGCATACAACAGCAACAATTCTTTTAGGTTTTATCAAACACAATCGTCTGGCCACACATTTCCAGTTGGCGCAGTAATAAGTTTCCGCAACTTGGTTATGCAAAAGGCAGATGAAATTAGTTTTAACACTCCTATTCCCAGGCAGGTCGTTTCAGGCGGGGAATCTTACGGCAAATTGCCAACTCCCACGCGTGATAACGCCAACTTTTTAGGTTGGTTCACCGCACCCAATGGCGGCACAAAAATTGAAGAAAACACGCCATACACCAAAGCGGGCGATAGCGTAGTTTACGCCCATTGGGATGTAGATAAAGTCACCGCAACAATAGCCAATGACCCATATTTTAACGAAAACCCACACCCAACCACATTGGTTATAAAAAGTGAGGATTTAACTATCAACACCGCGCCAATAGCCCATAGCCAATCCACAACAATAACTTTGCCATATAGTGAAACCCCTATAAAACTTACAGCATATGCTTTAAATATTGGTTACTCATACTACATGGAAGTTGCGCACGCTTCGCTATCGGACGGCTACACATATGGGGAAAACGAAGTAGATATATATTGGACGCCAAACCAATCAAAAACTTTCCACGTTAATGTATTAGAATACATTGATGTGCAAGCCCACAAACCCCAAGGGGGGGGGGGTAGAGTCCATTAGTGCAGAAAGCGCTTGGCGTACAGACATAACAAATCATGAAATGGATAGTGAAGGCTCGCTTAGTTTTCATTGTTATGCCGGCAGTGGATTAACTTTCCACGCAACCCTAGCCGAACATTATGTGTTTAAAGGCTGGTTCACCAACCCGGACGGCAGTGGCGAGCCTCTTAGCAAGGAACTAGATTATGTTCACGCCAATTTTGAAAATCCATCTCCAACCAAACAACCTGCTGGTTTAATTGAAAATATTACCGTTTACGCCATTGCCGAACTAGAAACTTTTACCGCAACTTTCAGACAGGACACATATATGAACATTAACACCCATCCATCAGATATAATTTTAAAAAGCGATGTTATAAATTTCCCACAAGTGGCATATTCACGCGGACAAAGCATAAAAATAACCCTGCCTTATAGCGAAACGCCAATTAAAATAACCGCATATGCAACAAACCTTGATAGGGAATATTACATGGAGGTTGCTGGTGGCGCATTAAACGGCCAATATTCATCTGGGCATAATCAAGTGGATATGTATTGGACGCCAACAAAGTCCCGCACATTCCCTGTAACTATCGTAGAGCAAGTTAACGTTGAAGCACACAGAACAGACGGCATTGAAAGCGTTGGGTTTACATATCAACATTGGACACACACTTTTGATATTAAAATGAATGCACAAGGCTATGCAAAACAATTATGTATGATTAGTTGCGCGGTAACATTTAAAGCAACCTTGCAACCGCATTACTCTTTTAAAGGCTGGTACACCAATCCCGAGGGTGATGGTGAGCCGCTTAGCACAAGCCTAGAATATGTATATTCAAAATTAAACAACCCGTCTTCAAATCATCAGTGCGTAGACTTGGTTGACGACATCACCGTTTACGCCGTGGCGGAACAAACAAGCGCTAGCGCTAATTTAATATCTAGCATTCCAAATCACTTAGTTCAAGCAATGGATTATAACTGTTTAAACATTGTTCCACCTTTGATTGTTAAAGAAAAACGCAATTTAATTTAATATAAATTGGCATAAAAATTTTGGCAACTTTTAACTATTTTTGGCGAATTTAAAATTTGTTAAAAATTTGTGTTGCCAATTTTTTTTGCGCGCGCTAAATTGTTTATATATTACAAAAGCAAAACTAAAAATTTTAAAAAATTTAACAAAATTGCGGCAAAATTTAGCAAAAAATGTAAAATTTTTACAAATTTTTTTAAAAAAATTCAAAATTACACACAAAACTTTTAACAAATTGCAATTAAAAAATTTAAACAACAAAATTAAAAATTTAAAGCGTAAAATTAAATGCTAATCAAAAATTAAAATGTAAATTTCAACATAAAAAAATCAAAAATACAAAATTAAAAAATTAAAAGGAGTTTTTATGGCACGGGTAATTGTTATGACGTCTGGCAAAGGCGGGGTGGGCAAAACCACAGTTACGGCAAATTTGGGCATGCACTTGGCAAACAAAAATTATCGGGTTTGTTTAATTGATATGGACATTGGCTTAAACAACCTCGATGTTGTTATGAACATGGAAGATAGGGTGGTGTACACCATGCTAGACGTAATCGAAAACCGTTGCCGCTTAAAAGAAGCGCTTGTGCAGGACGATACATATCCGCTTTTGTATTTGCTTTCCTCGGGCGGGCTTAATCAAGATTTAACCATAACAATAAATCAAATTAGGCAAATAATAAATCAATTACACGCGGTGTTCGATTTTGTTTTAATAGATTGCCCAGCCGGCATAGACGCGGGTTTTAAACGCGCGGTCAGTTGTGCGGACGAGGCCATCGTTGTAACCTCGCCACATCTGTCTAGTTTGCGCGATGCAGATAAGGTTATTACAATTTTATCAAGTTACAACATACTTAGCAAAAGGTTTGTAATCAACCGCGCTCGGGGCGATTTAATGCAAGATAAACTTATGTTCAGCGTTTACGATATTGGCAAAACGCTCGGCATAGAATTTGGCGGAGTAATTCCTGAGGATGATCATGTTTTAGTCCTCACAAGCGATAGCATCAAAAACCAAAAAATTTCACTTAACCGCGCCTTTTCAATCCTTGCAAACAACATCCTCACCGGCGAAAAAAAACTATTCGATTGCACATATAAATACAAAGGCCTTTTCGGCAGTATAAAGCGTAAACTAAAACGCAGCGTTTAATATGTGCAAAACAAGTTGTATGCTTGCATAAACTTGATAAAGAAAAGGAAATACAAAGGCCTTTTCGGCAGTATAAAGCGTAAACTAAAACGCAGCGTTTAATATGTGCAAAACAAGTTGTATGCTTGCATAAACTTGATAAAGAAAAGGAAATATAAAGGCCTTTTCGGATCTATAAAACGCAAGTTGAAAAGAAGTATGTAGTTTTTCCCTTTGTCATTCCGACCGAACGAAGTGAGCGGAGTGAATCTCAAAGATACACTCGCCTCGTTTCACTCGCTCGGTATGACATCGTATTGAGGCACACAGAGGTAGTTCTACTCCAAAAGGTTGAATTAATTATCAAAAGCGTAGTTCATGACATAGATAACTCGCCTCGTTTCACTCGCTCGGTATGGTAAATATGAGATTTACAAAAAAAAATTTGCATGAGGTTAAAAATGGATATTAACAGGTTAAATTCAATAATTTCAAAGGACAAAAAAACAAATCCTAAATATTTTATCGAAGTAATAAAGTCTGATTTTTACTATTTAATCAGCAATTATTTTGAAGTGGATTTTGATAACATAAAATTGGATTTCGATTTAGTTGGCAACCGCTACAAACTAACCATAACTTGCGATAGCGACCGAATAAAACTTATGCGCGCGATACCTTAGTCGCAAACTGCATTTTTTCTCATTTGCTGCAAGTATTCGCAAATTTCGGTTTTTACTTGTTTGCTCCTTTTTCCCACTTCGAAGCAAATTCTCGTGGGAGCCCATAGTGGGCGCACCGAGGGTTCTCCCTCATGCATCCTTCTCCAAGAGGTTTAGATTTTTAATATAAAGGCGTCGCAAACTGCATTTTTTCTCATTTGCTGCAAGTATTCGCAAATTTCGGTTTTTACTTGTTTGCTCCTTTTCCCCGCGGCAAAGTAAGTTTTTGCGTGGGCCCCGTATAGGTCTCCCTCATATAATGTTGTTTGTTTGCTCCTTTCCCAAAAGACTTGTGAGTTTATTTGTTTTGCCATGGTAGCGGCGAGGGTTGTATATCATAAATAAAAATTCATATTTCCGGACAATCATAAATATAAATATTTATGAAAAAATTACATATCGGGCTAAGTTTTTTTGTTTTAATTTTTATTTGCGTGGTAAGCAAAAATATTGTTGTGCTAATTAATTATCTGTTAGCGCTTGTTTTGCATGAAATGGCGCATTTGCTTGTTGCAAACAGCCGCGGATATTCGCTTAAAAATTTTAGGCTAGATTTGGGCGGTTTATCGGTAGAATTAAATGAAGAATTGCAAGATAAAGACAATTTTATAATCAACATTGCCGGCCCTGCGCTAAACATTTTAATTTGCCTGGTTTGTATGTCGCTTTATTGGCTAATTCCGTCTAGTTACAAACTACTAAACACATTTTGTATGTCCAATTTGGTGTTGGCATTGTTCAATTTGTTGCCGGTGTATCCGTTGGATGGTGGCAAAATATTTTACAGCCTTATAAAAAACAAAAAAACATTAAAAAAAATCGACCTCATTGTCAGGCTCACATTGTGCGGGCTATTTTTAGTTATGTTCATATGTTCATTTAGGGTAAAAGTTAACTTTTTCTTCCTGTTATTCAGCCTGTTTTTCCTTGTAAGCAAAACCAAACAGAGCCCAACCTTCTCTATATTTAAATATAAAAATCAGCAAGTGGAAAAAGTTGTGATGTTAAAAGTGAGCGAAACAGATAACCTGTTTTCATTAATAAAAAAAATAAAAAAATCGCACTACACAATTTTTTATTGCCCAACAATTAAGCAAAAATATCTAGATGAGGACACAGTTATTCAACTTTCCACCAAGTATGAATTGATTACACCTCTAAATAAAATTTTGTAATAATAAAATATAATTTAACAAAAACCCGTTGACAAACTTTTTTAAATTTGGTATACTACACCCGTAGTACCACATTGAACAGGCAAAAAACAACACAATTTGTGTGGCCTTAAAAGTGAGTCTTTATAGGAGGTAACTAATGTACGCAATAGCAAATATTTCAGGCAAACAGTATAAAGTTGAAGTTGGTCAAACTTTGTTAGTAGATAGGCTTAGCGCTAACGAAAATGAAGTTGTAACTTTCCCGGTTATGCTTATCGTAGACGGCAAAACAGTTAAAACCGGTAAACCTGTTGTTAAAGATGTAGTTGTTAAGGCAAAAGTTGTATCTCACGTTCAAGATAAAAAAATCACAGTCTTTAAATACAAGGCTAAAAAGAACGAGCGTAAGAAACAAGGCCACAGGCAACCTTACACCAAAGTTTTAGTTGAAAGTATTGGATAATGATTAAAATTTTAGTTTTAAAAAACAATCAAAACATTCATGGCTTACAGGCTAGCGGGCATTCGGGCTACGCACCAGCCGGGCAGGACATTGTTTGTAGCGCGGTTTCAACCTTGATGCAAGCGCTAATAGTTGGCTTAACCGATGTGGTTAAAATTAAACCTAAATTCGAAATTGACGAAGATGCCCCAAACATAACCGTGCGCGTGGAAGAAAATAATAAGGATGCGCAAATTTTAATGCAAACAACATATTTAGCGTTAAAACAACTAAGCCGTGAATACAGTAAATTTATTAAAATAAAGGAGATGCAACATGATTAAGTTTAATATACAATTATTTGCACACAAAAAGGGTGGCGGTAGCACAAAAAACGGCAGAGATAGTGAATCTAAACGTCTTGGCGTTAAGGCTGGCGATGGTCAATTTGTTCATGCTGGCTCAATTATAGTTCGCCAAAGAGGCACAAAAGTTTACCCATCCACCAATGTTGGCTGTGGCAAAGATTATACTTTATTTGCTTTAATTGACGGCGTTGTAAAATTTGCAACCGATGCAAGGCAAAGGAAAGTTGTTTCAGTAGAACCAAAAGCATAAAAAAAGCGGATTAACCGCTTTTTTTTGTTGCACTTTTTTGTTTTTGTTATTTTAAAAATCTAAGGTCAAATTTAAGTTTACATTGAAATATTATTGCAAGCGTTAAATCTAAAATATATAAGAAAACATAAGTTAAAATAACAAAAAAGTTTGGTTTAAAAAACATTAAACACAAAATTAATGCATAAGTGAGCATAAGTGCAATAATTATAGGTATTAAATGAAACCTGTTAAATTTAACCGTTGGTTTTAATTCCTTATTCAGTTGCTTATCTTCTATTTGCAAGGTTGTAACAAGTTCAGGTTTAAGTTCAAAAAGTTTATTGCCAATGTTGCTAGAAAGCAATTCGTCAACAAATTGTGCGGGTAAATATTGCAGTTTAGGGCTGGCCATACTATCTTTTGTTTTAAATAAAGATTTAACATACACATTGTAAACCGAATTGCACGAATTTTCAACCCAATTATATTTAGGCATAACGTTTACAATTTTGTCCCCGTTGCCAATTTTTTCAACAAATTTATTTAACAAGCCGTTATTTAACGAAAGGCTAGAAAAATATATAACAGTATCCTCCGCGTTCAACTTGTTTAAAGTGAAATGCATCACGCGGGAAAGATTGTTGTAATAAACGGCATTTGTAGTTAAGCCAAAGGTGGAAAACAGGGCGGTAAAATGCGCTTTTACAATGAAAACAATATCATTGCCAAAAGTGGATTTAATTGTATTAATTTTTTGCTTTAAATCGGCAACAGAATCAACTACAAAAACAACTCGCATAATTTCCCCCTTATTTTTTTATTATACACTTTTTTGTGTATTTTCAAAATGAATTTTTTATGTTTTGTAAAATTTTGTTATATTTTATATATCGGCAAATGTTTCTTTTTATGCCTGACAATAAAATATTGGGCGGGCGTGGCAGGCCAAAGCGCGCGTTGGCGCGCTTTGGGTTGGCCTAAGGCCAACCCCGATGCGTTTCCACGCATCGGGCCTGCCCCGGCTTCCCCCAAATAAAAAACCCACAAAATCGTGGGCTTATTTATTTTCTTCTTGCGGTTTTTCCACCTCAGATGCTTCAACTTTCTCTTCTTTGTTTAGTTTAAATACTTTTTTGGTTTTTTCAATAATTTTGTTCAACCCCTTGCTTGGCTTTCTGTTAATGCATCCCCAAAGAATAACTGCAATTTGTAGCGGTATGCCAATAAAGTAAATCATAGCAATCCAATCGTTGTATGCAGAAAGCGGAATGTGCACACTCACCAAAGTTGTCCAAATAAGGGCAGATAGAATAGGGAACAGCAAATTTCTATTACCCCAAACACTATTAAAAATTAGCAAAACAATGCAACTAACCGGTATTGCCCAAACAAACACCAACCCATAATTTATGCCCAGTGCAATTTTTAGCGATACAAACACAACCGTTGCACACAACCAAACCGCACTAACCGCAAGTAGGGTAATAATCAGTTTGGTAGGCAGCATTTTGTCCCTTTCTTTTGGCCTTTTTTTGCCCGTTAAAGAAAAACCGTCATTTGTTAAATCGTTAAGCGTAACGCCATAAAAATTTGCTAAATCGTAAAGTGTTTCAATGCTAGGCAAACTTTCGCCATTTTCCCATTTGGAAATAGTTTTATCTGAATAATTAAACTTTTCCGCAAGTTCAAATTGGGTAAGTTTTTTTTCTTTCCTCAACATCATTAAGTTTTTACCTATAACTTTGTTAATTTCTATCATTTATTCACCTAAAATATATATAATTTTATAAAGCAAAATTAATGCTTTTTTATTGTTTAATCCTCAATTTCACCTTTAAATCCAAAAGATTGTTACAATTATATCACAAAAAAATTTTTATTGCAACTATTTTTTCGCCCGCCAAATTTCCACCCCCCAATATTAAACCAATAACCCCATTTTTTTCAAAAATCATGTTGTTAAGCCATAAAATTATACTTTTTTCTTTCCCAATACATCTTTTTAGTGTTCTCATGCATCCTTGCCATTTTTTTTGTTGCAAATAAAAACACAAAGTTTAGTGTTAAAAACTTGGTTAAAAAATATGTTTCAATGCAATAATTTAGTTTAAAAGTAGCACAAAATATAAATATAACAAAAAAACACTTGCAAAAAACAAACAAATGTGCTAAAATACAAAAGTTTTCAAACTAAACACAAATAATAAAGTTATGGAGAGCTGGTAGAGTGGTCTAATACAGCAGTCTTGAAAACTGCCGAGGTGAAAGCCTCCTGGGGTTCGAATCCCTAGCTCTCCGCCAGAGTCAAATAAAACGAACCGCAACAAGTTCGTTTTATTTTTTATTTGGGATTGTTTTGGTGTTCGTATATCTATAAAATAAATTACAATACATTTTCGTGCTCGAAATTTTTCATATCATTTACGACATCTTGTGGATTTTCACCTGCGTTTATACGAGCCGATAAAACTCTTGCATAAGCTTGAAGTTTCTTTTCATCTTTTCTTTCTTGTGCAACCTGCTGTTTGATTTTATCATAGTTGCCAACTGCGAGATGGGCATCGGCAGTTTTTTTGGCTTCTGCTGGTGTTACCCCAGATTTAATCAATGCAACTAATTCTTGCTCATAATAGAAATTGTTTTTGTTCTTTGACATAATTTCTCCTTTTATTTTTTACAAAATAAGGAGCAGATAATTCATCGAATTATACGCTCCTATTTGCTG
>CANPWT010000040.1 GCA_947584775.1 uncultured Clostridia bacterium | reverse complement strand
CAGTATACTGTTACCGCCTATGCAGAGGGCGATGGAGCGAGCGTATTTTCATATCGTGAGGACGGCGAGGTTGTGGCAGTTAAAAGTTTGGCGTTTACAGTTTTAAACAGCCCAAATTTAACAGTTGCAAGCAAGGAAGAAGCACAACTAAGTTTTAATGAAATTGAACAAGCGCAAAGTTATGAGATATACTCTGAACAAAACGGCCAAAAAGTTAAGTTGGATATAACACCAAACGCTAACGAGCCGTTTACAACCAATTTAGTTAGCAAGGGCGCAACATATTTTGTTAAAGCAATTGGCAACGGAAAGGAAATTGTAAATTCCGATTATGGCGAAGGGTTAAAAGTTTACAGGCTTACCGCACCAACTTTGTCGTTTGATAGCAAAACCAACATCGTATCTAAAACTGAACACGATGACGAAAAGGAATTTGTGTCGGGCTATAAATTTACAAATAATGGCACGGAAAATAATGAATACGATTTTGCCTCTGCCTATTCGTTAGAGCAGACAAATAATTTTGAAATTCGTGCCTTGGCGGTTGGGCAAAAGGAAGATGTTTATTATTTAGACTCGGCAATTTCTAGTTTGCAAATAAATAAAATAGCAAGTGAAATTAAATTTACAACGGTTGATAAATTGCTTGTTATTGAACACGTTGGTCAAACCAGGCAATATAATTTTGAACTTACAATTAATGATAACATTGTTCTACATAGCGAGGGGAATAAATTAATAGGCAGCAACAATGAACTAGATTTTACTTTCAATTCGGGCAAATATAGCGTTGTTATGTTCAACGAAATTTACAAATCAAAAATTGAAAGCCTAACTAGCGATTTTAGCATAAAAGTTAAATTTATTGGCGAAAGCGAAAACAACCTTGCAGATAGCAATTATTCCGAGCAAAAAACCATTAAGTTTGTAACAAAAGTTGACCTTGTAAGGGAAAACCAAACGCTCACTTTTAATAATATCGACAATGTTTCTAGGCAAACGGAATTTAGTTTGCTTGTAAACGAACAAACAATTTTACCTCTAAATGAAACCATTATTTTAAGCGAAAATAAATTTATTTTTCCAATAGATTATTTAAAAATAGATAGCGGGGAAGTTTATTCGGTTAGCGTTATAAGTTTAAACACCCTTTCTAGCGAGGACAATTTATTGTTCAGTTCGGTGGGCGATAAAACATATGTAAAAATATTAAATCCGCTTAACTTAACGCACACAAAGAGCACAACCAACCAAGACAACAGCGTTAAAGTAAGTTTTGAAATAGATACATCTAGCGTGCAAAAAACTTATAGCGTAAAATTGTACAATTTGGAAGGAGACGAGCAAATAAAGGTTAATACACTGCCAGATTTTTACAATTCTAACGCGGACGGCAATTTAATAAGCATCGATTTAGATAAATACGATTTGACCGGCACAATTTATGTTTCAGCCAAAATTAACACAAGCGATAGTTATATGGATGGCGAAAATACCGTGCAAGTGTTTAATTCGCCTGAAAGCAAAGCAATAAGTTTTGTTAAAATTGACACGGTTGACGTTTCGCAAATAACCACTGCTGACGGCGTTTTACATTTTAACGAGGTTGAAAACGCAATAGGGTATGATATTTATAAAGAAACAGCCACAAGTTACGAAAAAATTAACAGCGCAATAATTAACACTCCTTATTACAACTTAAAGGAACTATCTGGCCTAACTAACATAAAAATTAAAGCAATTTCTGTTGCTGAGGCGGACGGGGTAAACTACACCAATTCCAATTTAACAGCAGCATTTCAGGTTGGCAAACTGCCCGCTCCACAATTAAGCACGGCGGACGGCAACCTGGTTGTAACAATAGACGATTTTGTTTCAAATTTATTTGCTTCTGAGGGTGTTAATTTAAATTTAATAATATTTAATGGCGAGCAAGAAAAATTAAACATCAATTTAAAAGATGAATTGGCTTTAAGCGGAATAACAAAGGACGAAAATAAACTTATAATTAGCCCAGAACTTGTTTTAAATTATAAAACGAATGAGTTGATTGAAGAAAATTTGTTGGCTTACTATTCAGTTTCTAGCGAGGGCGAGGTTAAATATTTAAGTTCGTCTAATTCGGAATTTAAAGTTTATGGGCTAGTAAATGTTTTAAACATTACAAAATCTTCAACAATAGATAGCCAAAGTGAAATTTTAGAGCACATGAATTGGCAGCCAAACGATAAAAACATTTTGAACGAACAAGAACTAACCCTTGGCTACAAATTTAAGTTGATATATAACGAACAAACATATTATTCAACCGACCCACTTCTTATGTATGGGGAAAATTTAAGTTACCCAAGCGTGATTGTTAAAAACAGCATAGATTTCCCAATCGGGTACGACAAAAACAAGTCGGGCGCAATTGATGAGGACGAGCGGTTTGATGCGGGCAACTATATGTTTAGCGTGCAAGTTTTGCCAAAACAAATTGGCGGTTTGAATTTGCTATCAAGCGCATACTTGCCAAATTACAACTTAATAATTTTGGCAAAGCCAACAGTAAAAATAGAGGAAGGCAAATTGGTTTGGAACAGCCAAAATTATGTTAAAGGGTATCGCGTTCAAATTTTAAATAACGAGGGCGCAGACGTTGTAACGGCAATTAATGTTCAAACTAACAGTTTTGATTTTTCTGGGCCGGAATTTGATGGCCTTAGCGGGGTTTATCAGGTTAGGGTGCGCGCGTTAAGCGAAAGCGATTTAGACATCAACAACAATGCAGACATAAATGTTGTAAGCAGCAATTATTCGCCAAACTTTAACTTGTTTAGGTTGGGTAGCGCAACCGATTACGGGGTGGAAAACGGCTACATAACCTTTAACGCAAACAAATTTTTCACATCTGCCTTAATTAGTTTAACGGACGGCAGCAGAGAGGAAACATTTAGTTATTTAAACGAGCAATATGGCAATAGCGTTGCCGGTTTGTCTAGCGGCAAATTAGAGGAATTATCGGATGGCGATTATCCAAAACTAAACGAAACAAAAAGTTATGTTTGCAAAATTAACAACAGCGCAATTTTAAATGTTACCCAAAACAGAAATTACAAACTTACAATTCAACTTATTGGCAACAGTTCGGCCGAATTGCCGCTAATTAGCAGCGCGCAATTTAAAAAAGATAACGAAAAATTTATTAAATTAAATTCGGTAAATTACACTGTTAGCCAGGGCAAGTTAAATTATTTTAGCCCAAGCGATTATAAAGATATAAATTACAATTTCTTTGGCGAAAATAGCGAATTTTTCATAAACACCAAAATTTACAAAATTACAATTAAATATTTAGCGGGTGCGGTAGGCAAAACAAGTGAAATTTATGCGGTTGATTATAATAGTTTCACTTCAGCATTGGGGGCAGCCCTAAATTCGGACGATTATAAATTATTTGAAAATTATTTAGACCTGTATGGCGTTGTTAAAGTTCAACATAATGAAAATAATTTATATATCAATATATACAAAGATAATATTATAGATTTTAATAAAGATACAATTTACTACTTCCCGGTTAGCGAAACGGTTGAAGATGGCAACATTTCGTTTGCAGGATGTTCGGATGAAAGTCAAATTGAAAAAATAGACTTAACCGTTGGCGGCGCGTTTGTGGTTGATGTAATGTTGCTTGGCGGCGATACGGATGAAAACTTTAACAGTTATCTAACCTCAAATGTAAACAGCACAAAAACCTTTTTAAGATACGGCCCTAACCAAATAGAAGTTAAAGACGGCGTGGTATATTTAAACGATTTACGCTATAAAATTGACAATTCAGTTTTAGATTTACCTGTTTATAGGCTGGAAGTAACCGCCTTAAACGGAGAAGATTCCACAATTGTATATTTGTATTACGATACATTAGAAAACGCACAAAAAGTTAGCGCTAATGACACCCTTACCACGGCAGAACAAACCAAACTATATCAGCAAGTTAGATTTGGTGACGCAAGCGGAAAAGTGTATATCGATTTTGGCGCACTGTTTGACGCGGGCAACTATTCAATTAACATACGCACCCTGTCTGGTGTGGGCGGAAACGAAAATTCGCCAGCGGACTATTTGTTAAACTCCAAAAAAATTGAAGACGCACAAGATGTTAGGGTGCTTTCGCCAAGCAAGTTTAGCGTGGTTAACGGCGTGTTAACATTTGACCAAGCGTTTGTAGAGCAATCAATTTCCAGCAACTTATATGTAACAAATTACGAAATTAGCCTAACCAACACAAACAGTAATGAAAATATTGTGTTTGTTATTAACGAGGAAAGTGAGGGCGTTACAATTAACGATGTTAGCCACACAATCAGTTACGAATTGCCAAATCAAATTAACTATAAAGATAAAGAATTTACACTAAACGAACAAGATAGTTTTGCAATAAAACTTCGCGGGGTAATTTTTGGCGAAAACAACATTATTAACGCAAAATATTACACCGAACAAAACAAAGATTACGAACTTAATTTTGCAATATCTCCTGGCCTTGAAAATGCAGAAATTGAAAACGGCGTGCTAACCTGGCAGGTGGTGGACAATGCAAATTATCAAAATGCAAAAATTATTGTTAAATTTTTAGATAAATCTGGTTTGCCGGTAAGCGTAACCATAAACAACGCTGGGCAAAGTTTGGGTGGCGGAAAATATAGTTATCAATTTGGGGATGGCAGTTATTGGTGCGACAATCAAAATTACACCACTCTTATAGATTTTAACACCGGGCTAGTAAATGGCATTTACACCGACTACACAATTGAGGTTAAAATATTATCTAAATCTCAAACGGAAAATGTTTTAAACAGCCTTGGCAAAACAATCGAAAAAGTTAACAGATTGCAACGCGTAGACGCATCTACAATTCGCTCGCATGACGGCGTGTTAACCTGGGACGCAGTGGAAGATGCTGAGCAATACTTAATCACTTTCGCTGGCATAAATAAAACCTTTACTTCAACTGAAACAACCTTTAACCCACAGGGGTTAATTGATGCGGGCAAATATAATATAACCATACGCGCCATTGGCAGCGATAAATTAAACGCAATCGACTCTAATAATAGCCAACAATTCACAAGTTTGGGCAAAGTTCAAAACATACGTATTTCAGACGGCAAATTTGCTTGGGACGAAGTGGAAAACGCAAAATATTATAGCGTTGTGTTCAGTTGTGACCAATCTGGGGAAATGACTAAGTTAGAGCCACAAATTGTAAGCACAAACAGCATTGTTGCGCCAGCAGAGTTAAGCGGTAATTACAACTTAACCGTGCAGGCAGTTGGTGTGGGCGATGGGTACGAATTTAATGGCGAAATTAGCGAGCCATTTGTAAGCACAACTTCTAGGCCAAGCCCAGTACAAGAGATTAATTTAGATAGCGAAAATTACACCTTAAATATTACCGTTGCGGATGATTTTACCAAAACGGACAGCATAAAAATTAGTTACATTTTACAAGAATACATTAAACAAAACGGAGTAGTAACACTTGAAAGTGAGGGCAAGGCTCAAACCGCAACAATCCCATACAACGAAGAAAATAATTACAGTTTTGCGCTAAATAAATTGGGCGTGTATTCAGAAATAAATGTGGAAGTGGAACGCGCGCTTAGCATAAGTTCGTCCACGGTTAGTTATGCGGGAATAATAGATTATCACATATTTAACTTCGGGGATGGAGATACTAATCCGTATGAAGTAGCCAGCGCGGAACAACTTTTAAGCATTGGCAAACGCCCAACAAGCAAGTTTAAATTAACTAAAAATATTAACTTGTTTGGAGTGGACATTGCAGGTCAATTATCTAAAAATAATTACATAATTGCAGATAACTTTTCAGGCGAGGTGGACGGCGATGATTACGATATTTACATCCAACCTCAAGACGAGCAAACAAAAGAATTTACAATTGAAGTAAGCGAGCGCAATTTTGCATTATTTAACAGTTTAAATGGGGCAAAAATTAAAAATTTAACCATTGGCAAGCAAGAAATTTTGTTAAAAATATCAAATACCTTTGCCAACAACGGTCAAAATGTGCTAAAATTGAACATGATATCAAATGATATTAATGGCGCTGACCTAACAAATGTTAAAATTAACAATGTCCGGTTAGAGTTAACAAGCCAAACATCATTTACCACCGTCTACATTGCAGGTTTTGCTAGTGAGGCAAACGGCTCAACTTTAACCAACTGTTCGGCTAACATTAGTGTTAAATTAAACAGTGCAGTAAGGGCAACAAAATATGTTTCTGCCTTAATCGCCCGCGCAACCGATTGCAACATCATTGCCAACGAGCAAACGGACGAAGTATCCTTAGCAGTAAGTGAGGCGCAAGGCACAAACAATAGTTATAACTATATTGGTGCAATTGCGGGCTCAATCACAGGCAGCAGCAAAATAGAAAAAGCAAAATCTAGCCTGGACGCAAACATGCTAAATGTTACAAATCTTGGCGGCATTGCTGGCTCGGCAACAACAACTCAAATTGTAGGTTGCGTTGCAAGCGGAACGTATTCAAAAAATAACATTTCGCAAGCAGTCAACCTGGGCGGCATCCTGGGCAATGGCTTAGGGGTGACGCTAAGAGATTGCAATTCTAGTTTTACATTTACTGTAACATTAAACAGCGCAAGCAATGTTTACATAGGTGGCATTGCAGGCAGCATAACAAATTATAGTTCAACAGTGCACTCAACGGTTACAAATTGCACACACACTACCTACACACAGCCAACCACACAAATTGTTGGCACAAGCATAACAGTAGGCCAATACGGAAGAAGCGCTAGTTAGGGGGAAAAATGAATTACAGCGATAGCATATTAGAAAACAAAGCAGTAAACTTTTTTAAGCAATTATTATACTACATAATGATTGCGGTATGTTTGCTTTTGCTTGTCGCTGTAATTTTAGTGTTTGTGTTTAATTTTAGGCCATATAGGGTGCTAAGTGATAGCCAATACCCATCCTTTAAAACGGGCGATATGGTTGTGGTTAAAAAGCAAAACGAATATAAGGTGGGCGATATACTTAAATTTGATATGTCATCCACCCCAACCACACACAGGCTAGTTTTAATTGTAAAAGACGATGCGGGTGTAACGCATTATATTTGCCATGGTGACAATGTTCCAAACAACGATGGCAAATTAGTTCCATATAGTGAAATTATAGAAAATATTAAAGGCACAAAATACGAAGATGTTAAAAACCTTAACATACAATTTCAGGATGTAAAGGCGCAAAATATAGAGGGCAAAGTGGTTGCTGTGTTTAATAATTACGGCACTTATTTCCAATTTATTTCCGACCATAAAATTTTGCTAATTGTAATTGTTTTAGGGTTGTGGTGTTTTAGTTATTCGTTGCAAGTTGAACAAGAAATTGGCAAGGCAAGGAGGCTGATGTAGTGAAACAAAAACGCACAAAAAGCAATATAACAATTATTAACACAATTTTGTGTGTGCTTTTTGCTTGCGTTGTTGGGGTATGCTTTGCGTTTAGCGGCTTTAAAATTGATGCGGGTAGCAACCCAAAATCCACAGCGGCCTACATGGCTAGGGAAGATTATTCGGTTATCAACGATAGCCTTATAAACCCAATTCCTTTTGGAGTGGGTGCAAAAAATTATGAGGTTACAATAAAATATTCATACGCGTACGATTTTGACATCCGAGTTAAATATTCGCTGTCCTGGTCGGGAGAAAAGTCAACCGACAATGTAATTTTAAATTTTGCAGATAGAAACAACTATGTTTACGATGATAGTTTTGTTTATTACACTCAAACGGTGCCTGCTGGCAACGGCACATTAAAAATTTTTACGGGCGTAGATTTTGTAGACCCGCAGGACGAAAATTATTTTGGCCAATCCCTCACAATTAATATTGACGAAGTTAAAATTGTTAAGGCGGCAACAAGTTACACAACCAGCCATAGCCTATACGAGCCAAGTTCGCTTGCCTCAAAAGCATGGCTAAAATACAAGGCTAAAAACATAGCCTTGGGAGAGACGGGCTCAACTCAGGCGGACGCTTACGTTTTGATGTATAATTACCGTTACGATACCGAGCATGGGGTAAGTTACTCAAAATTAAATTCGGCTTATAAAAAGACAATCGATTCAACCGGCGCAGTGACCGAATATTTAAAATTGGGCGGAAACAGATATTATGCCGGCATTGGCGCGTACATTGTTACGGGCAGCAAACCTGTGCAAATTTCTGGCTATGCAGTAGGCAGTTGGCAAGGTAGTGAATTTTTGGCAGATAACAGCATTAGGTTTAACTATTCTTCCGGCTGGACAAATGTGTCGGACAATAAATCAAGTTACGATAGTTCGTCTTATATTGGCGAGGGTAGCCTTAGAGAAAACAAATTTAACTTTGTTATTCCAGCAAATTCATGCGTGTATGTAAACATGGTGGATTCAATGGAAATAACCACAATTTTAATCAACGCCTCGGCAACTGAGGGGCAAAAAACAATTGTGCGTGTGCAATTAAACGATGTAAGTTTTGCTGGCGCAAATTTAACCGAGGGCTTAATAACAACAGAATCAAATTTGGCAACAGCAAATTACACCGCGCCCGAAGTAACCGTAGATAACACCGGGCTATATTCATCCAACTTGTTTAATATCACCGAGCGCGGCAACTCCACACAAACTTTTTATTCACACATAAATGTAACAAATAACACGGCAAACAAAAAATCGGTCAGTGCAACATACTCGTTAAGATATTATCTATCAAACGGCAGCACCTCAGCGCAATCTGAACTTGACGGCGAGGACGGCTTGTGGCGTAGAGATGTTTTTGTGGTTACAAATTCAAGTTATTTTGAACTTACAAACGGCAATTTAGCCTCTACGTATTTAGCGCCTTACACTAGCGCGGAACTTGTAACAAGTTTTACAATCAATGCTTCATTTTATAATTATATCAAGTCCACTCACGAGGGAAATTACGATGTTTGGGTGGAAATTGTTCCAACAGTAACTAGCACAACAAGCACTAGCATGGCAACAAAAATTGATATGCTAACCAGCGTAAATGACAACAAAATAGAATTCAGTTTAAAAAATAATTCAAGCGAAAAAGTTACAGTTTCCAGCCTAACTGTCACCGCATACAATCTTAACGTAAGTTACACGCGCGTTTCAACAAAACCGCTGGATTGGGAAAGTGATTTCTGGCGTTACTATTATTTGGATGGGCAAGCATACATCCCATATTCAAACAACACTTTTAACTCGTCAAACTGCTATTTAAAAACCAGCACATATTCAATTTTAACAGGCCTAACCTTGCCTAGCGCGCAAAATGTAACCATGCAGCCAAACGAAATTGTCTATCTGGGCAGCGCAACAGCAACGGGCAGCCTTACCACACTAAGGTTTGACATGGCGGGCAATATATCTAGC
>CANPWT010000039.1 GCA_947584775.1 uncultured Clostridia bacterium | reverse complement strand
TAAGGTCTCTCTCTATTCCTTATACACATAAACAAATTTGCAAATTTGTTTATTTATTACAATAACCTACATCGACCTCGGTTATTATTAATACATATTTTAATTAAATTGAAATTAATAGTCAAATGTTTTTTAATAATTTTAAAAAATTTTTTTAATACATTAAAATTGCCTAAAATTAAATTTAAATAATAATTATTATTTAGCCAAACATTAGTTGAATTTAATACATTAATAACTAATTATATATCAATATAATTATAAATTATATGTCAATGTAACTTAACAACAGGCAGAATATGAAATTTACACCAATTTTTGGCGCTTTGTTAAATTTAATTTTAACTGCCATATTTATTTAAAATACAAAATTAAAACTAAAAGATAAAAAAATTTATAAACTGAAACAATTTATAAATTCTATTTCCTATTAATTTGCGCAACTTAGGTTTGGTTTTTTAATTAAACTTTGTTTAAACAAGCGCGCCTTAATTTGGTCGGCTTTTATTAATGTTAATTTAGGTTTAATTTAAACCTTTGTTTGAACACGACCTTTTCTTTATGCTTAAAAGTAAGCACGCAAAATTTATTTGCCTTTTTGCTAAATGTAAATCAATTTAATTTTATTTTTGTTAAAAATTTGGGTTTTGCAAGTAAGCGCTATATGCGTTGGCCGAGCACTCTATTACGCGAGATAAATAGTGTATCATTTTTGCAACATCCGAGCCATATTCCCCTGGACAGTTTAGCGAGGACATAATATTTTTACAAAATGCCAAGTTTTTTTCGGTTTGTTTATAACAGTCCACTTGCTCGTATTTAAAGGACACCAAATAATTTTGCTCGTTATATCTATTTGCAAGTTGGCTGGCATAGTCTGCGTAAAAATATATTGATTTATAGTTATTGTAAAATTTTACTAAATTTTGTATAGAACTATCGGACTGTTGCATTAAAACCTGTTTGTAAGTTTGGTTGTAAAGTTGCCTGCACTCCTCCACCGTTGTTCCGCCCACATCTTGTATAATTTGGTTTAACAGCGGTTTAAAATCTAGCGCTTTATCGTCCTTAGTGCGGTAAATATAATTTAATTTATAAATGTGATAAGGGTCTAACTTTAAATTATTTCTGTTTGTTTGCTTATCTAACTTCATGGCGTTGATGGTGCTTGCGCGCAAAAGTTGAAGCGCTTTTTCTGTTTCGTCCAGATTGTTGTTGTGTATAATTTCGGTAGCGTCAAGGTAAGGTTGAATTTCTATTTTATTTGCGCATATTTGATAAAGCAGCAACGCTTTGGCCGCATAATCCACCAGGCTGGAAACGGTTTTGTTAATGTGCAGCGTTTTGCAAATGTTTTTATCTGACTTTGTAAACCTAGCAGCAAGATTATTTTCCGCCGTGCGGAGTTCCGCCACCAATTTGGAAATAGAATGTTTTGGGTTAACTTTTGCCCAATCAGGTGCGGGGTAAAAATATTTTTGCTCAAGTTGCACTGCGCAAAAGGCGTAAAGGTTACGCACCGCCACCGCAAATTGCTTTATGCGCACCCACTCCCAATGATTTGGAGTGTCCGAGTAATATTTGTTTGCATAATTATCGTAAAATTCTTCCGAAAAAACTTTGGGGTAGTCAATTTTTTGTTCCTCAACCAGTTTTTGTGTGGTTTTGGTAACTAAATTACAGCCATCCGGCTTTGGTGCAAATTGGGGGGAATGCTCCTGTAATGTTTCAATTTCATCATCGTCCCTATCTTCCCACGGGCCACAAGTGCGCCATACATTTGACTTAGACATAACTCCTCCTATCTTTTGTATTATGCAAAATTGATTTTGTTATTTATTATATTGGCAATTTAATTAACAAGTTCGTTTATTCTGCCGCCGCCGTAGCACATGCCCTCAGCATCGTACAAAACGGCAAATTGCCCAACGGTTACCGCGCGCTGTTTGGTTTTAAATTTTAGCTTAAGCGTTTTATTATCTATAAAAATAACTGTAACTGCTTGGTCTGGCTGGCGGTAGCGAAGTTTTACGAAACAATCAAAGGTTTTGGTTGGAGTATCGGTAATCCAATTAAAGTCGGTTACAATGATTTCGTTAGAATACATTTCCTCGCATTCGCCGCAGTTAACGTACAGGGTGTTTGTTTTAACATCTTTTTTAACCACAAACCACCTATCTAAATCATAACCTATTTTTCCGCCAATGTCAAGCCCCCGGCGCTGACCAATTGTATAATACATAACTCCCTCATGCTTGCCCACCACATTGCCCTGTAAATCCTTAATAAGGCCAGGCTGGGCAGGGAGATAATTTTTTAAAAACTGCCTAAAATTCCTTTCCCCGATAAAGCAAATGCCGGTGCTATCCTTTTTTTGTGCGGTTACAAGGTTAAGTTTTTGGGCAATTTGGCGCACCTCAGATTTATCTATATCTGCAAGCGGGAAAAGCGTTTTGCTAAGTTGAAATTGGTTAAGTTGGTTTAAAAAGTAAGTTTGGTCCTTATTTTTATCGTGCGATTTATACAAATACACCTTGCCATCCCTGTCCACACGTTTACAATAATGGCCGGTTGCAATATAGTCCGCGCCCAGGCTAAGCGCAAAATCTAAAAATGGGCCAAACTTAATTTCCCTATTGCACAAAACATCTGGGTTGGGAGTGTAACCCTTTTGATATTCGTCCAAAAAATAACTAAAAACGCGCTCTTTATACTCTTTTGCATAGTTTACGGTGTAGTATGGTATGTTAAGTTTGTTGGCAACGCGCTTGGCATCTTCAAAATCCTGCTCGGCAGTGCAAAAACCAGAGTTGTCCTGTTCCTCCCAATTAAGCATAAACACGCCAATAACATTATAGCCTTGTTGCTTTAATAGGTAAGCCGCAACCGAACTATCCACACCACCACTTAAACCTACAACTACCGTTTTCATAACCTACTCTCTACTTACAGGCACTTTAAACCTGTTAAAAATTACTTTTGCAATGTCTATAATCCAAAGCATAAGCACAAAGCCCCAAACCAAAACTAAAAACACAAAAACTTGAAACCAATCCGAGGTTGGGACATCTTTAAGCACACTGTTAACAATTACATTTATTATGCCAATAATGCAGAAAAACGAGAAAAACAAACCCATTTTTACCCGGCCAACATAATAATAGTGCGCGCCCGTGAAGCCCAAAAATATTGTTAGCAACAAAAGCGTGGTTTTATTTACATCGTTAGGAAGCCCACGGCGAAGTAAAACCTTATCTGTTTGGCCGCTTTTTAGCGCAATTTTCGCCTGCTTGTTTGTGGCTTGGTTAAACTTGATGTAATTTAGCGAACAGCCTGGGCAAATGTTAACCTCGCTTGGCACTTTTGTGTTACACCTAGGGCAACGCTTATACTTTGACAATTTCATTTAATTAGTATACCAAATATTTTTTAAATTGTATATAGTTTTTATAAAAATATTAAAAAATGTTTTGTGTAAAAGTAAAAATTGTATACAATTATATTAGGAGTTATTATGATAATTTTATCTTGCGACCATGCCGGTTACGATTACATTAAAAAAGTGGAAAAATATTTAACCAAACAACATTTAGCATACAAATATTGCGGGCCAAAAGAATACAACCCAGATGACGATTACCCGGATTTTATTGCCCCAGCCAGCAAGGAAGTGTTAAAAAATAAAAACAATATTGGCATTTTTATTTGCGGAAGCGGCATTGGCGCAAACATTGTTGCCAACCGCCATGTTGGCATACGCGCAGTTAATGCGCTAGATAAAGCCAGCGCTTACCTTGCCCGCCAGGACGAGGACGCAAATGTGTTAAACACAGGCGCACGGCTTATTAGTTACCAAAAATTTGTGCCAATTTTGAAAACCTTTTTATCCACCAAATTTGCAGGCGGCAGGCATTTAAGGCGAATTAAAAAATATTAAAATTTTGGCGTGTATTTTGTGTCTGCACTGCTCAGTTCTTGCGTGTAGGCATTTTTTAAATTTAATTTTAGCGCATAACTTACCACCCGCTTATATTCAAGCGGGGTTATTTTATTTTTAAGTTCGGGATAGTTATCTGGCACATATTTTGGTTCAAATTGGCTCATTATGCTTACAATTGTGTCCGTGCCTAAAAATTTTGCAATCCAATCTAGCAGGGCAACGCTATCAGTTGTGTGGGTGGGCAAAACAAGGTGGCGCACAATTAAGCCTTTTTTCATTAGCCCATCTTTAATAATATTTTTAGGCTGGTTTGCCTTCATTTGCAAAATTGCTTTTGTCGCAACCGAAAAATAGTTTGGTGCGCTGCTATATTTTAGCGCTAAATCATTGCTACAATATTTTAAGTCCACTAAAAAAATATCTACATAATTTTTTAACATTTTTATTGTGTTTTCGTCCTCGTAGCCGCTGCTGTTCCACACAATAGGGATTTTTGGCCGATAAATATCTAGCGCCTGCATAATCTCACGCGTGAAATGGGTTGGAGTTACCAAATTTATGTTGTTTGCCCCAAGTTTTTCTAGCCTTTTAAAAATTTTAACTAGTTTTTTAACCGTTATTATTTTGCCCTTGCCGTAGCGGGAAATGGGCATATTTTGGCAATAGACGCACCGCATGTTGCAGCCGGAAAAAAATATTGCCCCACTACCTTTGCCTGCGCTAATTATTGGCTCTTCAAATTTGTGTAGAGTTACAAGCGCCACCTTTAATTTTTTTTGATTGCAAAAACCAGCCGACCTTGACCGTTCGGCATTACACTTTCTTGGGCAGATGTTGCAAATATACTTTTCGCGCTCCATTTTTAAAATTTTACAAAAAATGAGTAAAAATTGTCAAATGTTCGTTCTATTTTTTAGGACAACCCAATACAATAATTTTGAGGTATGTTTATGAAAAAGAAAATTATTTTATTTATGGTTTTAGCACTTTCTATATTCACTTTAACCGCTTGTAAAAAAGCAACAACATTTAATTTAAACGATTATTTAATTGAGGAGCGCAACACGTTATACACCGCCTCGGACGATTTATATTGTGCCACACTCACTTCGGGCTACCGCGAACAAAATTACAATTTTGACGGCGAAATTACCCCAAAAGTGGAATTTGGCGCGCTTAACTTTTCTAGGCTTAACAAAAACCCAATGGCAACCGACACTTACACATATTTAGTAACCGTTGGCGAACAAACTTACACCGGGTTTTTAACTAAGGGTCTAGACAATAGTTACTCTGCCGACATTGAATCATTTGTTGCTAACGACCAGGAAGTTAAAATAGAAATTACCTTTACCGGCTACAATTTTAGCCAAACCATGACAAACACTTCTAGCAATTTTAGCGTGGACAGTACCACAGCACTAAAAATTGCAAACGACAATTTATCGGGCGAAATACAAAACTTAACCAAAAACAAAAATAACAAAATTGAAGTGGTTATGAAAATTTTAAACGACTACACCAGCACAGAAGAATACTTTTGGTATGTGGGCATTGTTAGCACAAACGGCGAAACCTACGGCATTTTAATTAACGCAAATTCGGGTGAAGTGGTTGCAAAAAAAGTTTAGCAAATTGCTAAACTTTTTTGTTATTTTTTTAAAAGTGGAATTAAATATCTGTTTTCGTCCGCCAAGTCAAAGGCGTCTATAAAGGCCTCGTCCACACTTTCGCTATCTAAAAAACTTTTTGTTTTTTCCACCAAATTTACGCCGTTATGTTTAAACAAGCGCAACATATCTGTTGCAACCCGCACTTTTAAATTTAGTTTTTGGCAAACCGCCTCCCCCGTGAAAGAAGAAAAGAAATCAAAAAAATCTGTTTTAAAATTACAATCGCAATGTATGCCAATAACTTTGCACAATTTTGCCACACACATTTGCTTTATTGCGCTAACTAAATCTTGATTTTTAACTTCAAAATTAATTTGCAAAAAATTTTTAACTTTCGTTAAAATTTCCCGCTCTTCTTCCGGATTGGAATTGGTTAATATTTCACTATTCATGCCGATATTGTATCACGCTTTTGTACAAAAGTCAAATATATTTGTACAAAAGAAATTAAATGTTTGAAACTTTTGCAAGGTTTTCACGCTCGTAGCGAAGTTTCATCTCTTTATATTTTTCAGATAAATCTAGTATGTATTTTTGCTTATCTTCCTGCTTAGATAATGTGTTGTAATATTTGTTGTCCACCAACTCTTGAATTGGGTTTATAACCACGTCATCGCTAGATAAAATTTTGCAAACGCGCTCGTAAAGTTCCTGTTCCTTTACCCCAAAGCAGGCTTTTGCGTACGGAATTTGTTCAAAAATTGATTTATCTCTATTAAAATTTTTCATCCTTGTTTTTGCATCTTTTGCTAAAAAGTATAATTTACCTTTAACTTTTTTTCTCATTTTTACCCCCTATGCTTCGAGGATACTAAACTTAAACAAAATTAAAAACAAAATTTGATAAAAAAATTTAAAACTATTTGTCTTATTTTAATTAATTCTATTTATTTTGTCGAATTCAACAAATAAAAAAGCGGTTGATCCGCTTATTAATCTTTAAATTCAAACCCGCACTTTTCGCAAAATTTGGCAAGTGCACTATTTTTGGTTTTGCAATTTGGGCAAGTCCTCATGCCAAGGCCGGAATGTTGTTTTTGGCCACAATGCTCGCAAAATTCAGCATGTTTAGAAATAACTCGGCCGCAATTATCACAAAGGCGAACGTTGGAAACGCCAATAGATTTGTTTGTATCCCTGCCCGACTTCCAACTGTTAATCATGCTTAGCGATATGACAAACATGCCAATAGCAAGGCTTATTAGCAAAACAGCAACTGCTATTGCCACGCCAAGTATGATGTATTTGGCCCAATGCGTCATTTTTATAACGGCTATAACACCGCCAACAACGCTGGCCGCAGCAAGCGCAAACAAAATTAAAGAAAATAAAATTAATGCAGTTTTGCCATATCTTTTTTCTTTATACTTAAACAAACACATAATAAACCCCTTTTATTATTATTTTATTTTTGTGCCACAGTCTGAGCAAAATTTTGCAGATGCAGAAAGCGGTTTGCCGCATTTTGGGCACACCTTTTCGCTAATCGTCAACTGTTCGCCACAGTTTACACAGAACTTACTCCCGCGGGAAATTGGCTCGCCACATTTAGGGCAAGATAACGCTTGTGTTGCGCCGCACTCTGGGCAAAATTTGGATTTGCCAGGTATGCATGCCCCACATTTTATGCATTGAATAGTAACTTGACGCCTTTTGTTTTTTGCTCCTGTTACTGCCTCGCTAAACATGTCCCCCATGTGCACGCCCGCGCCAAGGCCAACGCCTAGCCCTGCCAAGCCGCCACCAGACGGATTTTTAGCAGATTCCTCCATAGCATTTGCCGCCTTGTATTGGGTGTAAGTGCCCATTTGGTCGCCAATAACGCTCATCTTTGTGCGTTCGTCCAGCATTCTTTCCACATCCTCTGGCAAGGACAAATTTTCAATAACAAAGTTAGAAACTTTTAAGCCAAGCGGTTCAAACTCCGCCTTAGCAGCATTTTCCACCTTTTTGCCCAACTCGTTATAGTTTGCAGCAAGGTCAAGCGCAGAAAGTTTGCTTTCCGCAATAACATCGGTTAAAAGTTGAATAAGGGTAGATTTATATTGGCTTGCAATGTCCGCAACACGATAAATTGGGGTTGTGCCAAAACACTCACGCATAAATGCGGTTGGATCGTTAACTTTAATTGCAAATGTGCCAAAGCCGCGCAAACGGATGTTGCCAAAATCCACATCACGCATCATAATAGGGTTTTTAGTGCCCCACTTAATGCCCATAAAGCGCTTTGTGTTAACAAAATATACTTCCGCCTTAATTCGGGATTCCCCCGCGGTGGACAAACTTAACATTTTTGTTAAAAAAGGTATGTTTTCAGTTGCAAGTTTATAAGTGCCTGGGCCAAAAACATCCGCAATTTCCCCTTTATGAACAAATACTGCCGTTTGGCTTTCCCTTACAATTAAGGTGGAACTGTTCATAATTTCCTGCCCGGCTGGCATAGGGAATTTGTAAACCAAAATATCATTGGAAATATCTTTCCACTCTATAACAGACAAAAGTTGCTTTTTAAATAACCCCATAAATCCTCCATGTGTTTATTTTATCACAATTTTTTAGCATTTGCAAATTTTATTTACATTATTTGTTAATTTTTCTTGCTTTTATTTTATCTTTTTTTTGTTTATTTGCCTGCTTTATTTTAAATTGTTGCAAAATTAAATCTAGTTTATCTTGAAAACGCACACTAAAATAAAACAATATGCCAATAATAATAAATATCACCGCCCAAACAGCCAGCCCCCAGCCATGGAAAGGTATCACCGCACCGCTGCCAAAAAACACCGTACAGCCAATGCCCATTGCGCGCGCAATTATATTTGTTATAAAAAAGAATTTAAAACTCATGTTGGTAAGCCCCGCCACCACACACAAAATGTCGTCCGGGAAAAGTGGAAAAATCATCATAAGGAAAAACAAATATTTGCCGTGCGTCATTTTGTCTATCCACACCTCAGATTTTTCTTTGCCTATCATCCAATTTAAAAATTTCCTGCCCGCTTTTCTGCCAATCCAAAACATAATAATGCTGCCAATCATAACGGCAACATAACTTAAAATAAACGCTTTCCACCTGCCAAAAATTAACGCACCGCTTACGGTTAGCAAAAAGGCCGGAATTTGCAATACTGTGGTTTGTAAAATTTGAAGCAGCATAAAAATAAGAAAACTAAACACTCCCCCGCTTTGCACAATTTTTTTAATTTTTTCTATTGAATTAATTTTTTCCCAAACATTGGTGGCTTTTAAAATAAAATAGACGCCAACACAAACGCCAACTAAAATTACACAAACAAAAAACAAGCGTAAAACCGATTTCTTTTTGCTTGTTTTTGTAACTTTTCCCATATTAAAATATATGTTTTAAATATATATTTAATGTTTTAAACGGCCAAAATATTTATTTGTTTGTATAGAACTTGCTATAATATTTTTAATAAATTTGGGTATATTTGTTGAATACTTTTTGCATCTTTATAACTAATAAACCCCACAAAATATTTATTTCCACTTTTATCCGTTATATGAATTTTCATACACCCGCCATCTGGTATTGGATTGAAATACATTGTAAAAATATAATGCCATTTATATTTATAATAAACCATTTTAGCAATATCTTCAACCTTGATAACAACTGTTTTTTTGTTTTTTATTATTTTTATCAGTTTCTGATCAAATTCGAAAGATGGTTTAGGTGTTAAGAGAATAACTAATATTATTACAAGGAACACATTTGTCAAAATTATAACAACAATAAATGAAGGCAAAATGTCATCTACATCTTTAGCAAAAAACAAACCACATGTTAAAATCCCAGTTGCTAATATCCCAATAATTAAACCCGGCAAACAAATATTTATCAAAAATCGTCTATTGGATTTTAATTTTACTTGCATTTCAATTCTCCAAAATTATGTTTTAAACAATGAGTTTATTGTAATAGTTGTTATTTCTAAATAAGTAGACTATAATTTACTTAAATATAGTCAATATGCAATAATTTAATTAAGTTTGTGCACCCGCTCTGTTTTGGTGTG
>CANPWT010000038.1 GCA_947584775.1 uncultured Clostridia bacterium | reverse complement strand
GTCCATTGGCCCCGGCCTGTATAACGACACGGCAGCCACAATATCTTCTATACAGGTTGGTTGCAACTCCTTTAAAAACTTTTGAAAGCCAGCCGATTCTATCTGGAAAATGCCTTCCGTATTGCCCGAAGATATAAGTTTAAACACATTAGGGTCGTCATAATTAGATTTTTCAAAATTAATGTCAACGCCATGGTTTTGCTTAATTAAATTTATTGCTCCCTTAATATCGGTTAAGTTGCACAGGCCTAAAAAGTCCATTTTAAGGTGCCCCAAATGCTCCATATCCACACCCTCATATTGGGTGGAGATATTTTCGCCGTTTCGGCTAAGCGGAATAAATTTATCCAGCGTATCTTTACCAATTATAACGCCGCACGCATGGATTGAACTCTGCCTAGGGAAATCTTCCACTTTCATGGCAATGTCTACAACTTTTTTAACTTGCGGGTCATTGTTGTACATTTCCACTAGTTCAGGCACGGCATAAACTGTGCCAAAATCTTTATCACCCTCTTTTGGAACGTGGAAACCGAACACCTTTGGCAAAATTGGGCTTTTATACATAGGTATGGACTTTGTAATTTTATCGCACACTGAGTAAGGCACGCGCAAAACCCTGCCCACATCTTTAATTGCATTTTTGGCTTTCATTGTGCCAAAAGTGATAATGCGCACAACGCGGTCATTGCCGTATTTTCGCCTTACATAGTCAATAACTTCCTCACGCCTAACATCTTCAAAGTCCACATCAAAGTCGGGGGCAGAAACACGTTCGCTGTTTAAAAATCTTTCAAAATATAGTTCGTATTTTAGCGGGTCAATGTTAGTGATGCCAATGGTGTAGGCAACAATCGAGCCCGCGCCCGAGCCACGCCCTGGGCCAACTGAAATGCCCATGTTTCTTGCTGCATTTATATAATCCCAAACAATAAGGAAATATTCAATAAACCCTTGCTTTTCTATAACGCCAATTTCCATGTCCACACGCGCACGTATGGCGTCCGTCCAACCGCCATATTTTTTATTAACGCCTTCATCAATTAAGCGCATCAAAAATTCTTTCGGCGTTGCGCCCACAATTTCATTGTATCCGCCCTCAGGCACATAGTTAGGGAATAGGTAATGGCCATATTCAAACTCGTAATTGCATTTATCTGCAATTTCAAGCGTGGTTGCAAGCGCGTCCTCATCCTCGGGCAAGCCCTCCAACATTTGGTCGTATGTTTTAAAATATAGTTCGTCAGTAGGGAACTTCATCCTGTCTGGGTCGTCCACAAATTTTTGCATGGCCACGCACATTAAAACATCCTGCATTTCAGCATCATCTTTATAAAGATAGTGTACATCGTTGGTGGCAACCGTTTTAATGCCAAACTTTTTAGAATATTCCCTTAATTTTTGGTTAACAATTTCTTGCTCAGGTATGCCGTTATGTTGCAATTCCAAATAAAAATCCTCTTTAAACAAGTTTTTAAACCATAAAATTAGTTTTTCCGCCTTTTCATATTGCTCTTGCACAATAAGTTTAGGAATATCGCCTGCAAGGCAGGCAGAAAGGCAAATTAAACCCTCGCTATATTTTTCCAGAGTAGGATAGTCTATGCGCGGTTTATAATAAAAGCCGTCTTTAAACGCAATGGAGTGGAGTTTGCAAATATTTTTATATCCTTGCTCGTTTTTAACTAGGATAATAAGGTGCGAAAAGTGTTGTTTGCCCGTTTTAACATTAAGGTTGTCCACAACATAAAATTCTGTGCCAAAAATTGGTTTAATGCCTTCCGCTTTGCAAGCATCAAAAAAGTGAGTTGCGCCGTACATGTTGCCGTGGTCGGTCATTGCAACGGCGGGCATATTGTATTCTTTGCACAGTTTTACTAGTTTTGAAATTCGGGCTGCGCCGTCCAAAAGCGAATATTCAGTGTGAACATGAAGATGAACAAACGGTTTCATTACTTTTCTCCTTTAAGTTGTTTATAAATTTCCACAATTTTGTCTAGCCTATATTTAATCCCCGCGCGTGAAATTTTGTTGTTTAAAAGTGTTTTCAATTCGTTTAAAGAAACATCTGGGTTAAACATCCTAGCAAGCGCCACTTCTTTTAAATTTTCAGATAAATAGTCAATGGAGTGGTGGTCTATAATATAATTAATTGCCTCAACTTGCTCCACACTTTTGTTTATTGTTTTATTTAGGTTGGATTCAAAGCAATTATTTTGCCTATTAAGCGTGTTTCTAACCTCACGCATGGCCAAATTATTTTGTATTTCTAATGCCGAGCGTGAATCTCCCAGCAGCACCAACAAATCGCAAATTGTATTGCTATTTTTTGTGTATATAACAAAATTATTCTGTCGCATTTTCTTTTTAAATTCAAAGTTAAACTCGCCCAAAAGCGTCATAACCAAATCGGCACTATCGCTATCTTTAACGGTAAATTCAAGCAAATAGCCCAAACTGTTTTTAAGTTCGTTTTTAGTAAAATATAGCCTGCCGTTAATAATAAAAATAGTTTTTAATATAGTTTTGCGTTCAGCCTCGGTTTTAAAATTTTCTATATTAAAAACATCTTCAACATGGCAATCATTTAAAATGCTTGCTGCATCGTTTATTAAAATATTATCTTCCCAGCAAACCACATCTGCATTAGGGTAAAGGGAAGATAAAACTTTTTTAATTTTATCGCCTAAATCGCTTTTGGCGTTAATTAAAATGGTAGACCTATCTAAATCCACTTGGGCAAGGGTAAAGAACACAATATTTAAAAAAGCCTTACTTGAACTATTGTTTTCTGGTATGCTTAATAAAATATTGTTCTTATAGCCTAACATTTTTAACTCCTTTTCTTGCGTTTGTTCTTTTTAAAAGTTGGTATTTCGTTATAGTTAACAATTGCGCTGTCCGGTATTCTTAACCGTAGGGCGGCTTGCAAACCAAGATTGCACTCGCCAACTCGTTTAGGGCTGTGCGCATCGCTATCTATAACAAATTTACACCCCAACTCGTAGCATTTTAAAATTTCTTCATCCGTCATGCCCAAACGTTTGCCGTTTAGTTCAATTAATGTGTTAGTTTCTTTGGCAACGCGAGCCACCTTTTCAACGTCCACCTTGCATGCATGGTTTAAATGAGTTAATATGTCAATATCATAATTGCGCATCGCATTTATGTAGGCGTTTGTATTTTTTTCCTTTTGCTTTTTGCTGGTGTGGTGAAAAATTTCACACAAAATATTTTTAATTATAAACCCAAATTGCTCACGTTTAGAGGTGGATTTAACAAATCTGTGGAACCCCAGCAAAACAATGTCAAGGTTTTTATAGTCGTCCTCAACAATGTCCACATCGCCATGGCTAGAAATAATATTAGCCTCAACGCCCAGCAAAACATCAATAGGGTAACGCTCTTTAACGTCCTCTATTTCTGCACGCGCTTTTTCAATGTCCTTACGCCTGATGCCGTACAATTTTTGGTTAAAGCCATGGTCGGTTAGGGCAATTTGCCTTAAACCCTTGTTATAGGCCACCCTAACATTTTCCTCAATTGTACCTTTGCCATGCCCGTTGCGAGAATATTTAGTGTGGGTGTGATAATCTGCAAGTAACGCCATAAAAAACTCCTAGCCAAAGTGTAGCACAATTTTAAAATTTAATCAATTATTTTTTAAATTTAAAAAAATATTTCTTAATATATATATTTGATACTATTGCGCCTTTTAGCCAAAAATTTTAAAATTTTGTAAAAAACCACAAAAAACTAAAAAAAACGGCAAAATTTTGTCCGTTTTAGCCAAAAATTATAAAAATATCAAAAACAAAAAACAAAAATTGCAAAAACTTAGCAATAAATTAAAAAAATAATAGAAAATTAAGACAAAATGGCAAAATTTTAGCCAAACTTAATCAAAAATTTAAAAAATATCAAAAAACAAAAACAAAAATGGCAAAAATTTAGCCAAATTTTGAAAAATTTTTATTTTGGGGCAACATATTCTATTTCGCGCTCAATTAAAACGTTAAAGTGTAAAAAAACTTTATTAGTTAAAATATCAATCAGTTTTTTAACATCTTTGCTTTTGGCGTTGGCAAAATTTACAATAAACCCGGCATGTACTGTGCTGACCATCGCGCCGCCCACTGTTAGCCCTTTAAGGCTCAACCTGTCAATTGCCTGCGCGGGGATTATTTCACCTCGCTTAAAAACGCTGCCTGCGCTAGGGTAGTTAATAGGTTGGGTGGTAGACTTTTGCTTTAAACAAGTTGTTAAATTGCTAGCAATATATTCCGCCTCTTTTTTTTCAAATTTAAGTTTTGCTTTTAAAATAATGTATTTGCCACTTTTAAAAATGCTATCTATATAACCAAACGCGCAATCTTTATTTTTTAGTTTGCAGATTTTTTTATTGTTAGTGTTTAAAACCCAAACACAATCCACCACATCTTTAAATTCACACCCAAACGCGCCCGTGTTGTTTACAATCGCGCCGCCAATAGTGGAGGGGATGCCAACCAACTTTTCTACTCCCGAAAGTCCTTTGTTTTTACAAGCGGAAATTAGGCTTGCTAAACTTGTGCCAGACTCGGCAAAAACATAGTTCCCCTTAAATGTTATTTTTTCACTTTTATTTACAATTATTGCACCACAAAACCCGTTGTCGTCAAACAATAGGTTTGCGCCCATTCCAATAACCTTGTACATTATATGGTGTGTTATACAAAATACACACACCTTATTTAGATACTCGGCGTTGTAAACCTCAATTAAAATTTTAGCCTTTCCGCCTATATGAAAAGTGCAATAATCTTTAAGGCTAACATTTTTTTTAAACAAATAATTAATCATTAAACACATTGGCAATTTTACAATTTTTTATTGCCTTTTCCATATCACTATATATTCCGTCAAAATACAAATTGTCTGAATTTACGCCAAACAGGCCGTAATCTTTTAACTTGGCCTGTTCGTTTTCATCCACTAGCATTTTTAAAAATAGGCTTGTCACACTATCTAAAACGCTAACCCCTGCGTATTGAATTAAATCGCTGTAACTATCAAGCGGGGTAATGCTGGCATTAATTCGGTTGTTTTTGTTTAAATTGTCCACTCTAAACAAGTCGCGCGCTGTACCAATTAAACTTGCGTGGTCGTCGTACACAAATGCCTTGTATGCCTTGTATTGGCTATCATATTTTGTAAAAGTAAGGTCTGCCGCTTTTTCGGGATAAACAAACCCATTGCCGCTAGAAAAATAGTTGTCGTTTTCATTCCCAACTCTTTCAATTTTGCAATATCCGCTTGCTATGTAAGGCAGGGCGTATAATTTGTTGTTAAAGCAAGCGCTGTCAACAAGTTCGTCCCGTATTTTGTAACTATTATCTAGTGGGGCAAGATATTTTAAAACCGTTTTTCCAACCCCAAAGCCGAATGACATTATGTCAGGCGTGTTTTGTTCTAAACAACTTTCAAGTTCGCTTGGCTCAATTTGCTTTATCATAAAAAGAACGGTGTTGTTTTCCTTCTCAATTTGGCGTGCAATATTTTTTAAATAATTAATTCTGCTAACTTTTCCGCCCTCAAATGTTTCAACATGATAAACACTAATTATGCGCGTTTCTATTTCGTTATTTTCAAACATTGTAACCGGCTTATTAAAAAATATAAGGTATAAAAAAATGCCTAAAATTAAAATTGCGCTAAATATATAAAACCAAAATTTTTTAAAAAATTGCAAAACTTTTTTCATATAAAAGTATATTATTTTAAAGTTGGCGATATTAACTAAAAAGCGTAATAAGAACAAAATTTTTTAAAATTTAACAAAATTTAGCCAAAAAACATCAAAATTTGATACTTTTTTACAAAAATTTTATAATTTTTTTAAAATTTTAGCATAAAAAAGAATTTTTAAAGTTTAAAAAATATTATTAACAATATAAAAATTTGTGATATAATCATATTATGGCAATTTCAAAATTTGTTTTGGAAAAAGTTAAGCGCCTGACTAACGACCCAGGCGTATATATAATGAAAGATAAGGACGAAAACGTTATCTACGTAGGCAAGGCTAAAAATTTAAAAAAACGTGTTGGTCAATATTTTTTGCGTAGGCAAGAGCATATCAAAGTTCAAAACATGGTTAGCAAAGTTGCAGATTTTGATTTTTATGTTGTCAATGACGAAATCGAAGCATTGGCGCTTGAAAATAACTTAATTAAAAAATATCAACCTTTTTATAACATTTTGTTAAAGGACGGCAAAACATACGCGTATATAAAAATCAATTTAAAGGAAGATTTCCCTCGTTTTGAAATTTCACGCAGGCTTAATAAAACAGATAAATATTTTGGCCCATTTATGGCGGGCGTTACTGCCAAAGACGTGCTTTCAATAATCGATTACGCTTTTCCGCTAAGGAAGTGCAAAGAAAAAATAAGCGTAAACAAAACCCTTAAAAAATCCTGCATTTTTTACGATATGAAAATGTGTTTAGCCCCATGCGTTAAAAAAGTAAGCAAGCAACAGTATAACGAAATTGTGTCGGACGCCATCAAATTTTTAAAAGGGGACACAAAAAAGGTTGAACAAATTTTAACGGACAAAATGATGCTTGCCTCGGCTAATCAAAATTATGAAATAGCATTGCAAATTCGTGATAGGTTAAAGATGTTAGACAAATTAAAATCGCAAGTAATAACAAGTTTGGGTAGCCTGGTTGATTATGATGTGTTTAACCTTTCCACTTCGGGGGAATTTTCTGCCATGTGCGTGTTAATTATTCGCGCAGGCAAACTGCAAGGCGTGCAAACCTTTGACATTTTAAATTATCTCGATACCACCGAGGCGTACACTCAGTTTATTATGCAATATTATAATTCGCATCCGCTAATTGTGGACGAAATAATTTTGCCCGAAATTGACACAAGCGAAATTGAATTATTTTTAAATTCAAAATCTAAAAAGAAAGTAACTGTTACAAAGCCAAAAATTAACAGCGTAAAATATAAATTGCTTGAAATGGCAAGCAAAAATTCTACCATGCACATGGAGCGCAACCTTGAAAACAACACTAAACAACTAAACGCAAGCATTGGCGCGGTAAAACAGTTAAAGGCGGATTTAAATCTTTCCCGCGAGCCTAAAAGAATAGAGTGCTACGACATTTCACACACCTACGGCACATACACCGTTGCCAGCATGTCGGTTAGCATTAATGGCGAAAAAGCGCCAAGTATGTACAGAAAATTTAAAATAGAAACGGTGGATTTTATAGATGACTTTGCCTCTATGAAGGAAGTTTTATCTCGCCGATTGCAAAAACTAAACAGTGACGACATTAGTTTTTCATCCATGCCTGATTTAATTGTGATAGACGGTGGCAAGGGTCAACTTAGCAGCGCAAAAGAAGTGATAGACAAATATCACTACACCAACGATTTAATAAGTTTGGCAAAGCGAGAGGAAGAGGTGTTTAAACCTAATAATCCAAAGCCTTTCATATTAAAAAAAGGCAGTTACTCGCTGCGGCTTATTCAACTTGTGCGCGATGAAGCACATAGGTTTGCAATAACATTTAATAGGTCACTGCGAAAAAAGGGGATGTATAAAGGCGGGCTAGAATCAATTGCTGGCGTAGGCCCGGTTACAAGAAGGGCATTGCTTAGCAAGTTTAGAACAATAGAAAACATTAAAAATGCAACTATTGACGAACTAGCGCAAACAAAAGGTGTAACACAAGCAACCGCTAAAAATATATACAACCATTTCAACAAATAATGGGGTGGCGGGGTTCATGCGCACATCTTGTGCGCATGGGCAAGGCGCGCCTTGCCACGGCATAGATGCCGTAACCCCGCCGCGTTTCGACAAAATAATCAAAATTTTTTATGTTTTGGTTAAATTTTTGCAATTTTTGACATAATATAATTAAATTTGTTGAAATTTAAATTTTAAGTTGTTATAATAAGAATATATGTTTTCAACTCCTGGCACATATCCCGCAGTTGGGCTGTTTAGTGTTGGCCATCTAATCAGCGTTGGCTTGTGCTTAATACTTATAGCCGTTGTGGTGATATTAACTAAAAATATGTCTAGGCAAAGATATATGAATTTGTTAAAACTCTTTGCCATTATTTTTACCGGCCTGGAACTTTTTAAAATTGCATGGTCGTTTAGCGTGGGCTATGTGTATACAGACGCTTGGGTGCCACTATATTTTTGTTCGTTATTCATCTTTGCCCTGTGGTGTTTGTGGAGCAACAAATTAAAAGATTATGGCATTGCCTTTATTGGTTATGCGGGCATAATTGCAGGTGGCGCATTTTTATTGTTCCCAACAACAAGTTTTGCAACTTACCCATTGTTCCATTTCCAATGCATTTATAGCATGATTTACCACTCAACCATGGTGTATTCTGGCATTATGGCGCTTAAAACAAAATCGCTAAATGTCAATTTAAAAACAGCCAAAAGATACATTTGCTTTTGCCTAATATTTATGTTTGTTGCGTTTTCAATAAACCTAAATCAGGGCAGCAATTTAATGTTTTTAACCCACCCATACCGAATTCCTATTCCGCTTTTAAAAGTTATACATAATTACTCTTACCTATTATATTTATCAATAATAGTCGCAGCGCATTTGGCTTTCCCATTTGTATATATTGGTATTTGCGCTATCATTAAATTGTTCACTCGCCATAAAGTTGAAATTGAAGATTTTGATTTTGAAGAGGCCGAACATCGCAATTAATTCCCTCACGCAAACAAGCGCGGGGGTTTTTGTTGCTATGCAACCGGGGAAGATAAATCTTCCCCAAGCCACGCTGCGCGTGGCTTAAAACCCCCACAACAATAACATCTACTGCCAAATAGCGTTTAAGTAAAAAATTTTTTAAAAAACTTGTCATTTTCTCTTGACAATGTGACAAAATAGTAGTATAGTTTTATCAAAGGTCAAAGAAAGTCAAATTTTTAAAATTAGGAGGTGAAAGCGTGAAAAGTGTATCAGATTTAATAGAGCAGTTTATAATTTCCAGCCTAGACGATGACGATTTTATCGAACTTTCGCGTAACGACCTTGCCAAATTCTTTTCCTGCGTGCCAAGCCAAATCAATTATGTGCTAAACACACGCTTTACAGTTGGGCGCGGCTTCGTGGTGGAAAGTCAGCGCGGCGGGGCGGGCTACATCAAAGTTGTTAAGGTGCAAGATAATAACGATAATTTTTTAAAAAACGCCCTTAATTTATGTTCAAAGCCGTTAACCATTGCTGAGGCTAATCAAATTTTAGCAAATATGCAAAATCGTAAGTTATTAACCCCTAAGGAAGTGGAAATAATTAAATCGGCCACCAACGCAAAAGCGCTAAATAACCCAATAAACATAGATAACACTTTGCGTGCAAATATTATAAATCAAATTATAATATCTTTGCTAAAAAGCCCACATAATAAAGGCGGTTAAAATAGACTAAAACCAAGTTCACAAAATCAAAAAACAAATCAAAAAAAATTTAAGGAGGAGTAATTATTATGAAATGTGATAGATGCGGAAAACCAAGTGTTTAGGCATCTATACACATAGACTAAAAACTAACTTTATAAAATAAAAAGACATATCAAATATTATTTTAAAGGAGGAGTAATTATTATGAAATGTGATAGATGCGGAAAACCTAGTGTTTACCACTCAACCCTAATAATAAACGGGGTGAGCGAAACCAAAAATTTATGTAGAGAGTGTGCAATTAAAGAGGGTGTGTTT
>CANPWT010000037.1 GCA_947584775.1 uncultured Clostridia bacterium | reverse complement strand
CACCAACATTTTAAACTCCAACTCGTTATAAATGCAGCACTCGGTCTCTAATTTCTTGTGTTCTGCCTTGGTTCCAGAATTGGCTGCCGATGTACCCGCAAGTGCGCCTTGCAACGTTCATTTTGGTTTGGTCTTTATTGCCACAATTTGGGCAAACCCAAATCAATTTGCCGTCCTGGTCGTCTTCAATTTGAATTTCGCCATCATAGCCGCAAACCTGGCAGTAATCGGATTTTGTGTTAAGTTCGGCATACATAATGTTGTCGTAAATAAATTTAATAACTTGCAAAACTGCTTCAAGGTTATCTTGCATGTTTGGCACTTCAACATAACTGATTGCACCACCGGTTGAAAGCGCTTGGAATTTGCTTTCAAATTTAAGTTTTTCAAAGGCGTCAATGTGCTCGGTTACATGAACGTGATAACTGTTGGTTATATAATTTTTGTCGGTCACGCCAGGGATTATGCCAAACCTTTTTTGCAAGCACTTAGCAAATTTGTATGTGGTGCTTTCAAGTGGTGTTCCGTAAATGCCAAAGCCGATTGTGGTTTCCTTTTTCCATTTGTCGCATTTATCGTTCATATATTTCATAATTTCAAGCGCAAATGGAGTGGCTTCTGGGTCGGTGTGAGAGCGGCCGGTCATATATTTAACGCACTCGTATAATCCTGCATAGCCAAGTGAGATGGTAGAGTAGCCGTTATACAATAATTTGTCTATCTTTTCGCCTGGTTTTAATCTAGCAATTGCACCATGTTGCCATAAAATTGGGGCAACATCGCTGATTGTGCCTTTAAGCCTGTTGTGGCGGCACATTAAGGCTTCGTAGCAAAGGTTAAGCCTTTCGTCAAAAATTTTCCAGAATTTTTTGTAGTCCCCTTCGCTAGATAAAGCAACGTCAACCAAATTAATGGTTACAACGCCTTGGTTAAACCTGCCGTAAAATTTGTAGTTGCCATTTTCGTCTTTCCAAGGAGATAGCGCGCTGCGGCAGCCCATAACAGGGAAGCAGTTGCCCTCTTTTAATTCCTTCATTTTCTTTTCGGAAATATAGTCCGGAACAAGCCTTTTTGCAGTGCATTTTGCTGCCAATTTGGTTAAATAATAATATTTGCTGTCTGGGTGGATGTTATCTTCTTCCAAAACATAAATAATTTTAGGGAAAGCCGGGGTGATAAACACGCCTTTTTCATTTTTAACGCCTTGATAGCGCTGTTCAAGCGTTTCTTCAATAATCATGGCAAGGTCTTGCTTTTCACGCTCATTTTTGGCTTCGCCTAAATACAAAAATTCAGTTACGAAAGGTGCTTGACCGTTTGTTGTCATAAGGGTTATAACTTGATATTGGATGGTTTGTATGCCGCTTTTAACCTCTTTTTTAACGCGCTCCTCGGTGATTTTATCTACTAAATCGTAGTCAACTTGTTCGCTAACAAGTTTAAGTTCAGAAATTACATCTTCCCTTATTTTTTGCCTGCTAACATCAACAAATGGGGCAAGGTGGGCAAGGGAAATGCTTTGGCCGCCATATTGGCTGGATGCAACCTGCGCAACAATTTGAGTTGCAATGTTGCAAGCCGTTGCAAAAGAGTGAGGTTTTTCTATTAAAGTGTTAGAAATAACTGTGCCGTTTTGAAGCATGTCTTCTAGGTTAACAAGGTCGCAGTTGTGCATGCGCTGAGCAAAATAATCTGCATCGTGGAAATGTATGATGCCATCTTGATGCGCTTGCCAAATATGGCTAGGTAATAAAAACCTTTGAGTTAAGTCTTTACTCATTTCTCCCGCCATATAATCGCGCTGAACGCTGTTTACAGTTGGGTTTTTGTTGCTGTTTTCTTGCTTAACCTCTTCGTTGGTTAAGTTGATTAACGAAAACACCTTGTCGTCCGTGGTGTTGGCTTGCCTTGCTAACTGCCTGGTGTAGCGATATGTAATGTAATTTTTGGCAACAAGGAATGCGCCTTGCTCCATGATTGCCATTTCAACCATATCTTGAATTTCTTCAACGCCAACCGACCTGCCCAAATTTTGGCATTGGCTGATTACACTTTTAACAATTTTGTCAATTTGCTCATCTGTTAGCCTTTTATTTAACTCATCCACGCTTTCGTTGGCTTTGCTAACTGCAACGCGAATTTTGTTGGCTTCAAATGTAACTTCTTGGCTGTTTCTTTTAATAACTTTCATAAATTTCCTCCCCTTTTTTATTTGGCAAACATCTTTCTTTTGTTTGACATCTATTCACCATTATACTATAATGATTTTTAAAATAGTGTTGTTTTTACAACAAATTTGGAGAAAAATGGAACATTTTAATGAATTAAAAGCCACAAAAATTTTCGGTTTCGCGGGGGAGTTCGACTGCCAAGCGATGATGTTTTGCTTTAAAACTAGGTTCAAAACTTTTGAAAAAAATCAGGTTATAGTTTCGCAGGGGGATAGGCTTGAAGAGGTGGTTTTAGTGTTAAAGGGGAGTGCCATAGCACAAAATATTGATAGTTTGGGCAATATTTCCATACTAAACGAGTTAAACAAGGGTGATGTCTATGGGTTGGAAGCGGCCTATGCTGGGCAGGAATTTTATAAAGATAGTTTAATTGCAAGTGAAAAAAGTTTGGTGTTATATTTAAACAAACACAGGTTAATTAACCCATGTCAAAACAGATGCCGTCGGCACGAGATGGTTATTAAAAATATTGTAACCATGATAGCCGAAAGCCATGTTAAACTGTTGGACAAACTTACCCACATGAGCAAAAAAACAATACGAGATAAACTTTTATCGTATTTCCACATGGTAAAAGAGCAGGCAAATTCGCCATATTTTGAAATTCCGTTTAATAAAACTGAACTTGCCTCATATTTGGCAGTTGACCGTAGCGCTATGTCCACCGAACTTAGCAAAATGCGGGACGAGGGCATAATAGACTACGACAAAAAGCAGTATAGATTAATAAAATAATTATTCTTCCACAATTTTTATGCCCAATTTGTTTAAAGCGGCAAAGTCCAGGCTCTGTTTTGGGAACATTTTATGGTATTTTTGGTACATATCTGCCAGCAAATTGTTCCGCCCAAACGAAAAATGTTTGGTTTCGTTTAAAATTATGTGGTCAGATAAATAAATGCCCATCATGCAGCAAATATTTACAATTTGTTGTGTGGTTTGGTAATCCTCTATGCTAGGCTCGCAACTGCCGTTTGGGTGAGTGTGAAACACCACAATAGAAAACACATTGCTAACCGACATAACTTGGTTAAGTTGGTTTAAATCTAGCCCAATTTCATGGTCGTTTAGGCCAGGTATGGAAAAGGTTTTTAAAACTTTAAACGATTTATTTAAACATACAATATACAAATTCTCGTTGTCGTGCAGTGGAAAACTTTTTCTAAAAAACTGCACACAAGATTGAACATTTGGCAAAAATTCTTGCTTGCCGCGCTCGCGCATAAAAATATCTACAAATTCGTTAAGCGAGGTTAAAAACAAAGCGGTTTCTTCCCCAACGCCTTTAACGGACAACAAATCCATCCTGTCCGCAGCAAAAACATTTGCAAAACCGTTATATCTTTTTATAAGTTCATGTGCCAAAACATTGGTATCTTTTCTCGGGATGGTGTAAGTTAAAAGATATTCCAAAACCTCATGCAAAGAAAGGCTGTTTAATCCGTTTTGCCTGATTTTATCTTTTAATCGTTGCCTATGACCACCGTGCGGGTGAGATTGCTTTTCCATATTTTCCCTTCAAGTAACTTAATTTTAGCATAAAATATAAAAATTTACAACTAATTAACGCAAAGTGTGTGTTAAAGAAATTATATACATTGCCTTAAATAAAAAACCTGATGCCACAAGGACACACAGTTCGACCACCAAGTTTTATTGTTAACAATATTCAATTTCTATATAAAAAACAAAATTTTACAAATATTTTAATACAGAAGTAAAATAGGTATTATAATAATATATTTATAGATATTTGATTAAAAATAATTTTTTTGATAAAATAATCATAAGGTGAAAAAATGAAAAAGTTTAAAAAGTTTTGTTTAGTGTTTGTTTTAATTATAATTTTGCCGGTTGCGTTTTTGTTTGGCGGCTGCGGGAGCGCTCCATATGTCACCGGCTTTAGTTTTTCACGCAGGGTGGGCAATGTGGACGAATATGTTGTCAGTTACTCAGACGGCACAACTTCCACCTTTCAAGTGGAAAATGGTGTAAACGGCACTAATGGCACTAATGGGGAAAACATCACATTGCGTTCAATTTTTCTAGATTTAGTTGAATTGGGCAAATATCAAGATACCGAGGCGGACTATTTAACCTTTATAAGCGATTATTTAAGTTTTAGCAAAACGGAGTCAATTCAGCAGTCGGTTGTGTCCGCACTAAACAGCGCAGTCAATATTTATAGCGAATTTCCGGTAATTGAAAATCAAAACGGGTATTATGTTAACGATACCTTAGTTTCGTGCGGGGCAGGGGTTATATATAAAATGGAAAGCGAATATTCGTATGTTTTAACCAACAACCATGTCGTGTACGAGCAAAAAAGCCAAACCTCCAACAAACTTGCAAGCAAAGTTACCTTATTTCAATATGGCGCAAACCCAAATTTTAGCAAAGAGGATGCAAACTTTGGCAGATACCCAACAGTAACATATTCACCAAGTGCGGTAACGTGCGAAATTGTTGGCACATCCATAACATACGATTTAGCCGTTTTAAAAGTAAAAACTGCGCTTCTTTTAGCCAACAATAGCACGGCAAAAGCGGTGACTATTGCAGATGATTATTCGGTTGCCGAACGCGTGTTTGCAATTGGCAATCCAGAGGGGGACAACACCAGCGTAACCGAGGGCATTGTGTCGGTGGAAAGCGAATATATTAAAATGGACGCAGTGGACGGCAGCGAGGTTGTTTACCGCGTGTTGCGCACAGACAGCGCGGTTAACGGCGGCAATTCGGGTGGCGGCTTATTCAATTCTGACGGCGAGTTAATTGGCATTGTAAACGCAAAACTTATCGATGAGGAAATAGACAACATGGCATACGCCTTGCCTGTTGACAACATTGTTAAAGTTGCAGATAATATTATATTCAATTACCAAAACAGAAAAATCAATTCGCCGGTAAAAGCCACCGTTTTAAAATTTGGTTTTAGCAGTAAATATTACCCAGATAACAGCAAGGCAATTTTCACGCCAAGCAGTGTGCAAATTGTGGACGAATTGATTATTGAAAGTGTTAACGAAAATTCGCTTGCATCCAACATGGGCTTGCAGGCGCAGGACAAAATTACTGCAATAGAAATCAATGGGGTAAAACACACAATAACTCGCGCTTTCCAATTTTCAGATTGGGCAATAACAGCCAGACCGGGCGACAACATTAAAATTTATGTTTCCCGCGCCGGGCAAGAAATTGAGTGCACAGACGCCGCCAACAACGGTCAACTAATCACCGCCAACTTCGAAACGGTAAAATAAAAAAATTTAAAAAATTTTAAAAAATTTGCAAAAAACATTAAAAAATCATCAAAAATCGCACAAAAATCCCCAATTTTAAAAATTTTTTAGCCAAAAAGTAAATTAGCAGATAAGGAGATATAATGAAATATTTAGATTTAGTAGAATTAATTAAAGAAAAACCCGCTTACACAAAAGCGGGGATTAAAGTTGGAGATTTCGGCGCTATTATGAGTGAAAAACCAATAAATGGCAAATGGCTAGTCATTTCTTCCGAATTTTACACAGGCAAAGATATCGCGAGTTATTATGGTAAATGAAGAAGATTTAAAAGTCTATGATACCATCCCCAAGGAAAAATATCCACCTCAAAAAATTGATACCCTTTGACACCCTTTTTGACATCAGAAGGTGGTTTTAGGGCGTTTTAGAACGAAATTTGGGCAATTTGCAAATTTTTAATTTTGCGTTAAAAATTTTTAAATTTTGGCACCTAATTTTGACACTCTTTGCAAATTTATAAAAAATTTTAGCAAAAAATTTACAAAAGAAAAAATCCACCAAAACCACTATAAAATAGGTGTTTCGATGGATTTTTGTGTGGAGCTACTGGCGGGAATCGGACCCGCGACCCCCACCTTACCAAGGTGGTGCTCTACCTCTGAGCCACAGTAGCATGCGGGAGAATGTTCTCCCAAAAATTTAAAGGAAGGTGTTTTGCTTGCCTAGGATTAGGAAGAGATTTTAATTTGCACATTGCAAATACAAGCAAGCAACAAACCTAACTATTATAACTATAAATTATTAGTTTGTCAAGTAAGTTTTTTATTCATTTACATTTTTTCTTGTCAAATTATAAAACGCTTTCTTTTAGTATTATTTTTCTTTCAAAATTTTTTTAATTTTCAAAAACAATTCTTCATATTGAGAGTTGTCTATCAAAACATTAATTACATCTTCAATTAAATCAATTTCAGCAAAGAAACGAATTTTCTTTGACTTTAATAAACTTAGTTCATCTTGATATTGAGTAATGTTTCCGTCCAAAATAATAATATAACAAATTTCTTTAGTGTTAATTTTTTTTAGCAGTGAAAGAACATTTGACGCATTTATATTAGAATAAAATTCAATATTTTTATTAATATTTTCTAGGAATATTGAAACATTTCCAACGGTTAAAAGAGCAAAAAGTTGTTGCAACTTATCGTAGCACAACTTATTCAATTCCACACCTATTATTTGTTTTTTTTATTAATAGTTAATTTCATAATTTTGTAATATTTGTTCAAATCTGTGCATTTTGCATTTGAATTTAAAAATTATATTATACAAAATTTTATTGTTTTTTCATATAATCTAAAACACCAAGCCTATCCACTGCGTAGCCAACGGCCAGCGCGTTAGGGCCGGTATGGCAGGCAACAAATAGAGGAAGTGGGTCGCCAACAAAGAATTTATATTCAGGGAAATATGCCTTAACTTCTTCAATAAAAGCGGCAAGTTCAGGGCTAGACAAATCTTCAACAGTGTGGGCAATGCTGATGCAAACCTTGCCTTGTTTGGCTTCCTCGCTAAACCTTTCCTCAATTTCGCGTTTAACGGCGGCCATGCATTTATTTTTTGCTTGTTTCATGCTCATAACTTTGGCATAAGCGTCCAACTTTCCGCCATGCACAGCCAAAATTGGTTTTATGTTAAGCAATGTGCCAATAGCGGCAGCGGCGGGGGTTATTCTTCCGCCTTTTTTAAGATATTTTAAAGTGTCCACCGCGATATATGCGCCGCACTCCCCGCGATGTTCTTCCAAATATGCTTTAATTTGGCTTGCGGATTTTTTTTGTTTAATCATTTGGCTGGCTTCGTACATTGCCATTTTGTTCATGTAGGATACACGCTGATTGTTAACAACAAACACTCTGCCTTCAAATTCTGGCAGGTGGCTAGCGTTTAATGCGCTGTTGCACGCCTCGCTAAGCCCGCTTGAAAGCAAAATATATACAATTTCATCATAACTTTTTAAAATTTCACGCCAGGCATCTTTAACCATTTCTATGCTAGGCTGAGAGGTGCTTACTGTAACATCTTTCCTTTTTAAAAAGTTAAAGAAATCTTGATAAGTCATATTTTCATTTTCAAAATATTCTTCATTGTTAATCACAAAAGATATTGGCACAATTTTTTGCACATTGGCCTTTGCAATATCTTCACTGCTCATTGCGGCAGAATTGTCTATAACAAGCCCTACTTTTTTCATAATCCCTCCATAAGATGAAATTATTATACACCAATTAAAAATTTTTTACAATAAATTTGATATTGTTTTAATATTTTGTATAATTTTGACAAATTTTAATATTTATTTGACAAATATTCAACAATTTATTTACAATTATAAAAAATTTTAAATATTTTCAACCTTGTTTGGAGTGATATGGATTTTGAAATTTACGATTATGGCATGCATGGCGAGGGCGTATCTAACCTGGACGGAAAAATAACATTAATAAGCAATGCGCTTGTTGGCGAAACGTTGGAAGCGGAAATTACAAAACAACTAAAAAATATGTGTTATGCCAAAACAACCAACATTAAAAAAGTAAGCAAAAACCGGGTTAACCCACCTTGCCCATATTTTTACAACTGTGGCGGATGCGCTATTCAACATATGGATTATGCTGAGCAATTAAAATTTAAAACACTGCTGGTTAAAAAAACAATTAAAAAAATTTTAGGGCTAGATGTTGTTGTTTCGCCTTGTATTAAATCCGAAAAACAATTTGCCTACCGCAACAAAATGAGTTTTGCCACATCTGCTGATAATTGTGGGCTGTACATTGAAGATAGCAAGCAGGTTGTTGATGTGGATTTTTGCATGCTTGCAGATGATGAAATTAATAAAATTTTAACAAAATTTAAAAAATTTTTAAAAAATATGCCAAAAAACGAGCAAAAAAGCGTAAAAAATTTGGTAATTAGAAAAATTTTTGATAATATTTTAATAGGGGTAGTGTCCCAAACCGAAATAAATTTAAAAGATTTTTGTTTGGGGTTAAACCCTAAAAAGGTTGGCGTGTTCCTTGTTCTAAACACGCGCAAAGATTCGGTTGTGCTTAGCGGAAAATTAAAACACGTTTTTGGCATAACTGAGTTTGAAGTTAACGATTTTGGCTTAACTTATTTTGTCGATTTATTTGGTTTTCAGCAAACTAACCAAAATATTCAAAACAAACTGTACAATTACGTGTTAAAATTATTGCCAGACAATGCAGTTGTGGTTAATGGTTTTAGCGGGCAAGGTTTGTTAAGTGCAATAGTTAGTAAGAAATCTAAAAAAGTTTATGGGGTGGAAATTAATAAATACAGCCATAAATGCGCAGAAAAGTTAAAAAAGGTTAACAAGATAGCCAATTTGGAAAATATTTGTGCGGATTTTACAAAAACAATTAGTACTTTGCCTTGTGATTGTTTAATTTTAGACCCAAGCAAAAAAGGCGTTGGTGAAAACTTAAAAACCATTTTAAAGCCAAAACAAATTATATACATTTCGTGCAATCCAATAGCATTGTGTAAAGATTTAAAACATCTTTTAGCCAATTATACAATAAAATCTATTCAGCCATTTGATATGTTCCCTAACACAAATAGTGTGGAAACAGTTGTGCAATTAATAAAAAATTAAAAGGAGAAATTATGATTTTAAGCACAGATTCAACGGCAAATTTGCCAATAAATTTATATAAGGAATTAAATATTAGCATGATTCCGCTACAAATTGTTTTAGATAGCGAAATTTATGACGATTTAAGCGAAAAACTTCCGCCAAAACAATTTTACGCTAAAATGAAGGCAGGCGCTAACCCAAAAACTGCGCAGGTTAACGAGGGGGACGCCCGCGAATATTTTGAGGGTCTGCTTGCAAAAAATGAGGATGTTTTACATATTAGTTTTTCATCTGCTTTAAGCGGCAACACTGCAACAATTATAAAAATTGCAGACGAATTAAACAAAACTCACAAAAATAAAGTTTATGTAATAGATTCATTAAACGCATCCATGGGCGAGGGCATGCTTGTGCTTTACGCCAAAGAGTTGATGGACAAAAACACACCTATTAAAGAAATTGTGGAAAAGGTCTCATCCGTGCGCAAAAATTCGTGCGCGTTCTTTACCGTTGAAAAACTTTCCTATCTTGTGCGTGGCGGCAGGGTAAGCAAAGCAAAGGGTGTTATTGGCACAATTTTAAACATTAAGCCTATTTTGCGCGTAAGTGAAGAGGGCAAATTGGTGGAATATAAAAAAGTAATGTCCAGGAAAAAATCTATTGCCGAACTTGTTAACATTTGCGTTGGTCAAATGAAAAGCAAAAAATATGTTTATGTTGGCCACACCGATTGCGAGGACGAGGCAAAACAACTTGCCACCGCCTTAGAGGAGCAAATTCACATCCGCCCACAGATTATAGAATTAACCCAAGTTATTGGCGCACACACCGGCCCCGGCCTGCTTGCTGTTTTCTTTTTCAAAACAGAGATATAGAAAAACATTAATGAGGGAGACCGCAAAGTTCTCCCTCATAACTCCTACTCCGCGTTGCAAACTGCATTCTTGCTTATTTATT
>CANPWT010000036.1 GCA_947584775.1 uncultured Clostridia bacterium | reverse complement strand
CGCCATAATAAGCACCATCGTTATGTGCAATTTCTGCATCGTTTATTGTAAGTGTTCCGCCATCATTGCATATAGCACCACCGGCTTCACTAATGTAAGTGTTATGCGAAATAGATCCGCCATTTATCACGCATATATTCGTATTATAAATGCCAGATCCCTCACATCCACTTATTTTATTATAATCAATGTGAGTGCCCCAAGTTGTTCCGCTGCTGGATGTTGATTTTGAACTATTAATATTTAAAATACCATCATTGTAAATGCCTGCACCGTTTGCCCATGTGTTGATAATTGAATTACCTATAATTTTAACATCTTGTAAAGTTAAAGTACGGTAAGCAACCAAATTTTGATTATTAGAACTATACTCATATTTGGAATTGTAAATACCTGCTCCACCACGTTTAATAGACCCTAAACCAGATACATTATGTGTAATTTTGTTGCCGGCAACAATCACTCCATATAGGCTATTATCATGACCATTGTAAATGCCGCCTCCCTGTATGGTTGCCTCGTTACCTTTTATTCCGGTTTGAGAGCCGTCCGCATTAGTTTGAATCTCACCAAAAGAACAGCCTTGCAGTGCACCGGATGGTAAACAATCGTCAATGTAAATACCGCCGCCATAAGCAGACAAGTTGTTAATAAATTTGCAATTGCTTATTGTTGTAACGCCTTGTGTAAATACACCGCCACCTTCGCCGGTTTGATAATCGGAGTCGAAATAGAAACCATTTTGTAAGGTGGCTGATGCTACTCTAGCAGTAGTTTGCAAGTTAGAAATGGTGTGATTAATTATTTGGCCAGCCGTTGTAACCCAATAAGTAAATATTAGCCAGTGCTCCCCACTAGTAGTAGGAGTATAGGTCAAAGTTAATGTTGCAGAATTTGCTGTTGTGCTTGTGTAACAAGGATGCTTATAATTATAAATATATTCGTAAAATAGCCCATCACCCCATGGATTATCTTCGTCTATAGACATGAAAGTTATATCACCACCAGAACCTGTTACATCAACTGAAAAAGTATATGTTGTTCCTGCCTCTAATTCTAAATATAAACCTAAAGGTTCGGCATCATAACCAGTGGTAGATTTTAATTCTGGAATATCATCAACTTCTACATACCCTGAGGATGGATTATATGGATAAAGATCAGTAAAGGCTGAGGTGTGGAAACTTAACTCTCCCGTTACATAATCCGCATTGTCGAAATTTAAATAATCATATGCAGCATCCCCGTAAATATCATTTGAAAAGCCCTCCATGGTTGCAACATTAAAGGTAGGGTTATCTGCAATGCTTGCTTGTAAAGCTGTGTTGCCGTCAAAAGTACAATCAGAAATTGTACTATCTCCAGTGTTATAAATACCGCCGCCTGCACTAGTTGCAAAATTGTTTATAAATTTAATTTGGCGATAAATTACCCCACTATCGTTAGCGTATATGCCGCCGCCGTCACCAAATACTAAATTATCCTTAATAACAAAATCTCTAAGTTGATAATACTCGCCAGCACCACCACTTAAATAAAGGCCACCACCATACGAGTGGGCTATATTGCCTTCAATGTTTGCATTATTTATACCTAAAGCACCGCCTAAGATTGCAATACCAGCGCCATCGTTGGCTTGGTTTTTATAAATATTTACACTATAAGTATCCCTGCCATTTACAACTGATTTTGTGCCAACAATTACAATTTCCTGTTCGCTATAAATACCGCCACCTTGAGAGTATTCGGCAACATTGTATTTAATGTCTGCGCTGTAAATATATATCGAGCCTAAATTATAAATGCCCGCGCCGTCGCGACCATCATTGTTGTTGTAAGAGATAATACTGTTATCAGTTATTGAAACATTCGAATTGGCTGTTACATATAATCCACGCGCAAAATTTGAAGTGATTATAGCGTTAGACATTTCTAGTTTAGAACTATCAATGTAAACAGTGTTTTGTGCTGTATTATCAGCAAAAGTTGTTCCATTTTTTATTATTGCGTAAGATTTTGAAACAAAGTAAATATCTCCAGAGTAAGTTGCAGAGTTATCTTGCATTGTGCAAGAATTTAATTCTATATAACTTAATTCCTTACCATTAGCGCCTGACACATTTTTGCCTGATGCATAGAAGATTGCTGAAGTTGTTGCTTTGTTATTTCTAAACACAACTGAGTTGATTATGGCTTTATAATTGTTCACCATATACAAAGTTGCGCCATAATTTGCCGTATTGCCTTCGATAACTGTGTTTTTGCCAGAAAGAGCAGCGAAAGTTATGTTTATGTAAGATTCAACAGTGCCCATGTCCTCATCATCGCCGTTAGCAAAAATAGCACCGCCTTCTTTGCTAGCCGTGTTGTATGAGATGTTACTATTTCGGATTGTTACTGTTGTTTTGCCAACATAGTTATCGCCATAAACATACATGCCGGCGCCCTGATCCGCAGAATTGTAACAAATATTTACCTTGCTAGATAAAGACGAACCAATTGATAAGGTTGTTGCTTCTCCTGCATATATACCGCCGCCTCTGGCTGCCTTGTTTGGATAACCTGACTTACCGATATTTATATCACTAAAACCTGGTGATAAGGTTACTCTGGAGGTATCTGAGCATAAATATATACCGCCGCCATAACTTGTTGCAGTATTGCCATAAATTGAGCCGCCATACATATTAAACACACCACCGGCGTCTGAGACATATACGCCAGCACCGTAACTTGCGGTGTTGCCATATAAATTACCGTCCTGCATAGTAAAAGTTGCAGAAGCAAGAACCATAACCCCACCACCTGAAGAGGCATGGTTTTCATACATATTGCCATTTTGCATTTCGCAAACAGCACACTCCCCAAGATAAATACCACCACCCGAAGAGCTGGCTTGATTTCTGTAAATTTCCGATCCGACTTCTATCCTGACTGTCGGTCTAGCGGCGCTTAATCCTTCTGTGTAAATACCGCCACCATTAGTAGCGTTGTTACTATATATCATTGTTCCAGGGCCAATTGTTAAAGTGGCTGTGGCCAAAGGTTTGAAATACACGCCACCTCCACTGGCTGCAGAGTTGCCATATATCGCCATATTTAATGTTTTAGTAGTATTCACTGTTTGCCTACTACTTACAACAGGATTAAATTGAGTGCCGTATTGGCTGTAAAATTTGCGGGCTGAAGCGGAAATTGAAGAGGTGTCGTTAATAATTGCAAGGCCGGAGCCGGTGCAGCCGGAAATTGTTACATTTTCGATGTTAGAACTTACGCCAACGGTTGCAATGCCGCCGCCAATTTCTGCGCTACAATTTTGTACGGTTAGGTTTTTGATGTCTATAACATGGTCGCTATCGTTGGAATAAACAGACAAACCACCGCCATAAGTGGTTGAATTATTAATATTATTTTGTAATATTACATTAGAGTGAGCAATAAAATCCTTGCCCTGGAAGTGAACTAGCGGGCCGGACTGTTGATTGTTTGCTTCTATTTCTTGTTTGTTGCCGTCCAAAATTAGGGCTGGGCCGCCTTCTTCACCTAAAACGAGGGTGGAATTTTCCGCACTGAGCACAAGCGCGCTTGTGTTTGCGCCACGGGTTATTATTGTTGGCTCGGTTGAAGTTAGGGTTACAGTGTCATCGCCCAGGACGGTTGCCGTTTCGTTTACAAAAATTTGAGGGACGATTACGCTAACCGTGTTGTGTTCTGGGCTGATTAAAGCAAAGGATTCTGCCAAAGTTTCCGCATTGACAACGCCGTTTTCAGTTACGATTACATTCTCGTAGCAAGAGCCGGTTAAATACACTTTGTTAAAGCGGGTTAAAATTGGATGGTTGAAACTAAGTTCACGCGAATTTTTAATGAAGGAATAATCGCACCAAGTTTGAACAAGTTCGCCATTTTGTTTGCTGGTTGCATGGTCGTAAGCGCCGGTGTAGTTCCAAGCGGAAAAATCCTGTGCGGTTGGGTTGCATAAAACGTTGGACAGGCTTATTGAGCCCATGTTGTTAACATCGCCATACGCTTTAAATTCGCCCGTGTAATAGCAAGTGTTGACGTCTAAATAACTATCTAGGTCGGTTTCGGTTTTAGCGGTTTCAAGTTCGGCAATTAAGCCATAAACTTCCGCGCCATTTAGAGTGGTATCCGCAAACGAGTTGGTAAGGGTGTGTATGTAGCCATCGTTTAAAGTAAGTTTGCCAACAAGGCCGGCAACTTTGCCCTCGCCATTTACCGAGCCAAGGCGGACAAACGAGTTTTCGATGTTAGAGTTGACCGCTTCGCCAACCAAGCCGGCAGCGTGTGAGTTGCTGCTGTTGATTGTTACATTGTATAAGCCAATGTTTTTGATTGTTGCATTTTCAACATAGCCGAACAAGCCGTTGCCGTTGATTTTGCCGTTGTAGATTGTGTAATATCCGCCATCAAACACGCCTTGGAAGGTTGGGATGTATTCGTCTTCAACTTTTGATAGGCAACCGATTGGAGATAGTTCGTGCCCGGCTAAATCGATACTTTTGTTGAGGTAGATGGTGTAGTCCTTGAAATAGTTGTATTCCCTGGCTTTTTGTTCGTCTTGGGTTAGGCTTACAAAATATGCAAACGAACTTGCCGAGTTGATTGTGTAGGTCAACTTGCCGCGGGACGCAAAAACATCACCGTTTAAAAACGCGGTTGGATTGCCCTCTGGATTGCCATCCCACTCATCTATTGACCAAGCAATAGGATTTTTAACCTCTGCTTTTGGCACAGGTTTCTTTTTAGTGAAATTGAAGAAAATTGCAATGCTTGTAAGCACCAATGCCACAAGCGCAAGAAAAGCAATTGCGGACTTGATTGCAATTTTAACCTTTTTATCTGATAGTTTGCTACCCATACAACCTCCAAAGTGTAACAATGCAATTTAGGTTTGCAAAATGTTACAAAATTCGTCATAATTATTATACATTAAATTTACAAAAAAACAAAACATTTTTTAATTTATTTATAAATTTTTTTATAATAAAAATTTTAAATTTTTTTTCGCCGGCAAATTTAATTTTTTAACCACAAAAGCGATTATAAAATTAAAGAATTATTTTTATTTTGCCCTAAAAAATTAAATAATTTTAAAAAATTTATAAAAAATATTGCAAATTTGCCTATTTTTTATTAAAATTGAGTAAATTTTTAATATTTTGTTAAAATTTGGTGCAGTTTTTAACTAAAAAGGAAAATATTAATAAAATTTTTATTGAGATAAATAAAAAATTAAATAATTAAAATAAAAATTATTTAAAAATTTTTAAAAAATATTAAAAAATCAATAAAAAAATAATGTAATTTTAATTAAATTTTAAAATTTTTTTATTTTTTAAATTTATTTTTTATTTTATTTTTTTGTTGTAACACTAAAAATATTTTTTTATATAATGGTAGTAGACAAGGCAAATCAAATAAAAATTTTACCTTGTCTACTCCTTTAAAATACCATTTCCCCCTACAATGCTTTTGGTGGAAAGCGTTTAACTAATAATGTAATCGGCTTTATTGCTTAAATAAGGCCGTGATTAGCAATTTTCTTGTTCCCATTGGCAAAAGCGCCACCACGCAACTGATAATACAGTTTTGTATTACGCCATACAATATTTGCTAAAAAAATCCGCGGGTTTGCCGTGGATTTTTTATTTTAAACATTTTTTGTTTATTTTCAGATTTTTATTTTTTTTAATTAATTTTTTTTAAATTTCTATAAAATTTTTATATTTTTTATTAATTTTTTAACATTTTTTAATTATTTTTTAATATTTTTTAATTATTTTTTAATTATTTTTTAAATTTTTAGATATTGTTTGTGTTGGTGCTAGCCCGCCTGCAACTCTGTTTAAAACAAATTTTTGCGGAAACAAACGTATAAATTCATCCTCTCTATCAAAGGTTTTGCTGGTGCAATAAACATAAATGCGAGTGGTATCCAGCGCCCGAAATGAATCTATGGACAAGGTTGAGGTTTTAACAGCGTGCATGGGGAATAATAATCTATCAAAAGCCTTAATTTTGCACCAATGTTCGCGCACGCGCTTAGTTATGTTGGATGTTGAGCCTATGTAGATTTGATTGTAATTGTCTAACACCAAAATATAATAGCCAGATTTGCCAATGTATGGCGTCAAATCGGTAATTTCGCTAAATTCTTTTGCCTTTTTCAGCCCAGCGGAAAGTGCTGCGTTGAATTCCTGTTTGTTTAGGCTGTTGAAATACTCCATATTGAGTTTAAAATTTTGTTTTGCTTCGCTTGCTTGCTTTTTGCACCACTCTTGGCTTCGAAAATGTCCCTCTATGTCTAAAAAGAAATCAAAACTGTTAATATAATTGCAAATTTTGTTATTTAACTTTAACTGATTAATATTTTCAGGCAAAATATTTTGTTTTTGCCCAGATTGTTGTTCGATTTTGATATTATTATTTTGCGCGGCTTCTAATTTTTGCAAAAGATTTAGTGATTTTATTAAATTTTGTGTTTGTTTTTTTGTAATTTCCGCCTTTGGAATATTGTTATAAAATTCAATTAATTTTTTTAAATAGCACACAGAAAAAGATGAGGGAAAAAGCGAATAATTTTTTAGCAAAAACTCGTTAAATGGAATTAACGTGTTTTTATTGCTAACAACTATATAATTTCCCTCATTTAGGGCAAAATCATTTTTATGAGATTTAATTTTTAAGCCAAAATGTTCAATTGAATACATTGCTTAATATATTATTTATTTTCTTTTAACATGCAGCAATTTTTATATTTTTTGCCGCTACCGCATGGGCAAAGGTCATTTCTGCCAATGTGAGCGGAATTTTTTGCATTAACACTGCCCGCATTTTTGTTAGAAAAGCCGGCGATTGGCCCTTTTGGGCGGGCGGGAACAACCTGCACGGAAACTTTCATCCTGTAAAGCGTGGACGCGGTGTATTCCCTAATGTCGCTAATCATCCTGTCAAACATGTCAAAACCTTCGTTTTTATAGGCAATTATAGGGTCTTTTTGGCCATAGGCGAGTATGCCAATTTCGTTGCGGAGCATATTCATGGCGTCTATGTGGTCTGTCCAGAACTTATCTACAACTCTTAGCAATCTATCGCGCTCGATAATTGAAAAATCTAGCCCCAATTTTTTAATTTCTGCAATTTTATTTTCATAATTTTTAAGCACATAATCGAAAACATCCTGACTGACCGCGCCAACATCTTTGCCGTCTACAAAATCGGCAGTGATTAAATTTGTGCCTTTTTCTAGCAATTTGTCCTCTAAGGCGCTGTTGATTGAATCTAAATCCCACTCGTAACTTGGTTTAGATTCTTCCAAATAGGTGTTGCAAATGTCAAAAACATAATCTTTTATCATTTCCACAATTTGTGGGTGGATATCTGCGCCGTCCAAAACTTTATCTCGCTCGGCGTAAATTATTTGCCTTTGCTTGTTTAAAACATCGTCATATTCAAGCACGTTTTTACGTATACCAAAATTCATGGCTTCAACTTTCTTTTGTGCGGACTCGAAAAAGCGGGTTAATAACCTAGATTGCAGCGGCATATCTTCATTGCCACGGAAAACAATCGAGAACCAATTTTTCATCCTGTCCTCGCCAAAGCGCTGAGGTAAATCGTCCTCTAGCGAAATGAAGAATATGCTAGAACCCGGGTCTCCCTGCCTGCCCGCACGGCCACGCAACTGGTTATCAATACGCCTAGATTCGTGCCTTTCAGTGCCCAGGATGTGTAGGCCGCCAAGGCTTATAACCTGTTGTTTTTCAGCATCGGTTACCTTTTTAAAATCGGCTAAATATTTATCGTATTTATCTTTAACAAGTTGTTCTTCCTCGGTTAAAACTGAGTTGTATGTGGTAATTTTATCTAAAATTTGACTATCCACCTTTTCGTTAACCAATTTTTGTTTTGCCAAAAATTCTGGGTTGCCGCCCAGCAAAATATCTGTACCACGGCCGGCCATATTGGTTGCAATTGTGACCGCCTTAACCCTGCCCGATTGTGCTATGATTTGGCTTTCTAGTTCGTGATTTTTAGCGTTTAATAGGTTGTGTGGGATGCCCAATCTTTTAATTTCTTTACTTATTCGCTCACTTTTTTCAACTGATGCCGTACCAACCAAAATTGGCTGACCGGACTCGTATTTTTCCTTAATTTCCTCCACGATGGCTTTAATTTTTGCCTCTTCGGTGAAGAAAATCATATCTTGTTCGTCCACGCGCAAAACCGGTTTGTTGGTAGGGATTGTAACTACGTCCAGATTATAAATTTTGTTAAATTCCGCTTCCTCGGTTTTGGCTGTACCCGTCATGCCGCTAAGTTTGGAATAAAGTTTAAAATAATTTTGCAAGGTGATTGTTGCAAGGGTTTTGTTTTCGTCCTTAATTTTAACGCCTTCCTTGGCCTCGATTGCCTGATGCAAACCATCCGAATAGCGTCTGCCAGACATAACACGGCCGGTAAATTCGTCAACAATTAAAATTTCGTCATCTTTTACAATGTAATTGATGTCCCGCTTCATTATAAAATTGGCCTTTAATGCATTGTTGATGTGGTGGTTGATTTCAAGGTTGGTGATGTCGGACAAGTTTTCGATGTTGAAAAACTTTTCCGCCTTGTTTACGCCGGTTTCTGTAAGCCTAATTTGTTTGTGTTTTTGCTCTATTTCGTAGTCATTTTCGGTTAATCTTTTAACAAAATTATTGGCAACAACATAAAGTTCACTTGTTTTGCCACCCGCGCCCGAAATTATAAGCGGAGTGCGCGCCTCATCAATTAAAATTGAGTCCACTTCGTCCACTATGCAAAAATTGTGCCCGCGTTGAACTTTGTAACGCTTGTCCACTTGCATATTATCACGCAAATAGTCAAAGCCAAACTCGTTGTTTGTGCCGTATGTGATGTCGCACTCGTAGGCGCGCTTTTTTTCTTCCGGCGATTGGTTTGCAAGCGTTACACCAATGGTTAGACCTAAAAATTTGTAAAGTTTGCCCATCATTTCCGCCTGCGATGTTGCAAGGTATTCGTTGACGGTTATAACATGAACATTTGTGCCGTTAAGTGCGTTTAAATACACTGCTGTTGTTGCGGTTAAAGTTTTACCCTCACCCGTTTTCATTTCCGCAATACGGCCTTGGTGCAAAACTACGCCGCCAATAAGTTGAACATGGAAATGCCTTTGGTGTAACACCCTAGTTGATGCCTCGCGCACAACCGCAAAAGCGTCAGGCAAAATATCGTCTAATGTTTCGCCCTGTTTTAAGCGGTTTTTTAATATATCTGTTTGCGATTGAAGTTCACTGTCCGACATATTTGCATAACTTTCTGCCTTTTCTTCAATTTTTGCTACAATTTTTTCAATTTTTTTTAAACTTCTGGTGTTGTCCGATGAAAATAAATAAGAAAATAGTCCCATAAACTTGCCCTTTTAAATAATAGTTAACTCATTTTAGCAAATATTTACATTTTTGTAAAGTAAATATTAACAATAGCATTTTAGCATGTCAGGCGAACAAAGAAGAAATTTGTCAATATTTTTATAGTTGACCGCAAAGTCCTTTCTTCTAAAGAGATACACTCGACTCGGACAAAGCCCTCGCTCGGTATGACAAGACAAAAAAGGCTCCCGCGAGAACCTGTTTCGAAGTGGAATAAATAGCAAACAAGTAACTTGTATGAGGGAGAACTTTTTATGGGACCCCGCAAAATTCAAAAATTTTGTGGGAAAAAGGAACAAACAAACTTAGGCTTATGTTTGCAACGCCTTGCAAACTAGCAAAAGCGCAGTTTGTGACGCGCGCCCTTCATAGTATAAGAAGCAAACAAGTAAAAATCGAAATTTGCGAACACTTGAAGCAAATGAGGAAAAGTGCAGTTTGTGACATTGTCATACCGAGCGAGTGAAACGAGCCGAGTGTATCTCTAACAAAAAAAGGGAGGATTATTCCTCTCTTTTTTATTAATGACTGTTGCCTTCGCCCATAATTTCCTTAACGGTTGGTTGGGCAATAATGTTTACAAACGACCTTTCCATTGGGCTGGTTATAAAGAACGCTGTGCCACGAGGAGCGGTTACAATGCC
>CANPWT010000035.1 GCA_947584775.1 uncultured Clostridia bacterium | reverse complement strand
AGCTGTTGACTTCTCATATCTAAAAAATGAGAAATGAACAAACTTGTCGAGCCAATTTGTTGTTGCTATGACAAAACACAGGCTGACAATGTGTGTAATTTAGACCTTAATACTAAAGTATTAAGGCTGGGCAAGTGTACACTGTCACAAGAACATATAGATGAAATAGCATTTATATTAGCTCATGATTTGCTTGAATTTGCCCAAAACGGTGGTGAGATGGAGAACTTGTCGGCAAAAAGCCTTTACAACTTCCTAAGCCCCGTCCACAAGCCTTAAAGCAACAACAAAACAAAAAGGAGAAGGCATAAGCCTTCTCTTTTTCTTGTTTTATTTCATAATTTGTGTTATAGTGATATAGTGACATTAATGATTATAAATCCTGCGCCAATTAAAACTTTATGGTTCGGATTTGATATCGTTTGTCGCACCAAAAATTCAAGTTTCGTAAGGACTTGAACCTCGGTTCAACCCTTGTCGGGCGGGCCGCAGCAGGCTGCTCCCTTCGCTACGCTAAAATATGCCAAAGGGCATTTTTCTTAACGCTGCTCACCTGTTATCCGCACCACCACGTCACGAACTGCACCTTTGCTAGTTTGCAAAGTATTGCAAACATAAGCCTAAGTTTGTTTGCTCCTTTTCCCCCACAAAACTTTTGAGTTTTGCGGGGCCCCATTAAATAGCAAATTTGAGTGAATTATAAAAGCCTTATAAAATACCCGTTTTTATCAAAATCACAGGTGTGTTGTTTTTTCATTATTTGGCGATTGCACGCGTTAATAAAGGGGGAAATGCTCCCCCTTTTTTGTTTCCCCTTTGAAGTGGTTTTGTATTTTGAAAAATTTGGAATTACCTTTTAAAAGTAAAAGGCAGCGGTAATGCATTTAAGTTAGTAACAGTCCTTTGCTGGCATCTTTGAACCTAAAAGTTATTTGACAAATTAACAATCCTCATGCTATAATAAATTTATAGGAGTTAAAATGAAAATAGGCAGTTGGAACATAAGCTCCGGAATAAATGTCAATAATTACAAAGATGAACTTTTTGATATTACTCCCCGCGTTAATGTTAATGATGAATGTTTAATTCAAATTTCCCAGTTAATAAAACAAAATAACTTAGATATCATCGCTTTACAAGAGGTTATTACGACCCCTTCTTTTCATTTTTTAGAAAATTTATCGAAACTTACTGGGCTTAAATATTTTTGCGAATTTGAAATTAGTCCGGGATTTTTAATTGAGAACACTCGTTTTGGAGTTGCAATTTTGTCAAAATATCCAATTAAAAATATTCAAAATAAACTTTTTAAAAATCCAAATTTAAACAAAGTGACTGAAAAAGGCACATATTCATCCCACGACAAGGGATACATTTCCGCCACCATTAATGGTATAACTTTTATTTCCACTCAATTCTTACCATTTCATCGTTTTAATGAAAAAATTGTTAATTTTAAATATTATTTTAATGAATTTCAAAGTGATGTGATAAAAAATAACGCCATTGTTTGCGGGGATTTTAATGCGGTTTCGGGGGCAAGTGAACTTGGAAAAGTGTTGGACAAATTGCAAACCACTCACACATTTTGCTTCAATGATGTAACCACTACAGATGGAAAACTAACAGATAACATCTTGCTACCAAAAGGCACAAAAATTAAAAATAAGTATATTGAAACAAAAATCACGCCTTCGGACCACTTTTTATGCGTGATAGAAATTTAATTGTCAAAAATGAAATATTGTAAAATATTTAAAAAAATGTTCATAAATGCGATTAAATTATTGAAATAAGGCATTCAATATCATACTTTACAGCACGTATCTGTTTGATCAATTTTGTAAATTTAAAGGAGGTTATTTTGAGATACGTTTTAATTACAGGAGCCACAGGCGATGTGGGGGAAGCAACAGCAAAATTGTTGAAGAATGAAAAACTTTTGCTTATTGGTCGAAATGAAAAGAACTTAAAGAAAACAGCACAAAATTTGAATGCAAATTATTTTGTTTGTGATATAACAAACATTGACAAAATAAATGAATTAAAAACTTATGTCGAGAAAAACTTTGCGAGTCTTGACACAATCATAAATTGTGCGGGAGTTTGGACAAAGGGCGAAATTTCTCAACTTGGTGACAAGCATTTTGCTGAAATGAACAAACTTGAAAGAATTAAGGATTTGCTTGATACAAACACTTTTGGCACAATCGCCATGATTACAACTTTTGCGCCTATATTAATCAAAAACAAAAAAGGCCAAATAATCAATGTCAACTCACAAAGTGGCGTGGAGACGGAAGAATTTTGCCCTGTCTACAATGCATCAAAACATGGCAGTTATCAATATCGCAAAGCAATTCAAAGAGATTTAGCAAAACACAATGTGAAAATCACTGATGTTTGCCCGGGTCTTATCAAAACAAACTTTTACATCAAAGCAAATGACGAACTCCCACAAGAAATAATGAAACTTGGCCTTTCGCCAAAGGACGTGGCAAAAACTATCAAATATGTGTTTGAGATGCCACACGAAATTACGATTCCAAGCATTGAAGTTAGGCATATTAAGAATTTTTAAGTAGAAACTAAAAAAAACAAAACATTTTGGAAGGTGACAGGTCGAAAGGAATAATTTTAGAGAAAAATTTCCGTTTCCATAAAAGGTTAAAATGAAAAAAATTAAAAATGAAATTAAGTGCGTGGTGTTTGATATGGACGGCACAATTATTGATAGCGAAATAATTTGGGCAAACGCTGCAATTATAATAAACAAAAAATACAACATCAACCTCGATAACGATTTAAGGCTACTTTTTTGCGGCAGAAAAAAAGAAAACGTTGTGCGTATCATGCAAAAAAAATTCCCCAACATTGACGCGGCTAGTGTTAGGCAAGAGTGGTCAAATATGGCAAAAAAAGAAATGGACTGCAAGGGCGTATCTTTAAAAAGGGGATTTAAAAATCTTATTAATTATCTTAAAAAACAAAATTACAAGTTGGGGTTGGCAACCGGCTCTAGCAAAGCAACAGTTGATAAATGTTTTAAGTCCAATAGTTTGAGCGCAGACGCAATTTTTGATAAAATTATAACAATTGAACAGGTTAAAAAAGGTAAGCCAAACCCGGAAATTTACAAAAAACTTATTAAGGCGCTTGGCGTTAAAGCCAAAAATTGCCTGTGTGTTGAGGATAGCCCAAACGGAGCAAAATCCGCATGGAAAGCCGGACTTAATGTTGTGCTTGTGCCAGACGTGTTTCCGCCAACAAAACAATGCCAACGCAAATGTTGTGCGATTTTAAAAGATTTAAACGAAGTTAAAGCATACATTAAAACATTAAATTAATTTAAACAATTAAATTGCAAATTTGATTTTAATTAAAAAATAAAAAAACTTGTTTTTTATTGAAAAAATTTAAAAATTACTAAAAAATTTTATTTTTTTGCTAATTTTAATTAATTTTTATGAATTTTTAATTAAATTATGTTAATTTTTTAATTTATATATATTTTTTTTTAATAATTTTCAATAAATTATTATTAAATTTTATATCTTTTAAAAAAATTTATATGTTTTTTATTTAATTTTTAATACTTTTTTAATTTTTTAATGAAATTTATATAATTTTGATAAAAAATTTTATTTATTGTTTTAGTTGTGTAGCCAAAGGTTTTTAAATGATGTGCCACTTTTTTTAAATCCAAATAATTATTTATATCGGTGGGCAAATAGGCGGGGCTAAAGCCGAACAAATCTGTGCCAAAGCCAAAAAAATCGCAGCCAAAATTTTTTATTAAATAATCTATTTGCTTCGCAACATCGAGTGCGGAAATTTTATTTTTGCTAATAAATTTTTGATAAATTGTCAGCCCTAAAAAGCCGTCGCTATCTCGTATTAGTTTAATTTGTTTATCCGTTAAGTTGCGCCTATGTTTATAGAGCGAATATATGTTGGCGTGCGAGCAATAAATTGGTTTGGTGGTAATGTTGCGAAACGCGTAAAACGAGCGCTTGTTTAAATGTGCAGTATCTACAATAACACCGCTATTTTCTAGCAGTTTTATTGCATTTTTGCCCTGAGGGGTAAGCGTGCCATTGTCCATTGCCCCGCCCGCATATTGGTTATTAAAATTCCAAGTTAAAGTAACACTTATCGGCTTTAATTTTATAAGTTGTTTTAACTGTTTTTCGCCCTTAATAAAGCCAATATCTTCAATCGACAGCATTAACCCCGCCTGCCCTTTTATTAAATTATTCAATTTTAAAATTTTATTGATTGTAAAATGTTTATCAGTTGTAAAAAACGCACAACTAATTAATTTGCGCTTAAAACTCGAAAGCAAATTTAAGTATTGTTTTATTTGCTTATTGTTTAGTTCGGTTAAAAAATCGGTATGCGCATCACAAAAACAAAAATTGCTCATAAAATTTAATATTCCAAATGCCTTGAATTTGCCATTTTATTTTTTATTAAAAAATTGTTTTTAAAATTAACATTATAGATTTATAAATAAAAAATTCAAATTTTTTTGAAATTTTTATTTAATGCATTTATTTTTTAATTAAATTTCATTATTTTTTAGTAATATTTAAAAGTTTTAATAGTTTTTGAAAATCACAAGCACTAAAAATAATATAACACCAAACAAAAAGAAAAGGGAATATAAACAAAAACTAAATAATAGTGTTGATAAAAAAAATTTGTAAATATAAAACTAATTTAATTAAAAATTTGTTATTTTTTACAATTTATAGTTTATTTTTTAATAATTTTTGTTTTTTTATTTATTTTTTAATTTTTTATTAAATTTTAACATTTTTAATTGATTTTTATAATATTTTTCAATATTTTTTATTAATTTTTTTTACTTTTTTTATTAAATACAAATAACGAGATACTCTCGACTCGTTACACTCGCTCGGTATGACTGCGTCGCGAACTGCACTTTTGCTAGTTCGCAAAGCATTGCGAACATAAGCCTAAGTTTGTTTGCCCTTTCCCCAGAAAATATTTGAGTTTTGTGGGGAAAGGGGCAAACAAGTGAAGGCGTAATTTATGAATACTTGGAATAAATAAGCAAGAACGAAGTTCGCGACGCGTCATTGCGACCGAACGAATGTGAGTGGAGTGAATCTCTAAAACACAGTCTATAATAAAAAACATAAGAAAAAAAGCAAGCGTAAAACTTGCTTTAATTTTAGTTTTCGTCATCGCCAAAAATTGCCAAATATTCATCCATTGTAATTAAGACCTGCCTTGGCTTAGAGCCTTCCTGCGGGCCAATAAAGCCAGCGCGTTCCATTTGGTCCATAATTCTGCCGGCGCGGTTAAAGCCAACGGAATATCGCCTAGAAATCATGCTGCCGCTTGCTTGTTTGTTTTGAATAAACAGTCGCAATGCGTCCTTTAAAACAGGGTCGAATTCTTGTTCTTTAATGCTGCCGCTATCATGGTTGCCGCCCTCGCTTTGGTTAGGGTTTTTAATTGCCCTGCCCGCATCCTCGTCATAGACCGGATTGTTGTGAGTTTTAATAAATTCCACCACACTAGCAATTTCTTGGTTAGACACAAATGCGCCTTGCACACGCCTTGGCTCAGGTTTATCTTGCGGCTTAAACAACATATCGCCTTTGCCGAGCAATTTTTCTGCGCCGCCACCGTCCAACACTGTTTTACTGTCCATATAGTTGGTGAGGGCGAACGCAATACGGCTTGGCAGGTTGGCTTTAACTGTACCCGTGATGACGTCCACGCTTGGGCGCTGGGTAGCAAGCACTAAGTGTATGCCGGCTGCACGCGCCTTGGCTGCTAGTTTAGCAATTCTATCTTCAATTTCGCGCTTAGCATCTAGCATTAAATCGGCAAGTTCGTCAACCACAATGACGATAAACGGCAATTTTTCCTCCACACCATTTCTAACCGACTCTAACTTATTAAATTCGTTGATATTCACCACCCTATTTTTTGCAAAGAGAGCATAACGCCTTTCCATTTCCTTAATTGCCCAATCTAGCGCGTTGATGGTCATATCTTTATTGGTTATAACTTCTGGAATAAGCAAATGTGGCAAACCGTTATATGTTGAAAATTCCACCATTTTAGGGTCAACCAAAATTAGCCTTAAATCTTGTGGGCCCGCCTTGTAGCACATACTTAAAAGCATGGTGTTTAGGCAAACTGATTTACCGCTGCCCGTGCTGCCCGCAACCAACACGTGTGGCATTTTGTCTAGGTTGCAGAAAATGATGTCGCCATTAATATCTTTGCCCAAAACAAAACTAAGTGGGTTAATCCTTGTTTTAAACTCGTTGCTATCTATAAGTTCGCGCAGGCTAACCGGAGTGATTTGCGTGTTAGGAACTTCAATACCCACCGAATTTTTGCCTGGGATTGGCGCTTCTACACGGATTGCACCATTGCTGGCAAGCGTCATTGCAATATCGTCTGCCATTTGTGCAATTTTGTTAACCGAAATACCCCTTGGCATGGTGAGTTCGTAACGCGTTACCGCCGGGCCAACTTGAACATTGTTAACTTTGGCTGGCACTTTAAAGTCTGCCAAAACTTGTTCTAGCCTATCGATGTTGTCTTGCAATTCCTCGTCTGAAATTTTTGCCGTGTTCTCCATATAATTTAATAGGTCGGCTGGTGGGGCTACATATGGCGGAATTTGCATTTTTTGTTTAACTTGCTCGCGAACAGGCTCTTCTTCCACCAGCGATTTTTTAACATTTGGCAAATTGAATTTGGAAATATCTACGCTTGGGCGAACAACCTCAGTATCTACCGTGCCGCCCAAACCATCGTCCTGTTTTGTAACTTTAAATTCTTCAACATAATCGGCATTATCTAAATTCGCTTTAATTTCCTCTATGGACACATCGTCTGCATCCAAATCTATTTTTTCTTGGGCGGGCTGGGTGTATTCCTCTTCATCTTGCTCGTGAAAGTCGGTTTCGCTTGGAGTGAGTGTTTGCTCGTTTAAGTCAGATAGGTCTTTGTAATCTGCCTGTTCGTCCTCGTCTAGGAAAATATCGTCATAACTGTTTTGCTGGGTTGGTTGCTCTAAATTGATGTCTTCAAACTCGTCTGTTGGTTGGTCGTCTTGGGCAGAATATTGTTCTTGCGGGTAGTTATATTCTGGCTCGCTTGGCTGAATTTCTGCTGGGGTTGGCTCGCTGGGTTGTGGAATATTTTTGTTAGGAACAATTTCCTCTGCAAAATTGGTTTTAACCTCTTTGTTTACTTTTTTGCTGTTGTAATAACCGGTGCTGCTATCTAAAAATAAATCATCTGAATTGTCCACCGGCAAAATTGGCTCGATTGGGGTTAGAATGTATTCTCGCTTGCTCATTGGCTTATTTATTGTGTTGTCCACGCTGATGTTTGGCATGTTGCTTGAAATTATTGTAGCCTCGTCCCCTTCCAGACCCAATTTGCGCTTGGCTTCGCTTTTATGTGCCTCGGCTGGGGTTACAACTTTTGCCTCGATTGGCTGGGTGTGTTCAGGCTCGGATTTTAAACTGTCTAACTCGTTAAAATCTAACTTTTTAACGGCAGGCGCTTTGTTTAATTTTTTGTCTACCACAATGTAATCTACAATTAAGCCAACCAAAATTGCAAGGGCGATAAAACTAAAAATGTATGCGCCCACAATTGTTAACAGTTTTATAATAGGGAAGCAAAGCAGGCTGAACACTACTCCGCCCGCGGTGGTTTTTGCGCGGTAAGTTGCACTGATATATTCGCCAAAATTATTAAGCGGAAGATGATAAACATTGGTTAAAATTAAATGGAAAATTAGTATTAAAACAATTTCGGTTAACACTAAAAACACAATGTATTTTGGCCTAGCCTCTAACTTGCGCTTTTGCAAAAACAAAACTGAAAACAGCATTGCAATTACGCACACCGGGTAAATGCACAAGCCAAAACTGCCCAGCAAAAAGTTTTTTAAAAAGTTACTTGGCAGCACGCACACCAAAAATATTAAGCCAAACACCACCAAACTGACCGCGTATTTATTAAGTTTAAATTTTTTTGCCTTAACTTCCTTTTGCGCTTTGGCAGGCTTTTCTGGCCTTTCTTTAACCAGTTTTTCCTTTTTTTCTACTTCTTTATTTTTATTAAAAGATGATTTGTAAATAGCCATATACATCCCTTTTGCCCAAAACGGGGCTTTACTTTAAAGAGATTATACAAAAATTTTTAAATTTTTCCAACCATTTTTAAAATGGTTTATAAATTTATAAACTAAATTTGTCTAATTCAGGCAATTTGACACGGTTGTTGGGTTAAAGCCGTTGTTTATGGCAAGGGACAAAATTTGAGTAAGCGCCTGCACTGTTTTTGCGGTTGGATGCATTAAAATAAGGTCGCCGTTAGATAAGTCTACCGTTGCGCGCTTGTAAATTAGCCTTTCGTCCTGGTCGCGCCAATCGATTGTGTCGTGCGTCCACATTATAGTTTTGTAATTTAAGTTTGTTGCGGCGTCCACCGTGGTTTTGTTGTATGCTCCGCTTGGTGGCGCAAAAAGGGACATTTCTATGCCCAAATTTTCTTGTATCAATTTGTGGCACATGGAAATTTCTTCCACATTTGCATCATAACTTAATTTATCTTGGTCCTTATGGAAAAAGCCGTGGTTGCCAAGTTCGTGACCGCGAGTGTAAATTTCCTTAACAAGGTCGATGTTTTTAACCGCCCAGCACCCGCCAACAAAAAAGGTGGTTTTAACCTTAAAACTATCTAAAATGTCTAAAATATCTCGCACACAATCCTCGTTTTGATAAACATTTATCATAAAACTTACATTGTTGTTTTCAGTGTTGCCCGAATAATAGACCCTATCGTCCGCCTGAACATACAGCGCAATATGGTTGCTTACCCCTAAGCCAATTAGGGTTACAAACATTAAAACAATAATAATATTGGTAACAACAACACGCGTTGAAGAAGTTTTCATATTTTAACTTATTTTAAAAAATTAAATATATGCCTTAATTGTTTATAACGGTTAAAATTTTAAATAAAAAAATATAAAAAAATTTTTATTTTGTATTGTATTTTTATTAAATTTATGCTAATCTTAGTATTAGGAGATAAAATATGAACAGAAGAGAAAAATGGGACGTGCATAACTCATATAGTTTAGATGAATTAGGAAGAGTTAATGACATTATTGAACGAAAATTTTTAGAAACCAAAAAAAGGGCTGAACACACAATAGCAACCACCCCCGAAGAGCGAGTAAACAAACAAAAAGCATCCCGCGAAAATGCTGCAAATGTGCGGGCAAAAGCGCTTGAATATGCCGATTTTTTAAACAAAAATTACAACATTTTGTTAAATAAAATTGAATTAACCACTAACGAAATGATAGAAAAGGGCAATTTTAGCGCAGAAAAAGTTTTGGCAAACTATGAAAAAGAATTAAAAGATTTTAAAGAAAAAAGTGAATTTGTGGATGCAGTTAAAAATAATTTTCATGAGCCAATAACCACGCAGTTGCAATACAAATTTCTTATGGCTGACCTTGCAAAATTTAACAATCATTTTGTGGTTTTTGTGCCAAAAGAATTGTTCCCTTTTCAAAAATTTTCGCTTGATAATTTAAGTGATGAAGAAAAACTTATAATAAAGCAAAAAATAGAAAAATCTAACACTTTTAAAGAGGGTATATCCACCGCCGTTCACTATACAAAATATTTCCCAGAATATGTTAACAAATTAAACATATCCGATGCGGGTAAAATTATTGCTAAACACCCAGAGTGCTACCCTTTGGTTCAAAACAATGTTTTTGCCGGAAGCACAGATGATGTTGTTGTTAAACGATTAAACGAATATATAATAGCATCAGATGGTGAAGTTTTAAAATATTTTACTAAAAAGGAATTTGGCTATATTCAACATTTGGACAGCATTGGCAGAATAATTTTTAAAAACCCAGACTGCATAAATTATATACCTAATAAATACTTAACAGATATTTACACAATTAAAAAAGTTTTTAACACAAGAAAATCTAAAATTTACATCACATTGGGCAGCAAGTTGGACAATTACCCTGAACTAAAAGAATTTGCATTATCGTGGAACAGAACAAAATTAGATTTGCCACAAAACACAATTAACGTTTAAAAAATTCCGCTTCTGCGGAATTTTTTGTTACCTTAATATTGAAAATCTTATGTTTTAAATTATTTACAATAATGTTTAAAACATATTTAACTTATTATGCTTAGATTAGTATTAAAAAGTTAAGTTAATTAAGTTTTTCAATTAACTTCATGTCTACTCGGCCGCGCTCGTCAATTTTTATGGTTTTAACCCTAACACGGTCGCCAACTTTTACAACGTCTTCAACTTTGTCCACCCTATCTTTGCTTAGTTTTGAAATGTGAACCATGCCTTCTTTGCCCGGAGCAACTTCTACGAATGCGCCAAACTGAGTAGTGCGGGTAACTTTACCCTCGTATTCGCAATTTAACTCTAAATCGGTTGCGATGGTTAAAATTAAAGATTTTGCCTTTTCCATCATAGCCAAATCGGTGGACGAAACAAACACATCGCCCTCGTCTTTAATATCTATTTTTACGCCGGTTTCGGCAATAATTTGGTTGATAACTTTGCCGCCTGAGCCAATAACTTCCCTAATTTTATCTGGGTCAATTTTAAAGGTGATAATTTTAGGCGCATACTTGCTAAGTTCCTTGCGTGGCGCTTTAATGGTTTTTTGCATTATCTTTAAAATTTCTAACCTGCCAAGGCGAGCCTGTTCAAGCGCGGTTGACAAAATTGCCCTGTCTATGCCATGGATTTTTATGTCCATTTGAATGGCGGTTATGCCTTTTGTTGTGCCGGCAACTTTAAAGTCCATATCGCCAAAGAAATCTTCCAGGCCTTGAATATCGGTTAAAACTGCAAATTTGTCGCTATCTTTATCTTTCATAAGCCCCATTGCAATGCCGGCAACAGGCGCTTTTATT
>CANPWT010000034.1 GCA_947584775.1 uncultured Clostridia bacterium | reverse complement strand
CATATCCCACACCATCCATTTTATACGGTATTGGCTGGCTTGGAATATTAAGTTTTGTAAACAAAATTTCCACAACATTGATAAATGGGGAAAGTAATATATATGCGGCCACGCCAATTAAAACATATATTAAAATTTTTATGCCGCTTATTTTGCTTGCTTTTTCTTCCTTTTCGCTTTTCCCGCTTATTAAGGCAACGGCAATTATTGCAACATCCATAACCAAGGCCAAAACGAAATAGCCCCAAACATTGTTGGTGGAAATTGTAACGCCAAAGCGGCCTAAAATTAAATTGGCAAACACCAAAAATACGCTAACAAAAAGTTGGCTTAATAAAAAGCCAAGCACCCATGTTAGGCTAGCACTAAAAATTTTATTTTTACCCACATAATAATTATACAATATTTTTTTATTAAATCAAGGTTTATTTTTTAAAAATACAAAAAACAAAAATTAGACAAATTTTTCAAATTCAAAAATTTTATGAAAAATTATAAAAAATTTTTAAAAAAGTGCAAAAAAACGGTAAATTATTCAAATTTTTTAATCTTTTTTATTAATTTTTTGTTTTTCTGTGCGTTTTTTGTTAATTTTGTTTTCTAAAAATTTTTCAAATTTTGTAAACAAGTAAATGTCCACAACAACTAAATTTATAAACATAATCCAATCAATAACGCCAAAACTTGCCCAATCAATTAGTCCGCTGCCCAAAAAGCAAACTGCGCCAATTTCAATGGTATGGTAAATTAGGCTGACCAAAATAAAATACCAATATTTAATTTTTGTCATGCCAATAACTAAACATAATGCCTCGTCTGGGATGCATGGAATTACAAACAAAATTGGCAAAATGGCCTTGCTTTTTCCGTCAATTAGGTCTTGCAGGTGTTCCAATTCTTTTTTGCCAATAAGTTTAGCACAAATTTTTTCGCCAAATTTATCTCCTATAAAGAATAGGGCAGTGTTAGAAATAAACACGCACGCTAGGCAAAGTATAAATGCTTCAAGCGGCTTAAATAGCACCACGCCTAAAACAATTAGTGCCAGGTTAACTTCGGGCACAAAACAAAACGCAATCAAAATTAGCGTTTGCACAATTAAATAAACTAAAAATGCCATTTTGCCGCTGTGTTCTATCATTTTGCGGATTTCATCTATGCTAACAAGCCCAAAAGCGGATAAAATAAAATATAATCCCACAGAAACTAGGGCAAATACCAGCACAACGGAAAGCACTTTTAGTATGTTTTTCATAGTCTATTATATGATTGTCTAACTTTTTGTGCTTAAAAAAATAAAAACCCCTTTGGCTTTTACTTTTTCTTTTTAAACTTATTATATTCATCAAAAATAATTTTTACAATTTCATCAACAGTTTTGTTAGAACTGTCTATAACCAAATCGTAATTATTTAAATTTGTGTTGTTTACGCCATAAAGATTAAGATATCTATCATTTTCCACATCCCAGCGCTCAGTTAAGGCCGCTTTTGCCTCGTTTATATTTTTTACTGCCTCGGTTGCGCGATTATCGTTCATCAAGCGTTTTGCTGCGGTTACAATGTCCACATCCAAAAACACTTTGAACGATTGTGGAATAAAGTGCCACGCCAGGCGGGAATCTAGCAAAATGTCCTCATATAATTTTTGCTTGCCAAGGTTGGTTATCATACTGTCCACATATTCGTCTGTTTTTTTTACTGCCTCGCTGTTTTGATAGGCTAAAATATCTGTGTTTAACTTTTTAGAAGCCTCCCTAAAAATGTCCCCTGTGCATAAATATTCAAAATTATAATTTTTGCAAAACAATTTGCCAACTGTGCCTTTGCCGCTGCATGGTTTGCCGGTTAAGGAGATAATCAATCTTCACCTCCTGGCACAATTTCTTTTTCCCCGGGGTCGGTGTCGTGGTTTTCAAAATAGTCCGATTTTTGGGTTAGTTGTTCAATTTGTTGCTGCTGGCTTAAAATTGTTTTATCTTTATTGTGTATTGCAATAATTTGCCCAATGTTAATTAAAAACAATGCAATAACAACAACTATCGCACAAAATATAATTAATTTAACTTTTGTTTGTGGTTTCATTTTGCTTTCTTTTAAATTTATTAACAACATTATACCACATCTTAAATAATTTTGCAAACAATTTTTTTGTTAAAAAGTTTTGCCAAAAATAGCCAATTAAAATTGCCAAAAGCAAGGCAAAAGAAAACATGCCAAAATTATAAAAATTTAATAAAAATATAAAAAATACACTAAAAAAACCATAAAAAATCGTATCAAAAATGCAAATTTTTAAAAATTTTAATTTATTTTGCTTAATTTCTATATTTTTATCAATTAAAAAAATGGTGTAAAAAATATTTCGAATTAATCCAAAAATTAATCCAAAAATAATAAAAATTAAAAAATTATTAAATTGATTGAGGGTTGAAAAAATCATTTAAAAATTTTCCTAAAAAATGGTTCTTTACTTTTAGGGGTTGCGTATTTAATTGAATTAATTTCGCCTTTAATTTCTGCAATTTTACTGTTATCGTCCAAACGCACTAGTTCTAGGCTGTTTCCGCCAATAATAAGGCCGCCAAGCACGGTGTCTAACTGAATTAAATCGGGTTTTAGACTAATTATTTTATTTGTTCCGCTGACGGTTAAATTTTGTTTATTTGTTAAATTAATAGTTTGTTCTTCCATTTTTCACCTATTAAATTATATTTTTTGTTATTGATATTTATGCGGCAAATTATTTTTAAGTAAATTAATTTTAATTTTTTTTATTATTTTTTTATTTGACAAAATATTACAAATTATTATAATATTTATAAAATAAATATATAATTATTTTTTGGTTAAATTAATTTTAGGCAAAATTTAATTTTAGCATTTAGGTGGTATCAGCGTTTTCGGGGGGAAATGATGAAAAAATTTTTAAATTTTACGCTTGCAATATTTTGCTTCTTTATATGTTTTAGTTTTTCTGCGTGCGGAAATATTTATAAAAATTTAAAAATGGAATTTACAAATGTGGACGGGGCAAAAATTTCGTCCCTTAATTTAGTTTTAGACGATTTAGATGAGGATCTATCTAACCAAACAATCAATTTAGTTTTTTCGGGTGTTAAAAATAAAGATATTGGTTCAATTTCCGTTCAATCTTCCCCTATTGAATTGGCAACCACAACTGTAACATACAAAGACAACCTTGCCGTAATCTCAGTTCAAGCAAATGTTATTGGCAGCGGCGAATTGGTTGCAACTCACTTAAGCAGCGGCAAAAAAACTAGCATTAAGTTGGATGTAAATAAAAAATCGCAAAACTTAACGCTGAACAGCAAAAAATATGTGGTTGCCCTAAATGGTGAGGGCGATGTTAATTTTGACCCAACCCACCTTGTAACCTTATCCCCATACGGCAGCACGGACAAGGTGTATTTTAAAAAATTAGACAACACAACTTACGCCGATGTTCAGTTCATCGAACAAGAAATTGACGGCGTGTTTTACATTTCAGGCGTAAAAGCAAGCGACAATTTAATAGGCAAAACCTTTAGTTTGTACCCAATCACTTATATGCCAGGTTACGAGGTTAAAGAATATAGCAACTGCCCAGTTGAATTTGTATTTATTAAAGAAACCCTTGCGTCCGACATCAACTTGATTAACGAGGCTGACGGCGACCAAATCGAAGGCGATGTAACCCTAATTGCCAACGATATTAACACAAACGGCGGGCTAAACACACTAAATTTGCAAATGAAACTCCACATTGAGGAAGAGGATTACGAGTTTAATGACCTCCAAGCCAAATATATAATGGAAAATTACGCATATAGCCTAACTTCCTCCTCGCCAAATGTTATTGTTTTAAACGAAAACAACAAAATTTCCGTTCAAGCCAACGATTATGTTGACGGAAAGGTGGAAATAACCTTGTCGCTTGTTCCACTTTTTGCAGGCGACTATCAGCCAATAACCAAAACATTAACCATTATAAGTGCATTAAAGCCAACAACTTTGTTGGTAGACCAAAATGGCAGCACGCTAAACCCAACCGGCGCAAACGAAATACAAGCAAATATTTTTGATTATTACACTTCGGCGCTTGGCAGCCCATTTGTTTTCACGCCAAAACCTGTAAACATCCTTGAACGCTTTAAAAATATGCAAATAGAAATTGATGCTCGTCTTTTTGATAGCAGTGTAAATACAATCACGGACAATGCTAGTGGCCTCCCATACACCTCGGCGGATTTAGGCAAAAATAAATACCTTTTAAATTTTTACTTAAACCAACACGCAATGAAATTTTCTTATGAGGACAATAAAATAGTTTCCGAGCCATTTAACCAAAATCAAACAATTTTTGTAAAATATAAAGAAAACCCAGCCGAGCAATCAAACACCGCGCTAAGCATAACAGTTAAAAGCATAAACGAAACGGGAAAGAACGAAACGGAAATGTTTGACACAATCACCCTCGCTTCAACAAAAATCAATTTCAACAAATTGGAAGGCGTTAACAACATTGATATAAATTCCGGTACATATAGCGAGGCAGACCACGAAAACACTTACATCCCTAACGAAGGCCCAAAAATTAAAGTTAGCGAAATTTACTTAAATAGGGCGGATGCAACTAGTTACTTTATAGATTTAAGCAATGTAACAAATGTTGCAAACGATTCAATTTCCGCTGCCACATTTACTATTAGTGTAATAAATCCTAATCATCTAGCCAACCCATTAAAAATTTATCAGGGCACGAACATAAATGCCGCAAATAGTTCTTTAAAATATGATTATAACGCAAATTCAGGCGTACCAGACGGCAACATTTTCTTTGATTATAACGCGGAAACAAGCGTTGGGCAATATATAATTAAATTCAGTTGCGCCAACGGCTACCAGCAGGAAATCCCTTGCTTTGTTTATGCAAGTGTAACCGAAAACAACATCGATTACGATTTAACTTTCGATTCCGCCCTGCAAGATAAAATTATAAAAAATAAACAAGGAGAAACCTACACGTTCCCTGACTATGTTTCGGATTACATTGTTCCGCAAAACGCAACCTTAAACTTTAAAATTACATTAAATAATGACATACTTAATTCAAACATTGTAACGGGCTATGAATATAGTTTTTTATCCGATGACGGCTTTAATGTTAACACCGCGCAAAATGGGGAATATAGGGCATTCACTTTCGCCGATGCAACTTTTAAAGAAGGAAATAAATACATAACAATAAAATTAACAGTAAATCAGCAAACTTATGCAAATATCTTAACAAAAGGCGAGCAAGAAACAAAAACAAAAGAGATTACAATTTTTGTTTATAAGCCGGTTACTTATAACGACATTAGCCTTAGCACATATTCTCAAACAAAATATTATTCCTCCACATTAAGCGAATATTTTGAAAACGATAGCATATTAAATATAGATTTTAACATAGATAACGACTTAAAAAATTATATTCAACCATTTGATAGAGGAACAATTAAAGAACCAATTTCTTGGTCGGAGATAGCACCAAACGATATTGAAAATGAGTCTGAGGATAATTATAAATTCACACATAATTTTGAAACTAACGATGTTGAAAATGATTTTAATTTATCCGCTCAAAACGTGCAAATTGTGGCCACAATAAAGCAATTTAACAACATTTTAACTTTGGTGTGCGCGGTTGAAGTTAAGCCAGCCGATGTAACTCAAAATTTATACATAAACAACATCTATATGGAGGGGGACGAGCGTCAAGCAAGCATAATAAAATATGACGAAGCCGGCAACCCATGCATCAATTTGCGTGCGGGCGAAAGCGCGGTTGTGGATGCCGAGCAAATTGCGGGCGAGGGCAAAACTGTATCTCATCCAGGCATAGTTATGATTGTTGCTGATGGCTCGGGTAATGGCGTAACAACCGATGTTTCCATCATCGAAAATAAACTTACAGTTAGCCAAAATTTATTTATCAATTCCAATTTAAAATTAATTGTGGCTTCAAAAGATGCAGTTAATGATATGTTAGAGTCAAACGGCGTTGGCTACAATAATTTTGATAACTTTTTACTCAACCAAATGTTTGATGGCTCGTATAAAGTAATTGACCTAATTTTAAGCAATGGCACTGAGGCCTCCCCATATTGGGTAACCAATGCAAGCGAGTTTGAAGATATTGCAAAAGCGCCAGACAAATATTACAAAATTATGAACGACATCAACCTTTCCGGCAAACAATTTACAATAGACAATTTTTCCGGCGGCATTGTAACAAATAACAATTCTCAATTTACCATTTCCGGCATAACGCTAGACGATAGCCATGTTAACCTAATTAACACCCTTTCGGGCAAAATTTCAAATTTGAATTTTGTTGTAGAATATAATTATTCGTCCGCAAGTGGTAACCTTGGCGTGATTGGCGAAATAGTCACGGATGCAGAATTAAAAAACTGCACAGTAACCTTATATGGCACAGCAACATTGGCAAATAACGGCAATCTTGGCGGCTTGGTTGGCGTAAACAAAGGCACAATAACATTTAACAAAACTGATGCAATTGCGGCTTCGGGCAGCATCACAGTTTCTGGCAGCGGATATTTTGGCGGCTTGGTGGGCGAAAACAATGGCACAATCACGGGCGGCATAACATACAAGCAAAGTTCGGGCGACATTACATTTGCAACCATTAATCACAGCGGCGCAATGGCGGACTTAACCGTCACTTCAAATTTAAATTCAGGTGCAATTGGTTTAATTGCTGGCAAAAACACAAAAACAATCGGCAATGAAAACGCTAAAATGTATGTTTATGGCAAAATTTCGGGCAATACAACTGCAAGCATTGGCGGTGCAATTGGCGAAAACCAAATAACTGCCACCCAAACCTCAATAACAATGGATCAAACCAACATTATAACAGTTACATTTAGTAAAATTGATGCGGATGTTTGCAACATTACAAGTTCAGTTATAATAGAAGCTCCAAACGCAGCAAATGTTGGCGGCATTGTTGGGCTAGACGAAGGCGGATATTATAAATCTTGTATGTATCAAAACACGGACAAATCCACTGCTATAAATGGTGGGGAATATGTTGGCGGCATTGCGGGCAAGTCCACAAACGGCGTGTTTAAATTTTGTTCAGTGTATAGTTACCGCTTTAATTATTCAGACCTATCAAGCATAACCGGCGATGCGGACATAATTGGCACAAATGTTGGAGGCATTGTTGGCGGTGTAGAATCCGATCAAAACGAAAATTTATCAAGCGGCGGAACTTACACAATTTCAGTGGTAACTTTATCCAGCGTAAATGCATATCTAAGCGGAACTAGTGTTGGCGGCATTTTAACCAATGCCAACACACAAGACAACAATTCCGTTTTAATGGACGTGTACTTTATGGGCAAAATAGACGGCGAAACAGATGATGGTCGTCTAATTGAAAAGAACAGCGACGTCAATACATCTCACATTTCTTACGCATATTCAGTTGTAAGTATTGAAGGCAAAAATTCACTTAAAGTTTATAATTTTACAAGAAACAGTCCAAATCCTGACGACGAAAGTTATAACCAACTAGATAATGAAGCAAGTATCGCATTGCGACCAGGCAAATGGAAGCATAATTCTACATATAACGGCGGCTATATTTATATTGTTGATGATAACGGCAACCCAATTTTTGAACTTGCGCCAACAAGCATAACCGCGACAGTAAAAAATCCAATTGATGAAAAATTAACAAAATTATTGCATCTATACTATTATCAATCGCTAACTCCTGAAAATTTAACCAACGATGAGGCTAAAAAAATTAGTGAGTATAACACTAAACAATTACAAGAATTGTTAAGTATAGAATGCGAAGGCGCCAGCGGCGCAAGAGTGATGGCAACAAGCGATACCCCATCAGTTGTAAGGATAAATTCGGACGGTCAAATAATTGTTTGCGGAGTGGGCAACGCAACCATCACAATTCGTTCAATAATAAATGCTAACATATCTGCCACAATTGATGTTATTGTAAGTTACCCAATGGGCGAAGTTAAAGTTACGGATAGATACAACCAAACAATTGTGGATTTGCAGCGCATCGCTATGGGCAGCCTAAAACAATACACAATTTCCAACCTTAACACTGAAAACCTTGTAACCAACAAACAAGTGGGCTTAAAGGTTGAAATTAAAGCTGAGCCTAAGCCAAACACTGAAAATGCTGAAAATGTTAAATTAGAAAAAAGTATTAGCAAATACTTAAACATTAGCGGTTGTGAGTTTATAGAAGACACTCCAACCAATGCGCTTGTATATGTTCCATATAACGTTCCATTTGGCATAAAAGTTTTAGACTATGTTGAGGATATTCAATTCCACTTTACAATTAATCCTTATATAGAAATAGATTATAACGTTAAAGAAACTGATGATCAAAACGTTAAAGTAAAAATTATGGCAGACACTGAAACCATTTTTGATTTGCAAACAGCAAAAGGCGCGAGGGATATTTCACTAAACTACAGCAAATTAATTTTGTACCCTAACGACACAACCATTGTAACCGCCTACATTTCAACGGATATAAAATTAACAAGTGCGGAAGTGAAAAATTTAGTAAAATTGCCAGATATATTTACAATGGAAGTTTTGGACGAAGGAATGTTAGTCGACGGCGTGCAAACAGTAAAATATAAACTGACAGTGAATAAAAATAGCGTTGACAACGAAAAACAACTAGTTTCCGTTGAATTTAATTTTAACGGACAAACTGAGGCAATAGACTTTACAGTTTTGCGCCAACGCATTAGCAAAATAGACATTAAAAACTATTATAAAAAGAATCAAAATGAGGGTGATAGCAACGGCTATACAGAGGACGATGTCCTAACATTAGATAATGTTCTCCGCCCAGTCGGCGAGGGCAGAATTATAATAGAAACTGCACCTAACAACGCATATTTTGATTATCTAGAAATTAAAGATACCACCGATGGCAACGAACTTATAACCTTTGCGCAACTAACCAGCATAGGCGGAAATAGGCTAAATATTGTGGAAACCCCAACAACTGACGGGCGCGGCATAAAACTTTCTAAAATTGAAGACCTCTCAGACTTAGGTTACAATTCCAAAATATATGTTGCAACCAAGGTAAGCAAAGATTACACATCCAAACCACACACAATTTCAGTAAGCGCGTATGTTGATGAGCAGTCCACGCCAATTTCTACAAATAGAATTGTTGTGGATGTAAAAATGTTGCCAGAAATTGTTGCAACTTACATCCAGCCAAACGGCGTACGCGTTGATGTTGGAAATTCCTCAATTCCGCTGGCAATAGGTTGCAATGCAGATATTTACATCGAACCAAGAAACTCGGACGGAAATATAGATATTGTTGAAAAATCGTTAAGCAATGACTTAGATTTTGACAACTATTTCAGCCTAGAACAGCAACCGGTTGCGGGCTATTACACATTGCGATATAACAACAACCAGGATTATAGTTCCACTTTAATTAACAAAACCGTAACAATAAAAGTTAAAACCACCTTAACCAACCAAAATGGCGAGCAAGAGGAGGCCGAGCAAGAAATTAAATTTGCCCTAACTGAATTTGTTATTCACGACATCAGCGTAAACAACAGCATAAAAACACTAACGGACAATGCATTTACTCGTTCAATTTATGGCAACTTTAATGTTCCTATAAACTTGCAATTCTATTTTGGCGCGGACGATATAAGTTTTTACGGCAATCGTGACCATAACAACGAATATCATTTAGATGATTTTGCAGAAACGGAAACAGGCACACGTTACACAATAAAAACAATTTTACAAGAAATTAATAATTACAATAATAATTATTTAACTATACACCCACAATCTAACAATTCTGAAAACTTAGTAACACTGAAAGATGGTGAAAACAATACCATAACACTCACAGTTGCAAACGATTACGACTCTGATACAACTCTCACTTTATCCTTTAATGTTGATACAATTTTAAAGACACTAACTGAAAGCGGAAGTTCAACCGAAACTGAAAGCGGAAGTTCAAACGAAACGGAAAGCGGGGGCTCAACAACCACTGATACTACCACAGTAGATAATACTTACACATATTCCCTAAACTTTGCGCCATCCTCCACATTAGAGGAAACATTGTTGGTGGAAAACAAAGAAGACTTTTTAAATATGTTGCCAACTGAGGCGTACACACTTTGCACAGATATAACTTTAACCAACTATGTTCCGTTTGACCTAGATATTCCATTGTTTGACGGCAACGGACACAAAATAACAATAGAAAGTTTTGCTCCATCAAATGAACAAGATATAACGCTTGGCTTGTTCCGCACAATTGGGGAAAACACTATTGTTAAAAATTTAACAGTGGATTATGGCACCAAAAAGTATGGCAGTATAGATTTTAGAAACACATCCATTGTGGTTACAAATTATAAAGATGTTTGCGACAATTCTAATCAAACAATAAATTACACAAGCGCAAACTTTGGCGGCCTTGCAATAACCAACAATGGCGTAATAACCAACTGTTCAGTTGTGGGCAGTGTGGCATTACGCGCCAGCACATTGGAAAATATAAGCGAATCCACCAACGAATATAACTTTAATGCGGGCGGTTTGGTTGTAACCAACTCACAAACCGGCTACATCACCCACTCGTACAGTTATTTAAGTATGGCAGGGCTTATGAACATGGGCGGCTTGTTGTACGAAAATTATGGCACAATCGCATCTTGTGCGTACGAACAAAATGCACCTGACAACACTTTTGGCATTTACGCTTACAACAGTAATGTTGCCGCACCAATTACAGTTAATGTTGCCGGCCTAGTGTACACAAACCACAGCACGGGCAAAATAAGCATGAGTTATGTGGAAATAGAAAACGGTTGCAATAAATTATTGGTCAACAATGTTTCGTCTGGCTTTGTGTTTGAAAACGATGGCTCAATTTTGGATTGCTACATAAAAATTGCATCCTTTAGGCGGGGCGAAAGTGATTTCAGCGGCTTTGTTGCAGAAAACTCGGGCAGTATTGCCACAAGTTATAGTTACATCAACGGCGGCGATAACTCGTCCAACATTATAAATATGTTTGCGCCACGAAACCAATCTGGATTTACAAATTGTTATCAAATTGTGGTAAATACAAACGAGCCTTGTCCGCAAGGCGTTGGCAACATCGCCATAACTGAAATATTTAATCCTACGCAATACAGCGGGTTCAGTTTTGGGGATAACAAAAACTCCACCTGGGCAATGGAAAAAGCGGGCGGCCCAACCCTAGTTTCTAACCAAATAAAAGTTAAATTCAACGGGGTGGCTGCAACGTATAAGGATTTTGTTGACAATCAAAAA
>CANPWT010000033.1 GCA_947584775.1 uncultured Clostridia bacterium | reverse complement strand
CAGTGTGGGCGAAGTGGTTACAACCCAAGTAAAAACAATTAAAAGTGTGCCGCTTTCAATTCCATTTAAGGGCAGATTGCTTGTTCAGGGCGAATGTATGATGACCAATAAATCGTTTGTGGAGTATAACAAAACGGCAGAAATTCCGCTTAAAAACCCACGCAACGGCGTTGCTGGCGCGGTTAGAAACCTGGACCCTAAAGAAACCGAACGGCGCAAACTAGATTTCTTTTGTTACGATGTTTTGCTAATTGAAGGCAAAACTTTCGCCACCCAGCAACAAATGCACGAATTTATAATTAGCCAAGGTTTTAAAACGGGGGATTATTTTAAAATTGTAAAAAATTTGACCGATGCCCAATCGGAAATTGACACCATTGGCACAATTAAAGATAAACTTGACGTTATGATAGACGGCATGGTGGTTAAGGTTAACGAGTGCGATGTTAGGGAAGATATTGGCTACACAAACAAATTCCCTAAATGGGCGGTTGCCTTTAAATTTAAACCGCTTGAACTTTCCACCACGCTTAAAGATGTAGTTTGGCAAGTGGGCAGAACAGGCAAAATAACCCCAATAGCAATACTAGACCCAATTGAACTTTCTGGCGCAACAGTTAGTAGGGCAACATTAAATAATACACAAGATATAGAGCGTAAACAGGTGTGTATCAACAGCCGCGTTTTTGTAAGGCGTAGCAACGAAGTCATACCAGAAGTTATGGGCATTGCCGAACATCAAGCGGACGAAAAGAAAATAATTCCGCCGTCAAATTGCCCAAGTTGTGGTAGTGAGTTAAAACTTATTGGCGCAAATTTGTTTTGCGTAAATCACAAACATTGCTACGAGCAAATTATAGATAGGCTAACCCATTTTGTTTCGCGCGATGCGTTTAATATTGAGGGACTAAGCGAAAAAACGCTTAAACTTTTTTACCTAAAATTTTCCATTGCCTACCCGTACGAATTGTTTAACATAACCAAGGAAATGTTAACCGGCCTGGATGGGTTTAAAGATAAAAAAATAGATAATATTATAGAAAGTATTAAAAATTGCAAAACGATTGATTGGCAAAACTTTATTTTCGCCCTTGGCATTATGAATATTGGCAAAAAAAATGCCTATGTTTTAAGTCAAAAATTCCGCTCGCTGGATGAATTAAAAAACGCGGATTTAGCCTCCTTGGTTGCCATTGACGATGTTGGGGAAATTGTTGCCAACAGCATAATTGAATATTTTAAAGATGAGGATAATAACATAAACATCCAAAAATTAATGGATGCGGGGGTAAAAATTAAATTCCCGCCAGAAATTAAAGTTAATTCCGCCTTTACAAACAAAACAGTGGTGCTAACGGGCAGTTTAAACAATTACACCCGCCCCGAACTTGCTAAAATTTTGCAATCTATGGGCGCAAATGTAACCAGCAGCGTAAGCAAAAATACTGATTTAGTTATAGTTGGCGCGGATGCGGGCAGCAAGTTAGATAAAGCCAAAGCCCTAAACATAAAAACAATAGATGAAGCACAATTATTGCAACTTTTAAATTAACCTTTTTGTTTAAATTTAACATTTTTCTTTCGCCTTGGCACATACCGTGCCAATTTTTTGTTTAAAATTTTGGTTAAAATTTAATTTGCTTTTAAATTCTTTTGGAGTTTAAGTTTATTTTTGCTATAATATAGGGATGAATAGGCGAATTTAGCCAAAAATCCGTCTATTAGGGGATACTGATGATTACTTTTAAAGAAATTGAAATGGCAGGGTTTAAATCCTTTGCCGATGAAACGCATATCAATTTTGACGGCGGCATAACTGCAATTGTTGGGCCAAACGGGTGCGGAAAATCTAATGTAAGTGATGCAATCCGTTGGGTGCTTGGTGAGCAGTCTAGTAAAGCCTTGCGTGGCAAATCTATGCAAGACGTTATTTTTGCCGGCACGGAAAAGCGCAAAAAGTTAAGTTATTGTGAAGTATCCCTTGTTTTTGACAACACAAACAAATGGTTTAACGTTGATTATGACGAAGTTGTTATAACGCGTAAATTATATCGTAGCGGGGAAAGTGATTATATGATAAATCGCAACCCATGCAGGCTAAAAGATATTCGCGACATTTTGTACGATAGCGGCATAGGCAAGGACGGCTATTCAATTATAGGTCAGGGTCGTGTGGAGGAAATTATTCAATCCAAGCCGGAGGACCGCCGCGCAATTTTTGAAGAAGCAGCCGGCATCGCCAAATACAAGGCAAGGAAGATTGAAACGGAAAACAGGCTAGATAGAGTTAGGGAAAATTTAAGCCGCGCAAACGACATTATGACTGAGGTTGAACGCAGGCTTGGCCCGTTAAAACGCCAAAGTGAGGACGCTAAAAAGTATTTAGAATACCGCGAAAGTTTAAAACAACTTGAAATTAACGCCTACCTTTATCAATACGAGCACGCTGCCCACACCAAGGAGGAAATTAACACCAAACTAACCGGCTATAAGGACAATTTGGCGATACTAGAAAACACCCTTCAAACCGAGCAAAGCAAGTATGATAAATCGCTAAACGAAATTAATAATTTAGATAAACAATCGTCCGAATTGCACGACCAAGTTTTAAGATACAATGTGGAACTTGAAAAAAGGCAGGGCGATAGCAGGCTTATTAATGAGCAAACCAAACATTTAAAAGAGCAACTTGACCGCCTAACAACTGAACAAAACTTACTTACAACCAATATTAGCCAAAAGCAAGCAAATCTAACCAATTTAACCAATTCTAGGGTGGCGGAACAGCAAACTCTTAACGAACTTCACACCCGCTCGCAAGAAATTACAGCCAAATACATGTCCACTATAGACGAAATTACTAAAAGCGAGGGCATTAAGGAGCAAAATCAGCGCGCTATTATAGATAATTTATCTAAACTTACCGACATCAAAGCCAACCTTTCCGCCTACATCGCTAAACGGGACACTTTAACGGATAACATCACCCAAGATAAGTCTAAATTAACCGCATTAGAAAACGAAAAACAAAACTTGCAAAACGAAAATAAAGCGCTTGTTATCAACACAAATAAACTAAAAGAGGATTTATCTAGCAGTGAAAAAATTGTAGATAGCCTTAACGCAAAACTAAACAATTTGAACGCCCAACAAGAGGAATTAAGCACAAGGATATTTTCTTTGCGCAATAGTATTTCTAACGACACAAACCGCAGAACAATACTTTCCAACTTGCAAGCGGACTTTGAAGGCTATCAATTTGCAGTTAAACGCTTGTTGCAGGACGGCAAGCGCAACCCTAAATTAAATCAGGTTATTTTAGGCGTGGTTGGCAACATTATAAACGTGGACGAAAAATTCCAAACCGCCATTGAAATTGCCTTGGGTGGCAGCGTTCAAAACATTGTTACCAAAAATGAAAACGATGCCAAAGTTTTAATAGATTATTTAAAGGAAATGCGCCTAGGTAGGGCAACATTTTTGCCAATTAGCGCAGTAAAACCAAGGAGCATTAGCCCTTCGGACAATAGGTTTTTAAGTTTGCCTGGCTGTTTTGGCGTTGCAAGTCAACTTGTTAAAACCGAGCCAATGTTTAGGCCGGTGATTGAAAGCCTGCTTGGCGCAACCGCTGTGTGCGATACGTTAGACACCGCCGTGCAAATAGCAAAATCTAGCGGGTACGCGTTTAGGATTGTCACATTAGAGGGCGATGTTTTGTCCCCACAGGGCAGTATGTCGGGCGGCAGCAAAAAATCTAACGATAGTTCGCTTTTAAGTAAAGATGCTGAGATTAAAAATTTAACTAAAAACATAGAAGAAAGGACAAAGGAATTAAATATTGCCAACGGAGAATATTCTTCAATTGTTGAAGAAATTAATAAAGTTAAATCGCTTTTAAGCGAGCAAAACAGCAAAAAGCAATCCATTTCTAACGATTTTTACACTTCCAACACAAAATTGGACGGCGTAAACGCAAGCATAAAAAATATAGAAGAGGAAATTTTTACAATTCAAAGCCAACTTGTTATTGCGCAAAATATTGTAGATGACCTAAATTCAAAAATCAATTCAATAGACCAAGTTGAACTTAACTACGATGCCAGCGTAAAGACACAAAACGATAGCGATAGTTCAAGTTACGAAAAACTAAAACAACAGCGGGAAGAATATCAGGAAATTATTACCTCACTGCGCGTTCAAATTGCCTCAACTGAGGAAAAAATTAAAACCTTAGATAGAGATATCGAGCAAATTAAGCAAGAAATTGAAAGCAATAAAGCCAACTTAAATAATGTGACTAATGATTTATCTAGCCAGCAAAAACTATACGATGAACTTATCAATTTAACCCGCGCAAAATCTAACGATAGCGAACTAAATAAAATTAATGAGGAACTAAATAACCTAAATATAAAACTATCGCAATTTGACGATTTTAAACAAGCCCTAATGAAGGAACTTAAAGAGTTGGACGATAAAAAATCGGTTATAACCAACGATATTGCCAAACTTAACAACAAAATTTACCAAGAAGAAACCAGGATGCAAAAAGTTGATATCGACATCGAAAATATGCAAGAGCGCATTTACGAGGAATACGAACTTACATATAACGATTGCCTATCTTTGCGCGTGGAAGAGGAAAATTACGATATTAAAGAAAGTTTAGCAAAAATTAGCCGCATTAAAGGCTTAATAACCGGCCTTGGCTATGTAAACGTAAACGCAATAGAAGAGTATAAAACCGAGGGCGCACGCTACGAAGAAATGAACTCGCAGGTGGAGGACCTTAAAAAGGCAGAAGAAGACGCGGTTAAAATTATTAAAGACCTATCGCAAGAAATGTTAGAAAAATTTAACACCGAATTTGCCAAAATTCAGGAAAACTTTACCAAAGTGTTTAAAGAGTTATTTGGTGGCGGCAACGCAAGGTTAGAACTTTTGCCAAGTGAAGACCCACTTACCGCAGGCGTGGAAATTATTGCTCAGCCACCTGGCAAAGTGTTGCAACAAATTTCACTTTTAAGTGGTGGCGAAAAAACCATGACGGCAATTGCAATTTTGTTTGCAATTTTAAAATTAAAGCCAATGCCTTTCTGCTTTTTGGATGAAATTGAAGCGGCGCTAGATGATGCCAATATTGAAAGATACGCAAGATACTTAAAACGATTTAGCGATGAAACACAATTTATTGTAATCACCCACCGTAAACCAACCATGGAACTAGCCGATAGCCTTTATGGCGTAACCATGGAAGAAAAGGGTGTAAGTAAAATTGTATCGGTTAAATTGTCCGATGCGGTTAAAACTGTGGATGAGCAGGCTTAGTGTATTATATTTACAACATACACAATATATAGTTAGGGAGTATATTTATGGGCATATTTAAAAAGTTCTTTGAAAAATTAAAATACACATTTAAACGCACCGAGTTAAATGCCTCTTTTTACGATGAGTTAGAGGAACTTTTAGTGTCCAGCGACATGGGTGTGGAAACCGCCCTAGACATTATGGACGAACTTAAAGCCGTTTGCAAAACCAAACTTATTAAAGATAGTGAGCACGCGCAAATTGAGTTAAAACAAATTTTAATAAACAAACTTGATGTAGAGCCGGTTAACTTTTCTTACCCGCTAATTATAACCGTGGTTGGCGTAAATGGGGTTGGCAAAACAACAACCATTGCCAAAATGACAAAGTATTTTACCAAAAACAAAAAATCTGTTTTGCTTGCGGCGGGAGACACTTTCCGTGCAGCAGCAACCGAGCAACTTAACACTTGGGCGGAAAAATTAAAGGTTAAAATAATAAAACAGGGCGAGGGAGCGGACAGTGCCTCGGTAGTTTTTGATGCTTTAACCAGCATGAAGGCAAAAAATATAGATGTTTTAATTGTGGACACTGCGGGCAGGCTGCACACTAAAACCAACCTTATGAAAGAACTGCAAAAAATTAATAACATCGCTAAGCGAGAGCATCCTACTGCCAACTTTTTAAATTTAATTGTCCTAGATGCCTCCATTGGCCAAAATTCAATAGCGCAAGTTAAAGCATTTAAAGATAGCGTAGATATAGACGGCATAATTTTAACAAAATTGGACGGCACAGCAAAGGGCGGGGTTGTTTATCCAATCGTAAACGAGTTAAAAGTGCCAATAGTGTTCACCGGCTTTGGCGAAGGCGTGGACGATTTGTCCGTGTTTGACCCAGTTAGTTTTGTGGAAAAAATATTAATGTAATGGTAAGTTATGGATATAGAAAATAGAATAAAAATAGCGGTTTTAACCAAATATTATGGTAGGCTTTTAACGGAAAAACAACAGCAAGTTATAAAAATGTATGTGGACCTTAACCTCTCTTTAAGCGAGGTTAGCGCAATGCTAAAAATTTCTAGGCAAGCAGTTAAAGATTCTTTGGATGCAGCCATAGCAAGTTTGCAAACTTACGAAAATAACTTGCAATTTATTGCACGCGATGATAAAATAAAGCAATTATTAACTAAATTAAAGGTGGAAAAAATTTCCCAGCCAGATTTATTAAAACTTATGTCTATTTTGGAGGATAATTAATGGCGCTATTTTCAAATTTAAGCGAAAGGCTAAACCATATTTTTAGCAAACTTACCAAACGCGGTAAACTAACAGCGCTTGAAATTAAAGAGGCGATGCGTGAAATTCGTGTTGCACTGCTTGAAGCGGACGTTAACTACACCGTAGCAAAAGATTTTATTGCCAAAGTAAGTGAACTTGCCGTGGGGGAGGAAATTTTAAAAAGCCTAACCCCAACTCAGCAGGTTATAAAAATTGTGCGTGACCAATTAACCGAACTTATGGGCGGAGATAACCAAAAATTGTTGGTCAGCCCAAAACCGCCAACAGTTATTATGATGTGCGGCTTGCAAGGTAGCGGTAAAACAACCCTGTGCGGTAAACTTGCACTAAAATTAAAAAAAGAAGGCAAAAAACCAATATTGGTTGCGTGTGATATTTATCGCCCAGCAGCCATCGAACAACTTAAAGTTTTAGGCAAATCAATTCAAATTGATGTTTTTGAGCGTGGCACAAACAACCCAACCAAAACAATTAAAGAAGCAATAGATTATGCCAACAAATTTTCGCTAGACACGGTAATTGTAGATACGGCCGGCCGCCTTCAAATAGACCAAAAATTGATGGACGAGTTAAAGGACATTAAAAAAGCGGTTAACCCAACCGAAATTTTGCTTGTAATAGACGCAATGATAGGGCAAGAGGCGGTTAGTGTTTCCAAAGCGTTTAACGATGCCTTAGATGTAACCGGCGTGGTGCTAACCAAAATTGATGGCGACACGCGTGGCGGTGCGGCGTTGTCTATTCGCTCGGTTATTGGCAAACCAATAAAATTTGTAGGCGTGGGCGAAAAATTAACCGATTTAGAGCCTTTTTACCCAGACCGCATGGCGTCCAGAATTCTTGGCATGGGCGATGTTTTAACCTTAATAGATAAGGCGCAAGAGGCAGTTGACGAAAAAACCGCCAAAGAAATGGAACGCAAGTTTAGGGAAAATAGTTTTGACCTTAACGACTACATCAGCCAGGTTAATTCGCTTAAAAAAATGGGCGGGTTGAAAAGCGTTTTGTCCATGATGCCAGGGATTGGCGGCAAATTAAAACAAATTGAAGATAGCATAGACGATAAAGTGTTGGAAAAAAATAAGGCCATAATTCAATCCATGACCGCCAAAGAGCGCACTAACCCAGACATTATTAACGGCAGCCGCCGTCAGCGCATTGCCAAAGGGGCAGGCGTAAATGTAACGGATGTTAACACACTTTTAAAACAATTTAACCAAAGCAAGGAAATGATGAAAATGTTAAAAAACCCAAAGGCCTACGGCGGGAAGATGGCGATGATAAAAAAACTTATGGGTAACTAAGCCAATCCAAGATTTTAACATTTACAAGCGCAAGCGACCCAAATGCCGTGTTCCCAAAGGCCTATGGAGGGAAAATGGCGATGATAAAAAAACTTATGGGGAACTAAGCCAATCGCAAGATTTTAACATTTACAAGCGCAAGCGCTAAAATGCGTTAGGCAACTAAAAAACAAAAACTAAATACAATACAAAAAAAGCACCAAGTGTGCTTTTTACATTTTTTGTTCTTCAAAATAGATGCCGCAATGATTATTTAATTGGTTAAAAGTTATAAATAAATCTTTATACGCTTTTTTGTTGTTTTGAAAAGTTTGTTCAACTGCGTCCAAATCGTTCATCATTTCAAACCTATCATCTTCGCTTAAATTAGGTTTAGAAAGTTCGTGTTTGTATTGGCTAATTATTTTTTGTGTTTTTTTATTGTATTTATAATTTAAAATGGCAGCGTGATATTCGTCAAAATATCTTTTAAGCCTTGGGTAAACAATCAATTTATAATTATTAATTTCTGCGTTTGATATTGGCAAAACAATATTACCATTAACATTATGACCAAACATAGATAATTCATTTTCTATTTTATTTTTATGTTCTACTAATTGAATGCCAAATGTGTCTAACTGCCAATATTTTTTTGCAAAAATTAATTGTTTAATTAAATTCATATTTACTCCTTAGTGTTTTTAAACTTAAATTTATTCTTCATTTAAATGCTCAGTTCCCTCATAACTAGGGTTGTATTCGTTAATGCTTAATAAATCCGCATCTAAAATATGTAAAATATCGTTTGCAATTGTGTTGTATTTGCCTTTTAAAGACCCCACGCGTGAAGCAACTGTATTGTGAATTGAATTTAATTTTGCAACAATTCTATTATGAATTAAAATATTTCTATCATTTAGATAATTGGAATCCCAATTTGGTTCAATATGATATTTTTGGCAAGTTTTTACAAGTTTTACATAGGTGTTTAAATATTTTTCATGCACCGGAACAACTTCTTCCAATTTGCATTTAGCGCGAGCAATTTTCCACCAAATATTAAATTCAACAACGTCAAAAATATAATAACAATTTTTAACAAGTTCCTCTTCTGTTAATAAAATCCCGTTAAGTTTGTTTTGCAAATGTTTAATTTTAGCATTTTGCACATTGTTTTTTATGTTATTTTTAATTGTAGATAATTTATTAATAAGTTTCATTAGTTACTCCATTGATTTTTTATTGCAGATTTATAATCTTTATTATAAAGTTTATTAACACGTTTAATTAGAGGCACGGACAAAAGTTTTCTTTTATACAGCATAGCAGAAAAGGTGTTGTTAACATTATCATAGCCTATATTGTCAGTATACATTTCAATACGTTTATTTGCAAATAGATAAGATAAAATAATTAATTTGTCTGCCGGAACATTAGTTTTGCTAGTAATCATTTGTACAATTTCATCAATAACAGAGCAAATATCATGGAAAAAAGTTAAATCTGACAAAGCAATATTATGGTTACCTATGTAATTGTTTAAAGTGTTAAGCACTCTGCTAATTAAAACAATTTCCAACATGCTAGTCATATCCATAAAATATACAAACTCTTCATGCGATAATTTTTTCATCTCATTTTTACAATCTTCAAACAACTTTTTGTTAGAAAAAAACTGATTAATAGGGTGGTCGCTATATTCAATAAAAACTTTTTCCCTCTTTTCTAATAGTCGGGAAATTAAATCTTCTATATCATCTTTGTTAAAATTATCATTTTTCATGTTTGTTTTATTGTATCATATAATTTAACTTTGTCAATAGTCAATTTTAAAAATTAACAAATAAATATTTTAAAAATTTTAAAAAAACACTTTACAAATTTAAAATTGTATGCTAATATGTAAAGTAATAAGGCTTTACAGACGTAAAGTTACATATAAAAGGAGTAATTATGGCAGTAAAAATTAGGTTAACCCGCTTGGGGGACAAAAAAAGCCCATTTTATCGTGTTGTAGTTGCAGATGCGCGCGTTGCTCGTGATGGCAAATATATTGAACAAATTGGCACATACAATCCGCTAACCAACCCTGCAGAAGTTAAAATCAACACAGAACTAGCACAAAAGTGGCTAAAAAATGGCGCTCAACCAACTGAAACCGCTAAAACACTTTTACAAAAAGTTGGCGTGTTAGAAGTTAAAGGCAACAGTGTGCCAAAAACAAATAATAAAAAGAAAAAAGCATAGGAGTAGTTTATGCAAGAGGTGTTAGAGTATATCGTTAAAAACCTTGTTTCTAATCCTGATGCAGTGCAAATAGAGGCAACAGTTCAAGGCAAAACCAAGGTTTATAAAGTGCGTGTAGATAGTAAAGATCTTGGCAGTGTAATTGGTAAAGGCGGGGCAATAGCCAACGCAATCCGCACTGTGGTTAAATCTACCGCCGGCAAGGAAAGAATTGCCATTAAATTTAACAGTTAAAAATTGCGGGTTTTTAATCCGCATTTTTTACATGGAGAGGGGTATGAATTTTTTAGAGATAGGCAAAATTGTTCGTCCGCACGGGGTAAAAGGTGCGGTTAAAGTTGTAAGTTATCTAGACGGGGTGGATTTTTCCATTTTTAAGTCGGTTTTTATTGGCAAAAATAAAGTTAATGCAACAATAACACAAACAAAACCATTAAATAACGATGCTTTTAGCATAAATTTAAACATAATTCCAGATATCGACACGGCGGAAAAGTTTAAAAATCAACTTGTGTATATCAACCGAGATATGTATCCGCAATTTAATAACAAATTGTATTTGTCCGATTGTTTAAACAAGCCCGTTGTCAATGAACACAATAAAATCATTGGCACATTTGTTGGCTTTGAAGATTATGGCGCAAGCATAATACTAAATATAAAATGCGGTGCTAGTGTTTATTCTTTGCCGTTTGTTGACGATATTATAACTTTTGATGAAAACGCGCAGGTGTTTAAAATTGACCAACAAACATTTGAAGATATGAGGGTGTAGTATGAAAATAGACATTTTAACACTGTTTCCAGAAATGTTTGCTCCGCTTAAAGAAAGTATAATAAAGCGCGCACAAGATAAGGGCAAAGTTAAAATTAATGTTATAAATATTAGGGATTTTGCTCTTCCTCCTCACTATAAATGCGATGATGAGCCATATGGCGGCGGCGCAGGCATGGTTATGATGTGCGAGCCACTATTTAAGGCAATAGAGAGTGTAAAAAAGATGGGCTCGGCAATTTTTTACATGTCGCCACGCGGGCAAGTTTTTAACCAAAAATTAGCGGGCAAACTAGCCAAAAAAAGGCATATTATTTTAATTTGTGGCCATTATGAGGGCATAGACCAGCGTGTAATAGACTATTTTAATATTCAGGAACTTTCCATTGGGGACTATATTTTAACGGGAGGCGAATTGCCCGCCATGGTGGTGGCAGACACAATTATACGCCTAATTCCAGGCGTTATAACCGAGCAAAGCACAGCGGAAGAAAGTTTTTCCGCCAACCTTTTAG
>CANPWT010000032.1 GCA_947584775.1 uncultured Clostridia bacterium | reverse complement strand
TTACGGCAACATTTTAAACAAAACAATCATCGACCCAAACCTTACCGCCTCGCTTGGTGGCAGGTTGAGCGTGCGTCTGGGGGATGCTAAAATTTATTGCTCAGTGGACGGAGTTGTTAAGGGCTACGACATAAAAATTATTAAAGCAAACAAACAAAACAGCGCGGACGACAAAAGCATGACAATTAAAGTTGTAGATAAAGAACTAATTGAAAAAACAGGCGGAATTATTCAGGGCATGAGCGGCAGCCCGATTGTGCAAGACGGCAAAATTGTTGGCGCAGTTACCCATGTTTTTGTTAACGACCCCACCCGCGGCTACGGCGTTTACATAGATTGGATGGTAGACAATTAAGAGGGCGCACGCAGTTCTCCCTCTTACTCCTTCTCCAAGCGGTTTAAATTTTTTAAATTCTGAGGGCGCACAAACAAGGGCCCACAAGCACTTGTTGCGCAGTGGGAAAAGGAACAAACAAATGAAAGCGTAATTTGTGAATACTTGGAACAAATAAGTAAGAATGCAGTTTGTGACGCTCTCCCTCTTACTCCTTCTCCAAGAGGTTGAAAAATTATAAATTAGTCTAAACGGCGCTTTCCCTTATTTGCAGAAAGAAATGTATTTTAATTAAAAAAACCAGAGGGTGACCTCTGGCTTTTGTAGAACTAATATTAGGCGATTTTTTGAATTAATAAATAGGTGTCGTCATACGCTTGGCTGTTGCCTGTGGTGATTTGTATGCCTATTGTTGAAGTTGCGCCAAGAGTGGTTAAATATGCGCCCGAAATTGAATCTACAATTGCATCGCCGTCATCGCCTTTAAGTTCGGTGCCAGGCTGAGGGGACGAATTGATTGTAAGTTGAATTTGAGGAGCATAACCGGTTGCACCTGTTACAGTTGAGCCGTAATAAACCAAATAAGTGCCGGCAGGAACGCTGACTGCGTCTGTGCCAGACAATGTTATATCTGTTTGCCCAGCAGGGTACGAGGTTCTTTCAACAAGAGTTAATGTGCTTGTTTCGCTAGTTGTGTCGGAAAAATAAGCAGTTGCAATCAGCCCAGGCGCGCCTGTTGCACCTGTTTCACCAATTGGGCCTTGTAAGCCTTGTGGGCCGGTTGGGCCGATTGGGCCGGTTGCCCCAGCAGGACCGGTTGCGCCTGTTGCTCCCGTTGCGCCGACAGGACCGGCAGGGCCTTGCGGGCCGGTTGGACCAGTGATGCCTGTAAAGATTATTCTATCTACGCCGTTGTTGCTATTATTGTTGTTTTGCCAATATGGAGGGAGAGGACGATAGCCGCAACCACAATTATTGTTAAATAAACTCATAGTTCTCCTTTTTAGGTGATCACCCACTTCATAATATGAATAAAAACTAAAAATGTTAAAATTATTGCTGCCCGCTGCATAAATAATAATATGGGTGTGGTTTTTGATAATATTTTAGGGTGTGTAAAACAAAAAAAATTGTTGACAATAATTTTGCTTGCATCAACAATTTTGGTTATAATTTTGGGTGTTTTTTCCGCACTAAATTTTGATAACAGCGCGCTTTGTATAAATTTAAACAATGTTTTGTATATAAAATATTTGGCGGGAGATTGCGGGGTTACTTCGCTTATTTTTGGCCTACTTTTTAGTTTGTTTATTTATTATTTTATAATTTTGTTGTGTTGTTCTAAAAATTTTTTAATACCTATTAGCGTGCTATTTTATTTATATTTTGTATACAGCCAAACGGTTATTTTTGTAAGCCTAATTTTAATTTATGGTTTTTTAAACACTATAATTTTACTTATGCTTTTGTTGTGTTTTTATTTAATTACTTTTGCCCTTTTTATGTTGCTTATTGTTGCCCTTTCGCTGTATGCTAACCAAGGCAATTATATTGCTTGCTGTTTTAACAAAACTAATAATGTTATAAATTTTTTAACAATTTGTTTTGTGGTTGTGCTGCTTATTTTTATAATTTTACTTATATTTTTAAAATCCTTTGTGTTGCTATTGGTGTTTTAATTTTGTTTGTGTTGCAAATAACTTTTATAAATATAATCTTTTAAAGTGTCCAATTTATTTTCGATGTCCAAAACCAATTTTAGTTGATTTTTTGCTCGGTCCAAATTGTGGCGCGGGTATTTGGTTTTAAAATAAATATCGCCGCAAATATAATCATCTAAAAACCTTATTGCAAGTTCAAGCGTTATAACTTTTATGGATTCCGCCATAAGGTCTAGTTCGTTTGGGGTGATTTTTGCCGCCATTTCGCTCATAAAGCCGTCTGTGTAGGCTTTAAACAAATTTAGGTCGATGCTCACTTTGTTTAGGTCGGTTTCGTCCTCTTTTGCAGTGGAGGTGGACGAGCGTATGCCGTCCCCGTAATCGAACAACAGGCTGCCTGGCATAACTGTATCGAAATCTATAACCGCTAAAAAATCGCCCGTGGTTTTGTTCATAATAACGTTGTTAACTTTTGTGTCGTTATGCGTTACGCGATAAGGCAAAGTTTTGCCCAACTTAGAACAAATAAGCGAGCAACACTCCTGCCTGGACATAATAAAGTTGATTTCGTTTTGAGCCTCCTCCACTCTGCCCACCGGGTTTAATTTTATGTTGTTTTTTAGGTTGGCTAGCCTTTTAGGTGTATCGTGAAAATCTTTTATCGTTTCAAACAGTGTGTTTATTGGGTAATCGTTTAACAAGCGCTGAAAATTGCCAAATGCCTTGCCGGTGGCGTATGCAATTTTGGGGTCGGTTAAATTGTCAAACACTATCGAGTTTTCTATGTATTTATAAATCCTATAATACTCTTTGTTGCCGTTGTTTGCAATTACGCACAGCGTCTTTCCAGCGGGCGTTTTGTAAAGTTCCAACACGGTGTGAGTTTTATCTTTTTCCTTTGCGCTTTGCTTTTTTAGGTAGTCGGTTACCTTTTCAATATTGTCCATAAGTTGCCATGGGTTAGGAAAGACATAGGTGTTAACCTTTTGAATTAGCAACTTTTTACACTCGCCCGTTTTAAGTTTAACTTCTACGCAAAATGTATTGTTTATGTTTCCGCAATTGTTGGCGGCTTTGCTAATTATTTCCCCATCCAGGCCAAATGCTTGCAAAATTTTTTTTAGCATTTCCCCCTCCTTTGTATACAACATTGTATTTATTTTTTAATTTTATTGTTAAACACGCATTAAAAATAAAAAAACTAACTAAAACACATAAAAAATTACAGATTTTTTGTGCTAAATTTAATTATTTGTGCGTTTGAAATTTCCATATGGTGCAAGTCGTTATCTTTTGGCAAGCCATTAAAATACACGTCCGAAACCCTTGCAACCCCGCTGTGCGCAACAATTAAAATGTTTTTATTTTTGTATTTAGTTAAAACTTCATCGTAAAAACTTTTTAGCCGTGCAAACATGTCCTTTATTTGTTCAATTTGGTAAAACTGCGTTATGTCCTCATCCACGCCAATTTTCCAACGGTTAAACGGGATGCTGCCAACTTTTTTATCTACAAGTTTGCCATAATCTCTTTCTTTAAGCCTATCATCATACACAACCAGGAATTTGTATTTATTTAAATTTAAAATTTCGTTTAAAGTTTGCTTTGCGCGCAATAAAGGGCTACAAAAACAAATGTCAAATTTTAAATCCTTTAATTGCTCAGCAGTTTGTTTTGCCTGTTTTACCCCTTCCTTGTTTAGCGGAACATCTTTTTGACCAGCATAAAGTTTATTTGAATTATAGTCGGTTTGACCATGACGCACAAAATATATCATAACTTTAACTCGTTAGGTTTAGTCTCACAAAATGATGACATGAAGCATAATTCCATAAACATAATTAATTATACCATAAATCTTGTTTTTTGCAAAATAAAATGAATAAGTTTATTTTTTTCTTGCAAAAAGCGTTGCGTTGGTGTACAATATTAGCATGAAAAGTGGGTTTAAAATACTTGCAATTGAATCTAGTTGTGATGAAACAAGTTGCGCCGTTGTTATAGACGGCCGTGTTTGTTTGTCCAATATAGTGTCTAGCCAGATAGACATCCACACAAGGTTTGGTGGTGTTGTGCCGGAAGTTGCAAGCCGAAACCATGTTATGGCAATAGATAATGTTGTGAATTTAGCGCTGACGGAAGCCAAGGTTAACTTAAAAGATATCGATGCTATTGCGGTGACTTATGGCGCGGGGCTAATTGGCTCACTTTTAGTGGGGGTTAGTTACGCAAAGGGCTTGGCATACGCAACAAAAAAGCCGCTTATTGCCGTCAACCACATTTATGGGCATATCGCCAGCAATTATTTAACTTACAAGGATTTACAACCACCTTTTATATGCTTGCTTGTAAGCGGCGGGCACACTGCAATTATAAAAGTTACAGATTATAATCATCATGAAATTATTGGCTCTACCCTGGATGACGCCGTGGGCGAATGCTTTGATAAAGTTGCGCGCGTGCTGGGTTTGGGCTACCCGGGCGGGCCAAAAGTTAGCAAGTGTGCGGAAAGCGGCAAGGCGGATATTGAATTTGTAAAACATGCAGATAATCTTGGCCTAAATTTCAGTTTTAGCGGCAAAAAAACCGCCGTTATTAACTACATTCATCGCCTGGAACAAGCCGGCAAGCCTTTGCCTGTAAACGATATTTGCGCAAGTTTTGAACATTGGGTGGTGGACGAACTTGTGGGAAAAACAATTAACGCTTGCAAAATTAACAAAATGAATAAAGTTGTGCTGGCGGGCGGAGTTAGCGCAAACAAACGCTTGCGCACGCTCCTTGCGGCAAAATGCAAGGAAAATGGCATTGAGTGCTTTGTGCCAGAACTAAATTTTTGCACGGACAACGCCGCTATGATTGGCAGCGCCGCATATTATGCTTACCTTGCGGGCATCGGCATCGCCGACCTAACCCTCGCCCCAAACCCAAGTTTAAGTTTGTAATTTTATTTACTCACTTAAATTTTCTGCCAGACTTAACAATTTACTTTTATCTAACTAAAATTGCAAAATCTAAAAAATTTACTTAAAAGTATAAAATTTAGTATAAAAATAAAATTAAATCTAAATTCGGGTTTAAATTTTCCCTTTAAAAAAATTAATTTGCTCTTGTGGTGTAATGGATAGCACAGCAGTCTTCGGAACTGCTTGTTCGGGTTCGAGTCCTGACAGGAGCGCCAAAATGTGTTTTTTAGATGATATGCTTTTTATCAAAAATTTCTGTTGCAACTTTTAAACAATTGCTATTCTTGCATTTTTTTTGCGCTATTCAAAATTTTACATTGAAATGTTTTTATATCTAATTATTATTTTATTGCATCAAAACTCACAAAATGAGGCAATGATTTGAGGTTTAAAAGCAAATGCGGAAGTGGGGAGTGTAAAAATGTGGAGGAAATTGTTGATTGTTTTAGTTGCAAAACATATTTTTATATGTTAATCTAAATTGAGAGGTGAATATGATTAAATCACGGATTAAAACTTTTTTAATTTCGGCATTTGGATTAGTGTTGCTGTGCGGGGCGGGGTTTTTGCTTTCTGCCTGCGGGCACACTCACGCTTTTACCGATTGGGACATAACTGAAGCAACCTGCACAGAGGACGGCGTTAAAGTGCGCAGTTGTAAGGATTGCGATTACACCGAAACGGTTGTAATTGAAAAATTGGGGCACGATTATGGCGCATGGACACCATCGGGGGATTTTGCGATGGACAGTTGCGGTGGCACGCATTTTAGAGAGTGTTCGCGCTGCCAAAACAAGCAAACGGGCGAGTGTATGTACGAAACCGAAACCCACAAGGCCACTTGCGAAGTGCCAGGCTACAATGTTCACTATTGCCCTACTTGTGGCAACGAATTTGAGCACGATTTTACTGATGCGCTTGGCCACATTTGGTTGGACCAATACGCGTATGTTAAAACCGAGGACGGGCAACATTACCACGCACAAATTTGCGCTAACGACCGAACACATTTAAACCTGGAACAATTAGAAACTTGCGAAAGCAGCATAGACCCAGATAAAACCGAAACAGTTGAGGCATCATGCGGGGTTAGGGGTTACACAAAACACACCTGTGCAAAATGCGCCAACACTTGGGAAACTAATGTTCAAGATGCGCTTGAACACAATTGGCAAAACCTTGTGCAATTAGAGGAAATGGAAAATGGGCATTACCACCACCAATACACCTGCACTAACTGCCAGCAGGTTAAAAAAGAAATTTGTGGCGAAACAGCAACCTACACACAAGAAACTTGCACCACACCATCTAAAACAATGTTGAAATGCGAAACTTGTTCACGCGAGTGGGAAGACACATCCAACATCAAACCAGCATACGGACACAGTTTTGGCGCTTGGGAGCAATTTTTAGAGGGAAGTACATACAAACACAAACATAAATGCTTAAATTGCAACGAATATTTGGACGAGGACGAGTGCCAATTTACCGAGACCGACCAATCCAAACTGCCAAGTTGTGTGCAGGCCGGACAAACAGTTGAGTTGTGTGATGTTTGTAAATACACAAAAACCACCACGCATGAAAAATTGGACCACGAGTGGGAATATATTCAAAAGACGGATAGCAGCCACATACAAAAATGTAGAAATTGCCAAACCGAGCAAATTGTAAACTGCAATTTTAAAACTGAAATTGATACTCCATTAACCTGCACCACTCCGGAAAAAGTTAAATATACTTGCGAACTTTGCCATAGAGAAAAAATTATTGTTAAAAAACAGCCAACCGGGCACGAGTTCCCGGCAACTATTGACGAAAGCCCAGAACTTTGGGAAGTTACAAGCGGCTACCACACAAGGGAATGCATACATTGCGGTTATGTTGAACAGCGTGGGCACAGTTTCCTTGAATCCAACATTTGCAGTTTCTGTAATTATGACGGGCTAGATTACGAGGTTGTGGATAACCACGCAGTTGTATATGGCAACACCCGAACACCTTTTGCAAAAAATATTATCATTGCGGACACTTACGAGGGCTACCCTGTAACCGTTGTTGAATCTAAATTTTACCCAAATTCTGGCTCGTATAAGGGGTTTTATAGGAACACCCGTTTGGAAACCGTGCTTTTGCCACAAAGCGTGGAAGAAATTGGAACATCTTGCTTTTACTCTTGCTCAGCGCTAAAAACGGTTAACATAAAAGGCGAAGGGGATGCAAACTTTAATCCACAACTTTTAAAAATTGGCAGCAATGCCTTTGCAAATTGCTCTAAACTTACCACTGCTAAAAATTTACCTGACGGCTTAACACATATTGGCGAATACGCGTTTTACAATTGCACTAGCCTAGCCGGGCTAACAATTCCGGACAGCGTTATAGAAATTGGCGACCATGCCTTTACAAACACTGCATTTTTAAACAATTTAGAGTCGCAGGAAGTTATTTATGTAAACAAACATCTATTAAAGGTTAGCACACAAGTTGATGGCGAATTAACTATTAAAGAAGGCATAATTACCATTGCGGACGAAGCGCTAAAAGATTGCGCAAAAATTAGCAAAATTATTATGTATGGCGACATTAAAGAGATTGGCAAAGATGCATTTTTAGGTTGCAATGGTTTGACCGCGGTTGAATATAAAGGGACATTTGACCAATGGTTTGAAATTGTGTTTGAAAATGACTATTCCAGCCCAATGAGCCATGCCTCAGCACTGCACATTGAAAATGCTGCGGGCGCAGTAAAAATACCATATGGCACAACAAAAATTCCGGCAGGAACATTTAAAGGCACGGCAGTTACCAGCATAGAAATTCCAGAAACAGTAACAAGCATTGGCGAGGAAGCGTTTGAAAATTGCGCAAGTTTAACCTCTATTACAATCGTAGATAAAGAGGGGCACCCAAGCGAAAAGCGCGTTTGGCAATACATTGGCAAGGATATATTAAAAAACACCACCCTAGAAGGGAAAACAACGGACGAAAGCGGCGTAGTTTACTTTGACGTTTATCTAATTGACGGAAGCGGATTAAACACAGGTGTATATACCGTGCGTACCGGCACAAAATCTATTAGTGCACACGCATTTGAAAACAACCCAACCTTAACAAGCATAACATTTGATGCCGACCTTGAATTTATTGGCGAATATGCGTTTGTGGGATGCAGTAATTTAAATTATTTAAAATTTGAAGACCCTAACAATTGGTTTGCTTGGAGCGAACTATTAGGCAGAACAGTTGATGCCGACACCTTGGACGGAGGTTCAAAACTGGCCGATGGGTTATACTATATTAAAAGTTATTACACCGGCAATTGGAACAAAACTAAAAAGAAATAGAAAAAAGTGAGGCCTACCTCACTTTTTTTATACCTTACTGTTTTTTACTAAGGATTTTGATTAATCTATATTAATTAGTTCATACTCACGCACGCCAAGCCCAATTTTTGCTGCCCACTCCACAATGTGAATTGCGTGTTGGTCGGCCATGCGCTTAATTAGGCTAGCTTTGCCTGGGTCGGGCGAATTTATTATTGCATCATAGCAACATTGGTCAAGCGCAACCGGGTCTAGCGAGGCAAAAATGCCAATGTCTGCCATTTCTGGCTCGGCTGGGTGGCTGTTGCAATCGCAATCCACGCTTAGCCTGTTTGCCACATTGATATACGCCATGTTTTGTGGTTTAAAATAGTCCACAACCGATTTGCACGCCTCGGCCATACACTCCAAAAAGCCATCTTGGTCTTCAAGTAGTCCCCACATCACATTTGGGTCGGCTGTTCGGCCAACCGAGTGAATCCACGCCTTGCCATTGCGAGAAGCCACGCCTATGCTCATGTTTTTTAGCGCCCCGCCAAAGCCACCCATTTGATGCCCTTTAAAATGGGAAAGCATTAGCATGGAATTATAATTTTTTATGTGGCTGCCAACAATGTTGTAGCCGTCCATGTGCGTTCCGCCATGGATTGGAATTTTAACCTCGCCCTCTTCGTCCATAATGTCGCATGGGGCGATTGCAGCAAAGCCGTGGTCCTTAATTGCTTGCCAATGGCTGGCGGCGTCAAACCTTTTGCCACGATAGGCAGTGCAACACTCCACGATTGTGCCATTAAGTTGGTTTACAAGCGGAGCAATTAATTTTGGGTTTAAAAAGTTGTGCCCGCCCGGCTCACCCGTGGAAATTTTTACTGCAACTTTGCCTTTTAGCGTAGTGTTAAGCGCCTTATATATTTTTTTAAGGCCCTCGCTAGATATGTCTCGTGTAAAATATACTTTAGATTTTTTCATATTTCCCTCTTTTTTTATTATATCACAAAATTGTGGTTAAAACAAACAAAATAAAAAAATTAGCAAAAATGCTAATTTTAAGTTACAATTATAGTTATTGTTTTTGTTATTGAACTATCCCACACGCTTGTTAGCGTTATTGTTGTATTGCCTGCTTTTAGCGGGTATAGCACAATAAGGCCCATATTGTTGCCTGTGAGTATAAATTCGCTTGAATTGTAAGTTAGTTCCACGCGCTGGTCGGCGGTTGGGCCATAAATATTTAAAATGCTATAAGTTATTACGAGGGAACTAAAAACTTGGGTGGAGAAAACATCCTGCTCGGTTTCAATATAATATTGCGGCAATGGGTCAATTTCCAACTCGCCATTTATAACTAAATAATAATATTGGGTTTTGCAAGTGGCTTTTATGTGGCTTACGCCCTCATCCAACACTTCAAAAACATTGTTTTCGTATTTTAATTTGCTGTCTAAGGCAAAATCCACATTGTCGTAGCCGGAAACAAAGGCAAAATCTTCAAATGAGTATCTATCGCCAACCGTGGCAGAATTTAACTTAAATTTAAATCTATCGTCATAGTTGCTTACGCCAATAATTGTTATGCCGTCCTCTATTTTTGCCCCGCTTTTCTTGGTCGCGGAAACGGAAAGTTTGTATATTCCTTCCGCTTTAACAATCACGGTTAAACCGTTGATTTCTATGTTACTTTTTACGCTAGAATATTTGCCAAACACATCAAACTTTAATAAATCATATGCCGTGCTTGGGCTAACGCTGACAAAATTTTTGTAAAATGTTAGCGGTGTGTTTATGGGGATTGTTATATTTTTGTCGCAATTTATTGTAAAACTTTCAACATAGGTGGAATTATTTGCGCTATCCGAATTTTTGTCCGAATTTTTATTTTCACTATTTGACGAATTGGTTGCAGTAACCCCACTTTGGTTGCTGTTATCATTTGTTTTAAACTTGGTTAAATTAAAGCCAATTAAAAAAGAAATTAATAAAATTATTACAATTACAACAAAAACTTTAAACCAAATTTTTGTTTTCATACTTAAAAATTTACACCAAATTTCGACAAATTGCAATACGATTTCCAAATTTTTCCAAAAATTTTGTTCTTTTTAACCTTATTTTGGTTGACTTTTTGCTGTTTTTGTCACCCACCAAACAAATTTAACCTCTTTTCACCCTATTTGCAACAATAAAAAACATCGCCCCAACAAGCGACATTTTAAACAGAATTTTTTAATAAAGCATGGCGGATTTTTATATTTGGTAGTCCACATTGAGGAAAGGTGTTTCCCCTTGTGAACAAAAAATTTGGCAATTTGCAAATTACCAAATTTTGGTAGTCTTTTGGAGGAAGGTCTTGTTTCCCCTTTATCCTACAAAAAATTGGCCAAAAGCCAATTTGTTTGGTAGTCCCAAGGGGAATCGAACCCCTGATTCCACCGTGAAAGGGTGGCGTCTTAACCGCTTGACCATGGGACCATATCGTTTTGTTAGGTATAATCTACCTATAAGCAAACCTTAGGCCTGCTTATAGGATTAGACATACAAAGTTCCTTTTGCCACGGAAATTAAGGAAGGAAGGTTTGTGGCTCAAGAACTTGGTGGCGGTGGGTAGAATCGAACTACCGATCTATCGGGTATGAACCGATTGCTTTAACCGCTGAGCCACACCGCCGAATATGTTTAAGTATATCTTATTAAAACTTTAAAGTCAAGACTTTTTAACAAATTTGTTTATTATTACCCAAACTAATTGCCATAAATCTGCGTTTAATAAAATAAAACGATAAATATTCGCATTAGATAAAATTGTTTTACAACGATATTAATATTACACATCTCTAAATAAAAAATATATACCAACCTAAAATGTAAAATATAAATATTCCGCGGGCAAAAATCAATAATGCTATCCGCACGCAAACAAAAACACAATCTAGACTTAACACGCGTAAAGATACAATATATATTCTTTCAAGCGCTATTAAAGGGGTGAATAAATTTGCAAACAAATAAAACATTGTGCCATAAAGGCGATATGTTTTGCGCAAAATGTTTACAAAACAAAAAAATTGTGTTAAAATATATTTATGCGGGTGTAGTACATCGGTAGTACGCGGGCTTCCCAAGCCTGTGAGGTGGGTTCGACTCCCATCACC
>CANPWT010000031.1 GCA_947584775.1 uncultured Clostridia bacterium | reverse complement strand
TATACTTACGGCTCAAAAACATTGGATGAGTTAGTGGGGCAAGACAACAATGAATTTATAAATCAATATATTTATGTTAAGAAAAATGCGGATGGCAATTATGCTGTTTATGAGCGTGTTTCGGGTGTTATTATAGGGACAGAAACAGAGAATAATAAATTTGCTTATGGGCCAGGCCTACTTTACCACATTAGTGAAATACAATTTACCAGTAACAATTCAGGCGGAACATTTAACAACAATAGATATCTAAATGATAAAGACATCAATTTGTATACGAGATACAAGTATAAATACGAATATGGAGATTCTTTATCATATGTCGGGAAAGAAAAAGACAAGAATGATGAATATCCAAGTAATTTTTATATCACAAGAGGGAAAAACTCTGAAGAAAAAGACTTTTACTATCTAAGGCCAAACGAATATTCAAAAATGACCTTAGTAGAACGCGTACAAGTTTCCATGTTGAGCGGCGGCAACTCCATTACTATAAGTTAAAGAAAAACGGAAATTATTTCCGTTTTTTTCTTGATTAATTTTAGGTTTTAACATAAAAAAACGACATTACTGTCGTTTACTTTTCTGTTGATAAAACGTCTTTTTCAAAATAAGAACTAGTACTGATTATTCTATAAGATGGTTTTAGTGGACTGTTTTTTGCAAATTCATCATCTGCTAAGCATCCTCTTTCTCCAGCTGGTTTCACAAGTATATCATTTTCTAAAGTTACTTTTTCTAAATGCCTCTTAAGTTTAATTTCTTTCCATGCTGGTTGATTGCTTGATTGTGGGGTATACATTATATAAATGATTTGATTTTCTACATCTACATTTAACAAAATTATATCAACATCTTTAATATTGTTAGCAATTGGAATAAATTTATTCATGTAATTATATCCCGCTATATAAACTTTTAAAGTCGTCAATGCTTTTTTAGATATTTGAGATTTCACTAGTAATGTAGGGGTATAGAGTTTTGCAATTTCAGCATTTACTAAATTCATGTGCCAATCTTTTATTCCCTGCAAAGTTAAATAATCTTGCATATCTCTGTCTGACAAAGTATATCTAATTAAATATTGCGTGTAATAGTCATCATTATTTAAAACATTAACATTTATGTAAACATTGTTAGGCTCAGAAAGATAATTAAAAGTAATATTTGTGAACGACTTTGAAGGGTCGGCTAAATCATAGCCCTCATCTTTTAAAAATTGTACAGGCAAACCAACTCTACATTCGTCAGCATTGGCTAACAATTCTTCATCGTTTAGTAGGCTGGTGACTAGGTTGCCCCATTTTTGGGTGGAGGAATTTTTGTTGCTTTGGGATTGGCTGGTTTGGGTTGAAGTTTGGCTGGTGTATGGGTTGGTGGAGTTGGTTGATGGGGTTTTTGCTGCGCACGCGGCCGAGCCCAGGGTTATGCCTGCGGCAAGGGTTAAGCCCATAACCGACTTAAATAATTTTGTTTTGTTTATTGTTTTAATTTTATCTTTTAAAGTTGTAAGTAAACTCATAGTTACTCCTATTCTCTATATATTAGCAAAAGATTTTAAATTTGTCAATAGGTAAAACAAATTAAAATTGTCGAAAATATATGCGAAAAATTTTCGTCTTGCTTAAAATTATTTTAATATGGCTTAAATTACAGGCGAAACAAGGCAAATTGCCTAAATTTTATTTTTATGTTGTTTATATTGTAATAAATGTGGGTTGGGTGGAGTAATAAAAACAGGTTGGGTGTGTGGGCAGGGCTTTGACAATAAAATAGGGTAAGATTAATTATATTTACTTAGGGGAAGTAGGAGGGTTGGGGCCCCGCCGCGCGGTAGCGGGCGGGGTGTGTGGGGGCTTTTCTGGGCCCGCCTTTGGCGGGGACAGGGCGCGAGCAGCCGCCCGCGTGCGCATAAAATGCGCAAAAGCCCCCGTGTTTAGCCTGCTTATTACACTTTTAAATTTTTGCGTATGGTGTGCGCAAATGTAAGCACGTAAACCGCGCTCGCGCCCGCATTTTTAAGCACACGGCTAACCTCGCTTGAAGTTGCGCCGGTTGTGAACACATCGTCAATTAAAAGCACGGTTTTGTTTTTAATAAGTTTTTTGTGTTCCCGGTTAAATTTGTACGCGTTTAAAACATTTTTGCTACGCTCGGCAAAACTAAAATTTGTTTGGCTCGGGTTGTCCGTAACCTTAACGCAAAAATCTATGTATGGCAGGTTAAACATTTTGCTCAACTCGGTTGCCAAACATTTTGCCTGGTTATATCCGCGCTCTTTCTCCTTATCTTTAAACATTGGCACGGCGGTTATGTAATCCGGGCAAATGTTCCAACTCGCGTAAATTTCCGCCATAAATTGTGCAAATGGCGTGGAAAAATTAAGGCACGCGTTATATTTGTATCTATGCACGGCGGAAAGAACTTTACCCTCGTAAATAAAAACGCTTTTGGCTTGGTCAAAATCGTAATTATTGCGCTTGCAGTCCAAACAAACGCCCGAACTGCCCTCCAAAATTGGCCCGCCACATCGTGGGCAACTTGATTTTATAAAGGGCAACTCGTGCCAACATTTTTTGCAACAATCGTAAACAGATGTTTCGCTAGTTTCCTCCCCGCAAAACACGCATTTAACATGGTTAGGGTAAACAACATCCAAAACTTTGTTAAAAATATTTAAAAATTTTTTCATATGTTTTAAAAACAAAGCGTATGGCCTAAAATTTATCTTTTAACGCTTTTACATAACCTAAAACATGGTCCACTTTGCTTTTAGGCAAATTAACAATTTCTAAAATTAATTCCTTTTGATTTTCGTCCAATTTGCGCAAGTCCAACATTGGGGTTTTAGCGCCAACAACTTCATCCACGCTGGTTGCATAAAAATCCGCCATTTTTATTAGCATGCTAATGTTTGGCTCAACCAAGCCTGCCTCGTATTTATACAGTGCCGTTGGCAAAATACCCAGCCTTTTTGCCGCATCTTTTTGGGTTAAACCCATATTTTTTCTTAATTGTTTAATGTTCATACTTTTATTATAATTTTTAACCAACTTAAATGCCAAATTTGTATACTTTTTAAGAATTTGTGTCCATTTTTGGTTTAATACAATTCTAATTTAACCAAAATTCGACATTTTTATGCATTTTTCAACAAATTTTAAGATTGCTGGGCTTGGGGTGGGCTAAAAATGGGGCTAAGCAAATTGAAAAACAAAAAACCGCCCAAACGAGCGATTTTTTTAAGCATAAAGAATTATTTAAGTTCAACAACGGCGCCTGCTGCTTCCAAAGCGGCTTTTAATGTTTTTGCCTCTTCAGTTGCAACATTTTCTTTAATAGTTGAAGGAGCGCCTTCAACTAAGCCTTTTGCTTCCATTAAGCCAAGGCCGGTAGCCTCACGAACTGCTTTAATAACAGCAATTTTGTTTGCGCCAACTTCTTTAAGCACAACATTAAATTCTGTTTTTTCTTCTGCGGCTGGGGCTGCTTCGCCAGCGGCTGCTGGGCCTGCAACAACTGCTGCAGCGGCACTAACGCCAAATTCTTCTTCCAATGCTTTAACTAAAGCATTAAGTTCAACAACGGTCATTTCTTTAACGCTGTCGATAATTTCTTGATTTGTTAATTTTGCCATAATTTTCTCCTTTTAAAATCCTTTGTTGGGGTTGACCCAAATAAGCCTATTAAAATTACTTTTCTGCGATTGCTTTTATTGCACGAGCAAGGCTTGATACAGGTGCATTGAGGACATATAGTAATTGAGCAATAAGTTGTTCTTTGCCTGGGATGCTTGCAAGTTCTTTAACCTCGGCTTCGGTTATAGGCTTGTTGTTGTACAAGCCGGCCTTAATTTGCAAGGTTTGATAATCTTTCATAGCATTTTTGATTAGGCGAGGAGCAACTGTTTCATCTTCAAGGCTAAACGCAAATGCGGTTGTGCCGTTTAAACTATCTTCCAAACCGGTGATGCCAAGTTGATTGCAGGCAATTTTGAACAAACTGTTTTTAATAACTTTATAACTTACTTTATTTTCCCTTAAAGTTTTTCTAAAAGCAGTGTCCTGCGCAACGGTTATACCGCGATAGTCTACCAATACAACGCTTTTGGATGTGCTGATTAAGTTTTTAATTTCCTCAACGGCAATCTTTTTTGCTTCCTGATTTGCTGACACTTTATCCTCCTTTATGCTTTGCGGGATGTGCGATGTACCAAAAAATTTGCACAAACCCTATTAAACAAAAATCCCTTTTGCCAAGACAAAAGGAATTAGATTTTAATCGACATTCTTTTCTCTCCTACACAAGCAACTTTTTGTTTTACGCTTACGCACTTGTGGTCTTTGGCTAGATTTTTATTTAATTATTGGTATTATACTATGCAAAAATTAACTTGTCAACACTTTTTTATAAAATTTTTAAAATTTAGTGGGGTGGGGGCTTTTGCGCTTTCAAGCGCGCGGGCAACGCGTTGCCCGCAATGGCAAACCACAGGTTTGCCATAAAAGCCCCCGCAGTTAAATATCTTTGTTTTGGAAAGCAAAACTAATAAATTCTTTAAGCAGGGTGTAGCGTTTTGCCGTGTAATTATTGTAAATCATGCGCGCCAAAATTTGTTTGCTACCCACCAAAACCACCGTTTTTTTAGCACGTGTAATTGCCGTGTAAAGCAAATTTCTGGTTACAATTATAGGTGCGCCCGGCACAAGCGGAATAACCACGCAATCAAATTCGCTACCTTGGCTTTTGTGTATAGTTATGGCGTAGGCAAGCGTAATTTGGTGAAGTTCCCCCTGCGGGTACACGCACTCTTTGCCGTCATCAAAACAAATGGTCAATTCGCCACTTTCAGGTGAAATTTTTGTAACATAGCCAATATCTCCGTTAAAAACGCCGTTGCCCGTTTGGGTTGTGCCATTTTTTTCGTGTTTAACATATTCCATTTCATAATTGTTTACAATTTGCATAACCTTGTCGCCAACATGGTATTTTTGAAAGCCAGAAACCACTTCCAGCCCGCTATAATATGGGTTAATAACCATTTGCAACTTTGCGTTTAAATTGTCTATTCCACATGGTCCCGCTTTCATTGGCGCTAAAACTTGAATATCTTCTGGCTTGTAGCCAAAATATTTTGGCAACCGCGTGGTAACCAAATCTACAATGGTTTCACTATTGGTAATTAAATCCTTGCCCGGCTCGTAAAAAAAGTCCTTACTAGCATTGTTAATAACGGGCATTTTGCCGCTGTTTATTAAATGTGCGTTGGAAATTATTAAACTATCGCTAGATTGCCTGTAAATATTTTTAAGTTGCGTGGTGTGAATGTAGCCGCACTCAATCAAATTCCTTAAAACATTGCCCGCGCCCACACTTGGAAGTTGGTCTTTATCACCAACCAAAACCAGCCTGGTGGTGGAGCGCAGCGCTTTAAGCAAATGATAAAACAAACTTACATCCACCATGCTCATTTCGTCCACAATAACCACTTCGGCATCAATTGGGTTGTTTTCGTTGCGCATAAAAATGCCCTCGCCCTCAGTTGGGTTCATCTCTAAGGCGCGGTGTATTGTTTTTGCTTCCATGCCGCTTGTTTCGGTAAGCCGCTTAGAGGCACGCCCGGTCGGCGCGCACAAAATAACCCGCCTTTTTTCTTGCTTTAAAAGTTCGATAATGCATTTTACAATGGTTGTTTTGCCCGTGCCTGGCCCGCCGGTTATTATTGATACACCCTCATTTAAACTAGATAAAACCGCGTCAGTTTGCTCGCCGTTTAATTGGATGTTGTATAGACGCTGATAAAAATTTACGCCGTCTATAAAATTAATTTTATTATTTTCAAATTGATTTTGGCTAAGTTTATAAAGTTTGTTGGCAATGTATTTTTCCTGATAATAAAATTTTGTAAGCATGCAAACATCTTCGCCTTTAAACGGAAAATTTTTAATCATCCCTTCAATTTGCAAATATTCGGTGCATTTATTAACTAAATCTTTCTCATTTTCGCTAAATTTTAAAATTTCTAGGCAATTTGAAATTAAAATTTCCCGCGGCAGGTATGTGTGACCCTCTTTTTCGCTGGCAACCTTTAAGCAGTAAACCAAGCCCGCCTTAATTCGATTTTCGCCATATAAATCTATGCCAAGTTTTATGGCAATATTGTCCGCGCTGGTAAAACCAATGCCGTCCACATCCTCCACCAATTGATATGGGTTTGCCTTAACCACTTCAATGGTTTTATCTTTATACACATTATATATTCTTATGGCAGTGTTGGTGGTTATGTTGTGCGATTGCAAAAACATAATTGCATTTTGCATTTCTTTCATGTCGTTATATGCGTTAGAAATTTCAATGGCTTTTTGCTTGCTAATGCCGCGTATTTTGCTTAGTTTTAACGGGTTTAATTCTAAAATGGACAAAGTGTTTTCCTTAAATTCGTCCACAATTCGTTTGGCGGTAACCGGGCCAATGCCGTAAATTAGCCCGCTAGATAAATATTTTTCAAGCGCGGGCAGGGTGGTGGGTTCAATAACTTTATATTCGTCCACTCTAAACTGCTCGCCAAATTTTTTATTTACAATAAATTCACCCGTAAGTTCCAGCGTTTGCCCCTCGTACACTTCGGGCAATGTGCCAACCGCCGTTATTTTTTTGTTGTTGTAAAAAATATTGACTACCGAATAGCCATTTTCCGGGTTTCTAAAAATAGTGCTGTCAATATTACCAACAATTTGCATAATACATATATAATACTATAATATTAAAAAAAAGTAAAACCTTTTGTAAATTTAAAAATTTAAAAATTTTTGGTTTCAAGGGGTAAAAAGGCGGTGTTTTTTGTTAATTTTTGGCTATTTTTAAAAATTTTTTATCTAAAAAACAATTTTGCATATAAATATTTTTATAACAAATTTGTGCAATTTTTTACATTTTCCTATCAAAAATTTTAAAATCGGGTATTGACAAATGAAAAAATTGAGGTATAATAGCGGTAACTAACCACGTAAAGGAGATATTTATGAAAAAGTTTTTAATATTTCTTACAGTAGTAATCGTTGCAGTTAGCATAGGTTTAACAACCTATTATTTCCTACGCAATGATGAAGTTATTTCATTTAGTCCAAATGAAATATATTGCAATGTTGGCGACATTATTGAATTAGACGATTTAGGCTATAAAGTAACTAAAAAAAGTAGAAAAACTACATACAATTTCAACGCTGGTGGCGAAGAAGTAACCACAAAAATTTCCTACGATACCAGCAAAGGTTATTATGTTGCAAAGGCTGGTGGCGATACTGAAATTGTTATCACCACTTCAAATAAAGGCTTTAAAAACTTTAAAATTGCAGTACATATTGGCGATGGCGACATCAATCCTTATTATATTGATAGCCAATCAGACCTTGAAAAAATTGGCAGCGAAAATAGCCTTTTAACTTTAAGCAAAAAATATCAATTATTAAAAAGTTTTAGTTTAAATGGCGAATTTGCTCCAATTGGTGCAAAAACTCAATCTGCTTTTGCAGGCAGTTTTGATGGCCATGGTTACACCATTACCGGCTTAACCCAAACCGGGGCATATGCCAACGCAGGCTTATTCTATGGTTTGGCTAACACCGCAAGTGTAAAAGATTTAACAATTGAAAACGCAACCATTTCTGGCGCTTATGAAAAAACAGGCGCGCTTGCCGGCTTTGTTGACGGTAAAGTTGAAAGAGTTGCAGTTGTTAATGCAAATATAACTAACAGCACAGATTTCGGCTTAACCGGTGGTTTGGCTGGTCAATTAACACAAAATGCAAACATCTATATGACAAGTGCAACAGGCGTTGTAAATGGCAATGGTGCAAACGCTGTTGTTGGTGGCCTTGTTGGTGAAAACAATCAAGGTAACATCCTTGCAACATACGCAAGAACAACTATTGGCACAACCACAACTGATTCAGTTGCTGGTGGCTTGGTTGGTAAATTTGTTATTGGCACAACTTCTGGCGCTATTCAACAATCTTATGCAGCAAGCAACGCTTCAGCAACCAACTTTGGCTCATTTATTGGCACGCTTGCAACCGCTGACGGCTTTGATGCAGAAGATAAAGATTTTAATGTTTTAAAATATTTAATTGGTAACTACACCGAGGGCGAACAAGCAAACGTAGTTAAAAATGATACAACCGAATTATATAAAGAATATGGCTTTTTAAATGAAGAAAAAACAATATATTTTGTTATTGCTTCTGACATTAAAGCCAAAAAAGATAACACTGAATTTATCTATTATGCATTGGATGCAAACGAAAAAACTCCATGGGATGCTAATGTTTGGGACATTGTAGAAAATACATACCCAAATTTACAAATGACAGAAACCACAATCCCAGATATTAACAATCAATATTTCTTAAAAGATTTGCAAAATACAGATATTGGTAGCGAAGACAATACCGAACAAGAAAACAGAGAGGCTTTCAAAAAATTTATTGAAGAGCGTGGCGGCCAAATTAAGGATGAATCATACACTTTACAAGCAGATATCAACTTAAATGGCGAAAATTGGGACCCTATCACTTTAACGCATGGTGTATTTAATGGTAACGGGCACAAAATTTACAACTTTTCAATCGATTCTAAAAATATTAACGCAGGTTTCTTCTCAACCGTAACTGATTCATATATTGGCAAATTAACATTAGAAGTTAACGATTTTAAATTTGACAATAATGGCACTTCTTATGTGGGTATTCTTGCAGGCAAAACTGAGAAATCTACAATACAAGATGTAAATGTCAAAGTAACAAATGAAATTGCAAACAGCAAAGCATATTATATGGGTGGCATTACAGGTCAACTTGTAAGTGGCACTATTACAGGCGGTTTAGTTGAATTTAAACTTGCTGAATCTACTACCGGCGCAATAGTTGGTGGTGTTGCAGGTGTAAACAATGGCACTATTGAAGATATCGACTTAGTAGATGTTGTTTTGTATTCAACAAACGTTGCGGGCGGTGTTGCAGGTGTAAACAACGGCACTGTTCAAACTATTAGCACAAAACAAGACGGTTTGGTAATTAAGTTCTCTAAAAATGCAACTTCAAACAGCGGTGTTTATGGCGGAAATGTTTACATCGGCGGCGTTGTAGGTTACAACAAATACATTGTAAGAGATATTTTAGATGATACTTATAACATCGATATAGCATACGATAGCACTTATGAAACTAGAACAGTAAGAATTGGTGGCGTAACCGGTAAAAACGAAAGTCAAATTGAAAACGTATTTATTAACGGTGGAAGTATTGACATTGCTTCTACAGTTGGTGAGACGGTATATGTTGGCGGTATTGCCGGTGAAAACAATTACACAATTAAACACGCAACCGCCCAGATGGAAAGAATCGGCAATATTGGTAAAAATGTATACACTGGTGGTATTGCAGCAATCGATGCTCCTAGCGCACAGGTTGACGCATCCATTTATCAATGTAGAGTAACAACTCATATTTATGGTAACTATGCTGCAGGTATTGTGGTAAAAGTTACAAACGCAAATTCAATTATTGACCAAGTTCTTGTAAGAGATTATGTAGGACGCAACACTATCTCTGGCGACAAATATGTTGCTGGCGCAGTTGTTGAAATGGGCAACGGAACAAATGGTCTTGGATTAATTAAAAACATTCAATTAGCAAGCAATATAAATGCTGCAAACAAAGATGCAAAAACTTCGTTAATAGCATTAATATTCCCAGCAGGCGCAAAACTTCAATACGCTACAGTAAATAGCATAGGCAGCGGCGATGGCGTGTTGTATCAAGAAACTTGGGTAGATTACGGCTCTAATAAAGACGGATTTAACTACACAACTAAAGATAATCAAGGCTTTAACATATTTGCTTCAGACGGAATTTCTGGTGTAATGCAAAACGTTGTTATCAACACCGAAGTTATTGGCAAAAACGTAGTTAAAGGCCACTTTATAGAAGCGTTCTTATCAGGTTTAACCTATTCTTATACTTCTAACAGCAGTTTTGTAAGGGAGTTAGACAGCGCTAAATTCAATAAAACAGATTATTTCCAAGGCAGTTATACTTGGTGCGTGCCTAAACAATTTATTGCAGGCAACCGATATGGCAGCGAAAACTTAACCGGCAATTGGAAATTTAAAGATAACAGATTTAGTTGGACTTTAACCTTCGATACCGATAGTGTTTGGTCAAAAACTGATGGCCAAGGCGTTTGGAATGAGGATGATGGCCAAGGTATAACATTAACCTTCGACAGAGTAAACCAAGCAAATCATCTAACCTAACAAAAATCTAGCATTATTGCTAGATTTTTTGTTTGTTTACAACAATTATATGAGGGAGACCGTAAGTTCTCCCTCATGGCTCCTACTCCATAAGGTTATAATTAATTAGAATAGGCGAAATTTGCGAATTTGTGGGCAAATAGACAAAAGCGTAGTCTATGGCGTGTCATTCCGACTAAGCGTAGCGCATGGAGTGAATCTCAAAGCAAAATAAATAACAACGCCGTTTGCAACACTATCTCATTAAAAGATTTACCAAATTTAAAAATATTTAAAAAACATATAAAAACATTTGCAAAAATTTAAAATTTTGGTTAGAATATTAATGACTACTAGGTAGTTAATCTATAAAGGGGAAGGTGAACAGACTTGAAGATCACAGACATCAGAATCAGATTGGTGACTAAAGATGATAGCAAGTTAAAAGCCGTTGCCTCCTTTACAATTGATGACGCATTTGTTGTTCACGATGTAAAGATTATTGAAGGCGCAAATGGTAACTTTATTGCTATGCCATCCAAACAAGCACCAAGTGGTGAGTACAGAGATATCGTACACCCATTAAACACTGAAACAAGAGAACAAATCAGTTCTGCAATATTGTCTGCTTTTGAAAAAGAAAAAGCAAATCAATAATTGTAAACAAAATCTCCGCGAGGCGGAGATTTTTTTTACATAATTGTATGTTAAAAATAGTCCGCGAGGCGGAGATTTTTTACATAATTGTTTCTTCAAAATATTGTCTATGCGGGATATTTTTTTTTACATAATTGCATTGTGAAATCTCCGCGAGACAGAGATTTTTTACATAATTGTTTCTTCAAAATATCGTCTATGAGGATATTTTTTTACATAATTGTTTTTGTAAAATAGTCCGCATGACGGATATTTTTTTTGAGATACACTCGACTCGTTTCACTCGCTCGGTATGACCCGTAATAGACTGCGCTTTTTCTCATTTGCTCACAAATTCGCAAATTTCGCCTTTTGCTTGTCTATTCCTTTTCCCCACAAAACTTTTGAGTTTTGCGGGGGACCCCATTGGTTTCACTTGTTTGCTCATTTTCCCACTTCGAAAAGTTCTCGTGGGAGCCCTAATATATACTGTCATTCCGACTAAGCGAAGCGCATGGAGTGAATCTCAAAACAAATAAACTACCCGCCCCAACTGTGCAATAAATTCTTGCGGGGACCCCATTGATTTCACTTGTTTGATCCTGCAATGTTATTAGACTTTAAATTGATGCAAAACACACTTATTATGATTCATTGCAAGTTAAACATTAGTTAAAAAATTATCATATAAAACAATATGTTAGATGCAAATATTAAAAGTGTGTTATTATTGGGTGCGGGCGGAGTAAGCATGCATCAATTGGCGTTAAGTTACAAAAAACTAGGCCTAACGGTGGTTTGTTATGATGCAAAAGATAGCGCATACACAAAACTTTTAGAGGAAAATAAAATTCCCGTTACAAAAAAATTTAAAAAGGAATTTTTGCAAGTAGATTTGTGTGTGCGCACGCCTGCAATTAAGGACAGCAACAAATATATTAGGGAAGCAAAAAATTTAGGCATAAAAATCATAGACCGTGCTGAGGCGCTTAACCAATTTTTTAGTTATTTTAAATGTGTTATTGCGGTTGCAGGCACGCACGGCAAAAGCACAACCGCCTCGCTAATTTACGAAATTTTACGGCTGGCGCACAAAAAAGTTTCCTGCCATATTGGAGCGGATGTTTTTATGCCTCGGTTTAATTTGGGGGATGATTTTTTGGTGGTGGAAGCGTGCGAATACAGCAAAAGTTTTTTGTCCATTTATCCTAACATCGCGGTAATTACAAACATAGAGCGCGAACACATGGATAGTTATTCCTCACTGTTCGATTTACGGGCTTCGTTTTTAACTTTTTTAAAGCGGGCGAGCAATAGATTTGTTTTTTTAGAAGATAGCACTACCTTTTTAAAAAAGCAAAAAAATATTAATTTTATAACCAACGAGGTTTGCCAAAGTTTAGCAACAAAATTAAAGCCAAAACTTAAAGGTGAATACAACAAAAAAAATATTTCCCTTGCCTTGGCTGTTGCAAAGCAATTAAATATTGACGATAGCGTTATAATAAAGGCCATCAATTCGTTTGGCGGAG